>NZ_JANCOB010000049.1:948-1190 GCF_024296565.1 Klebsiella sp. SWET4 | reverse complement strand
GTCCGTTGGTCAGCGTGCTGATCCCCTGCTTCAACGAGGAGAAGGTGATCGCCGCCTCGGTGGCGCGGATCCTGGAGTCGAAGTGGAAGAACCTCGAGGTGCTGGTTCTGGACGACGGCTCCAAGGACCGCACGGCCGACGAGGTGCGCGCCCACTTCGCCAACGATCCGCGCGTGACGCTGCTGTCGTTCGAGAACGGCGGCAAGGCGCGGGCCGTGACCCGCGGCCTGGCCGTGGCCAAG
>NZ_JANCOB010000049.1:217-938 GCF_024296565.1 Klebsiella sp. SWET4 | reverse complement strand
GGGCGAGTACGTCGTGGCCCTGGACGCCGACACCCTGTTCCCCCCGGAAACCATCGGCCGCCTGGCCCGCTGGTTCCAGGACGAGGACATCGGCGCGGTGGCCGGCAACGCCATCGTCGGCAACCGGGTCAACATCGTCACCCGCTGGCAGGCCCTGGAATATGTCACCGCCCAGAACCTGGAGCGTCGGGCGCTGGCGGCGCTCGGCGCGGTCACCGTGGTGCCGGGCGCCGTGGGCGCGTGGCGCAAGAGCGTGCTCGACGCCCTGGGCGGCTATCCGGCCGACACCCTGGCCGAGGACCAGGATCTGACCATCGCCTGCCAGCGCGCCGGCTGGAAGGTGGCCTTCGACCCCGACGCCCGCGCCTATACCGAGGCGCCCGACACCGTCGGCGGCCTCTTGAAGCAGCGCTTCCGCTGGTCGTTCGGCACGCTGCAGTGCGTGTGGAAGCACCGCAAGGCGATGTTCAACACCAAGACGCCGGTCCTGGGCTTCGTGGCCCTGCCGCAGATCTGGCTCTTCCAGATCCTGCTGGCCGTCGCCGCGCCCCTGGTCGACCTGGGCGTGATCTGGGCCCTGATCAGCAGCGTCTACGCCGCCGTCGCCCACCCGGTGGAGTGGCGTCCGGACGACCTGATCCTGGGCCTGATCTACTGGGCGGTGTTCATCGGCGTCGACCTGTCGGCCGGCGCTCTGGGCATGATCCTGGAAAAGCGCGCG
>NZ_JANCOB010000049.1:0-207 GCF_024296565.1 Klebsiella sp. SWET4 | reverse complement strand
TGCCCGTGCAGCGGTTCGGCTATCGCCAGCTGATGTACTACGTGGTCGTCAAGTCGGTGGTCATGGCCATCCGGGGCGGCCGGGTCGGCTGGGGCAAGCTGGAGCGTCGCGGCTCTGTCTCGGTGAAGGCCGGCGGATAACCGCGTTCCGCCGGGGCTTGCCTCCGGACCGGCGTGCGATAGCCTGCCTCTGATTTCGGGGGAGGGC
>NZ_JANCOB010000048.1:0-1226 GCF_024296565.1 Klebsiella sp. SWET4 | reverse complement strand
TCGATTGCAAATAATCAATATCATCAAAACCATTAATCAGGTTATGCTTTTTATAGCCATTAATAGTAAAGCTTTCTTTATCGCCTGTTGCCAAAATGGTAACTGTTTGTTCCGGAAGATTTACTTCAATTTCTGCTTTAGGATCAGCTTCAATTGCTTTAAAAATTTTATCCAAAAATTCGGGTGAAACAGTAACCGGTAAAATGCCAATGTTCAATGAATTGTTTTTAAAGATATCAGCAAAGAAACTTGATATCACACAACGGAACCCGTAATCGTAAATAGCCCAGGCAGCATGTTCACGAGAACTTCCGCTACCAAAATTTTTTCCGCCAACTAAAATCTTTCCGGAATAAATTGGATTGTTTAAAACGAAATCCTGTTTAGGAGAATCATCGTTATTATAACGCCAATCCCTAAATAAATTATCGCCGAAGCCTTCACGTTTTGTCGCTTTTAAAAAACGAGCCGGAATAATTTGATCGGTATCTACATTCTCAATAGGAAGAGGAACTGCAGAACTTTTTAATATGGTGAATTTATCGTAAGCCATGTTTTCAATTATTAATTGTTAATTATGAATTATTAATTAAAGAAATTCTCTTGGATCAGTAACCACACCGGTAACGGCAGCAGCAGCAGCCACTAAAGGACTTGCCAAAAGGGTTCTTGAACCCGGCCCCTGTCTGCCTTCGAAATTTCTATTGCTTGTGCTAACCGCATATTTGCCCGCAGGAATTTTATCGTCATTCATTGCCAAACATGCACTGCATCCCGGCTGGCGTAATTGGAATCCTGCTTCGGTTAAAATATCCAAAATACCTTCTTCTTTAATTTGAGCTTCAACGATATGAGAACCCGGAACTAACCAGGCTGTAATATTATCCGCTTTCTTTTTACCTTTTACAATACTGGCAAATGCTCTGAAATCCTCAATTCTTCCGTTGGTGCAACTTCCCAAGAAAACATAATCAACCTGCTTACCAATTAATTTTTCATTCTCTGCAAAGCCCATGTATGCTAATGATTTTTTGTAAGAGGCTTCACCATCTTTTACTTCACTCGCCAAAGGAATATTTTTAGAAATACCTGTACCTAATCCAGGATTAGTGCCATAAGTAATTTGCGGTTCAATCTGATCCGCATTGAAATTCAATTCCAAATCAAACTGGGCATCTTCATCTGTTTTCAATGTTTTCCAATATGCTAATGTTTTATCCCAAGCC
>NZ_JANCOB010000047.1:0-1249 GCF_024296565.1 Klebsiella sp. SWET4 | reverse complement strand
TTCCAGGCTTCCAGCAACGAGGTTTCTTCCTTCGTTGCAATTTCCAGATCTGCAGCATCCTGAAGCGGCGCAATATGCTCACTGGCTACCTGCATCAGGCTTTTTTTTGTTTCTTCCGCCTCCCGGATCCGGAACAGTTTTTCTGCTTCCGTATCCTTCACCCAGGCTGTGCCGTTCCACTTCTGATATTCCCCTCCCGGCGATAACCAGGTAAAATTTTCCGGTAACGGACCGAGTTCAGAAATAAATAACGCGTCGCCGGAAGCCACGTCATAGACGGTTTTACCCCGATGGTCTTCAACGAGATGCCACGATGCCTCATCACTGTTGAAAACAGCCACAAAGCCAGCCGGAATATCTGGCGGTGCAATATCGGTACTGTTTGCAGGCAGACCGGTATGAGGCGGAATATATGCGTCACCTTCACCAATAAATTCATTAGTTCCGGCCAGCAGATTATAAATTTTTATGGTCCGTGGTTGTTCACTCATTCTGAATGCCATTATGCAAGCCTCACAATATAGTTAAATGCAATGTTTTTGACGGTGTTTTCCGCGTTACCCGCAGCGTTAACGGTGATGGTGTGTCCGTGTGAACCAATACTGAAAGAATGGGCATGAGCACCGATAACAACCGGATGCTGGTGCGCACCAATACCAACTGTATGCGCATGTGCACCGGCACTCACGGCTGTACCGGACAATGAGTGACTGTGGCTGCCCTGACTGTCCGTTTTCGATAAATAAGCAATACCCTGTGTGCTGGTTCCTTTAACTGTGGATAAACTTCCTGTAATGGTTGCTGTTCCATACTGACTCCAGCCAGAACTGTTCATCCTTAAACCACTTGTGTGGGCATGAGCACCCGCGGCCCCTGTTGAACCGCTCAGACTGTGAGCATGAGCCCCCGTGTTATTCGTCGATTTGGTGCCGTAATCGAAACTGCCTGTTGTTTTCGTCCCGTAATCAAACGACGATGTGGTTTTCGTCCCCAAATCCGTACCGGATGCACTGGCACTGTGGGTGTGCGACTTAATTCCATCCTGTTCCTGAGACAATACAGCACGACCGCTGGCGGGTTTCCCCTTGATTGTCCAGCCTCGCATATCAGGAAGCACACCCGATGGATACGCGACAGCAAGTTTTGGGTAGGCTGATTTGTCAAACGCCTGCCCCTGCATCAGGACGTAGCCAGACGGAACGATATCTGATGGCCACGGGATCGGCGCACCTGCCGGAAAGGCCGAATT
>NZ_JANCOB010000046.1:0-1306 GCF_024296565.1 Klebsiella sp. SWET4 | reverse complement strand
AAGAAGGGGAGGATCGGGACGCGGGACAGACAGAAAAAGCTAGTTCAGCTTGGCGCTGATCGAGACGCCGACGATGCGCGGCTCGTTGTAGACGGCCGCCATGTAGTTCTCGATGACGCCCTTGAGGTTCTTCTCGTTGGTGATGTTGCGGCCGAACACGGCGATCTCATAGCCTTGAGCCATGTTCTCGTAGCCCAGCTTCAGGCCGCCCTCGAAATCGCCCTTGCTGTAGAACTCCTTGGATTCGTAGAGGAAGAAGTTCGTGAAGCCCTGGACCTTCCAGTCCGTGTAGGCGAACAGCTCGCCGCTCGCGATGGGGTAAGCATAGCGGGCGGTGAAGTCGAAGATGTACTTCGGCGCGTTCGGGAACGGGTTGCCGTTCACGAGGGCTTGGCCGGCCGCGTTCAGCGGATTGGTGATCGTGCAGGCCGCGCAGACGGCGACGGCCAGCGTGTTGTCCTTGATCTTGGTGTGGTTGTAGCTGTAGCCGGCGGTCAGGACGAGGTTCGGGGTGACCACGAACTCGCCGTCCAGTTCCAGGCCGTAGGCCTCGCCCTTCTTGGCGTTGATCAGACGGTTCGAGTTCGAGCCGCCGCCGACGGCGCTGAATTGCGGGTCGGTGATCTCATAGGCGAAGACCGCGCCGTTCAGGCGAACGCGGCGATCCATCAGCTCGCTCTTCAGGCCCAGTTCGTAAGACATGATCGTCTCCGACTTGGCGGCCGAGGCCGGCGAGAAGAAGGCGATGTCGCGACCCTGGATCGACGGACCGCGGAAGCCCGAGGCCACCTTGGCGTAGGCGCTGACGTCGTCGGTCAGCTTGTAGAAGGCGCTCAGGTCCCAGGTGACCTTCGAGTCCGACACCGAGACCGGCGCGGCCATGTTGGGGCCGTAGAGGACCTTCAGGTCCTTGTCGTCCTTGGTGTAGCGCAGGCCGCCCGTCAGGGTCAGGGCGTCGGTGGCCTTGTACGAGGCCTGACCGAAGACCGCCCACGACTCGTTCTTCTGCTGCAGGGTGGTGGGGGCGGTGAAGAATGGATCGGTGCGGATGGCGTACTTGGTGTCGAAGTAGAAGCCGCCGACCTGCCAGCTCAGCGGACCGTCGGTGTCGCTGGCCAGCCGCACTTCTTGCGTCCACTGGAAGAGGTTCTTGATGCCGTCCTGCGTGTCCGACTGGAACGGGATGAAGCCCGGGCCCGTCGGATTGCCGCCGTCGATGTCGCCGCGGCTATAGCCGTGGGTGTTTTCGTAGGCGGTGATCGAGGTCAGCTTGGCGCCGCCCAGGTCGTACTGGATGTTGGCCGAG
>NZ_JANCOB010000045.1:991-1312 GCF_024296565.1 Klebsiella sp. SWET4 | reverse complement strand
TTATATGCAATAAAATCAATGCCATTATCCAGCCCGAGCCAAAGATTTAAATCTCTGTCGAAAAAAAGACTTAGAATACTATTGTTTTGAATGCCTTCTTTTTTGGTGAATTTTTGAACGAGGCTGCCATTGTGATTAATAATATAACATCCGTTGGAAATGGTTCCAATGGCATAACGGTTATCGTTAATTTTTTTGGCGGTATAAATTTGATTATTAATAAGCTCTTTATCTAAAACTGTTGTTTTTCGTTTTGCCGAAGTCCCCGTTAAACTGTAAATGCCTTTTTTGTACGATGCTATTAATAAAGTATCAGGCGTG
>NZ_JANCOB010000045.1:0-981 GCF_024296565.1 Klebsiella sp. SWET4 | reverse complement strand
TCAATACCTCATATTTTACAATCGGATCAACAGAGTAGGGTTCCCATGCATTGTTTTTAAAAACCATCAACCCTTTGTTCTTGTCCTGGGCATAAACTGCATTGCCGCATTTTTCTAAAAAAAGCCATTCTGTATTCGGATAAAATACCTGTATGGTTGAATTTTTAAGGAAAAATATCCTGTCGGTAGCCCTGAAAAAAACTTCATCATCGTTTAAAGTAATATTCCATATATCTCCAAACTGCCTCGATTGTAGCGGAATTAAACTTTTAAAAGAATTATAAACAAGAGAGCCATTTTTATCAGGGAAAAAATAACCTATTTCATCCTGACCCCCTACTATTATCCTTCCCTTTTTATCAATTGCAACCGACCTGATAATTGTAGCGTTAGGTAATTTGTACAGCTTCCAGTAAGTACCGTTAAAAACCAATAATCCGCTATTATTGGCAAAATATAGAACACCATTTTTATCCTGAGCCATTCTCCAGGTTTGCGTTCCTGCACGAAAATCCTCAGTAGTATAATTTTTTACAACTGGTAAGCCAATAGCATTTTGGGCAAAAATTGGATAATTGATTAGTAGTAGTGTACTAAAAAAAACTGCAATCGTTTTCGAAATCATCATTGCAAAAATATGAATGTAGAGGTAAAGTAGTATATAAAAAGGCACAAAAAAGCCTTTTTCAAGCACTTTGTAGAGGTAATGTAGTGGTAAAAAATGCTTAAAGTAGAGGTCCCTATAGGAATTTTGCTTTGTATTTGTTGGTGAAGAAAACCTCACACTTCTTATGCTAACAAAACCAAAACATTCTCTAACGTTTAAAACTACTTACGTATGAAAAAAAGATTTCCGATTTTCTTTCTGGTCTTTTTTATTTCTATGTTTCATGTTGCCTGGTCACAGGAACTATCAGTTTCAGGTAAAGTAACAGACAAATCGTCCGGTAATGCTTTAGAATCTGTATCAGTTATGGTTAA
>NZ_JANCOB010000044.1:0-1360 GCF_024296565.1 Klebsiella sp. SWET4 | reverse complement strand
CTTCACCGGCTTCGCCGGCAGGTGGCAACCCCCAAGTCCCGTCTGACCAGGGGTCCGCAAGGCGTTGCAGGGTGTAATTCGCTGATACAGCTGCGCGGGCGACAGAGCGTGCCAGTGACCGGTTTCACCTGCCAGGGCTTGCCGGCATCTGCGCGGCTTGTGTAACTGTCGCATCCCGTACGATCATATGGTCGCTTGTGAAACAGGTGCGGGTGGGTCTGGTACCAATCTTTCATGGCCTGCATCGGCGTACTGCTCTTGAGCGCTGACTGCGGCAACTGGTGGTTGTACAAGGCCACATAGCGCAGCAAGGTCTCCTCCATGTCCTCGCGGCTGTTGAACCGGTGGGTCTTCAGAACGTCCGCAATGCGTCCATTGAACCGCTCCACCATGCCGTTGGTTCTGGGCGTCCTGGGCTTGGTCAATCGGTGCTCTATGCCCAACTCCCGGCACAGTTGATCGAATTCATGGTTGCCGCTGGGTTCGCGTTCCTTGCTGGCAAACAGACGGTCCGTGAACTCTTTGCCGTTGTCGGTCAACAGCTTGTTGATCCTGATCGGACAGGCCTTGTGCAACGCCTTGAGGAAGGCCTGTGCACTGGCGGCGGTCTTGTTGGACTTGAGCTGCACAAACACCCAACGCGTGGCCCTGTCGATGGCCACGAATAGGTAGCGCCGGCTGCTCTCATCCTGCATCTGGGGCAGGTACTTCACGTCCATGTGCACGTAGCCTGGCTCGTAGCTCTTGAAGGCCTTGTGGGCTACCGCAGGCTCCTGGGGCTTGAGGGCGTTGAGGTTGCCCGCTCCATGGCGGCGCAAGCACCTGTCCAGCCCGGAGCGCGAGACATGGGGACAGATGAACTCCCGTGTCACGGCCAGCAGGTCATCCAAAGGTAGCAGCAAGGTACGGCGCAAGTGAACCACCACGGTCTCTTGCGCAGGCGTGAGCACCGTCTGCAGGCGATGGGCCGTGTGCGAGCGGTCTGCAAAGACATCGCGCTTCTTCCACTTGTAGACCGTCTGCTCAGTGATCCCAAAGCGCTGGGCCAGGATGCTGGCTGGTTCATCGCTGGCTGCGATCTCGGCACGCACGGCGGGCGTGGTGCGGGCGTTCTTGTGCAGGGCTATCAACATGGCTTCACTCCCTGGGTGGATTGCAAGGACTCTATCAACTCCTTTAGAACGGCTCGGGCCATGAAGAGTGGATAGCGTTTAGAGTCTATGCAATCGTCCGGGATGCGACACCTAGCTTGCAGATGCGCGCGTGACAGCAGCTCCGGTAGAAGCGTTATTGCAAACTTTTGTAACCGTGATCAATATGACCTCCTCAACCACCAGGAGGAGTCAGCATGTCCATTCGG
>NZ_JANCOB010000043.1:0-1386 GCF_024296565.1 Klebsiella sp. SWET4 | reverse complement strand
ACTCTTCTGTGCTAGGTTCACGTTCGTGTTCCTGTTCAAAAGCCATATAAGCTTTATTGGCTTTATTATAGGTTCCGATTTTGTTTTGAGGCAAACGAACCAATCTGCCCTGCTCTGCTAATGCCTGTAAAATAGACTGACGAATCCACCACACGGCATAAGAGATGAATTTAAACCCTTTAGTTTCATCAAAGCGTTGCGCCGCCTTAATAAGGCCGAGATTTCCCTCGTTGATGAGATCGCTTAGCGATAAACCCTGATGTTGATACTGTTTTGCAACCGAAACAACGAAACGCAGGTTGGCTTGCACCAACTTGTCCAATGCTCTCTGGTTACCCATTTTGATTTTCTGAGCCAGTGTTGTTTCCTCTTCGGGAGTGATCATCGGAATTTTAGATATTTCCTGCAGATACTTTTCTACGGCTTGAGAATCTCTGTTGGTAATCTGGGTTGCAATTTTGAGCTGCCTCATGGTATATTATAACTGATTAATGTACTAAACGCTACGAGACGCAAAAAGTTGTATTTAGTGCAATAAAAGCCGAAAAATACTCTTTTTTTGTCAAAGGTGTGCAAAGTTACGTCACAACGCCGGAATTTACTAATGTTTGTGGAAAAAAGTAAAAATTTGGGAATAAAAAAGTTGTTGCTTAAGGAGCTATCTTCGCAGCATGAATCAGGAATTGATCGATTTTCGCTCAGATACTGTGACACACCCCTCTCCTTCCATGCTTGAATATATGTTTAAAGCTAAAGTTGGTGATGATGTTTTTAGCGAAGACCCTACTGTGATTGGATTAGAAAACAGGATGGCTTCTCTTTTTAAAAAGGAAGCCGGCTTATTTTGCCCCAGTGGCACTATGACTAATCAAATTGCCATTAAAGCGCATACCCAGCCGGGCGATGAGGTAATTTGTGATTTTCTTTCCCATATTTACCAGTACGAAGGTGGTGGTATTGCCTTTAACAGCGGTTGCTCTGTACGTTTATTAAATGGCAACAGGGGCAGGTTAACAGCCGATTTGGTACAATCTGCCATCAACAACACAGAAGATGTTCACAAACCCTTCAGCTCATTAGTATCATTAGAAAATACCGCTAACAGAGGTGGTGGTAGTTGTTATAATTTCGCTGATATTCAGGGAATTAAATCAGTTTGCCTTAAAAATAATTTAAAATTACATTTAGACGGAGCAAGGATATTTAATGCCATTGTAGCCCAAGGCGAAACCCCGGAGCAATATGGAGAAATATTTGACTCCATTTCCATTTGCCTGAGCAAAGGATTAGGTACCCCAATAGGCAGCGTTTTGGTGGGCGATCAATCTTTTATAAAAAAGGCTCGCAGAATACGAAAAGTATTTGGAGGGGGCATGAGACAAATTG
>NZ_JANCOB010000042.1:0-1387 GCF_024296565.1 Klebsiella sp. SWET4 | reverse complement strand
TTGCTTTGGCCATTTGACTCTCCGTTCAATCGTCAGTTCGAGACCGACGACAATCAGGCAAACTTCTTCTGGACTTCCGCCGACACGTTAGCCGGCGCTTCTGCGTAGTGATCGAATTGCATGGTGAAGGTCGCGCGACCCTGGCTCATCGAGCGCAGATTGTTCACGTAACCGAACATGTTCATGAGCGGCACCATCGCATTGATGACGTTTGCGTTGCCGCGCATGTCCTGACCCTGGATCTGACCGCGCCGGGAATTCAGGTCGCCGATGACCGAGCCGGTGTAGTCTTCCGGGGTCACCACTTCGACCTTCATGATCGGCTCGAGCAGAACCGACTTGCCCTTCTGCAGCGCCTCGCGGAACGCGGCACGCGAAGCGATTTCGAAGGCGAGCGCCGACGAGTCGACGTCGTGATACTTGCCGTCGACGAGCTGAACCTTGACGTCGACCACGGGGAAGCCCGCGACCACGCCAGAGCTCATCACGCTGTTGAGGCCCTTTTCGACGCCGGGGATGTATTCCTTCGGCACCGCGCCGCCGACGATGGCGCTTTCGAACACGAAGCCCGAACCGGCTTCGCCCGGCTCGAACACCAGCTTGACGCGGGCGAACTGGCCCGTACCACCGGTCTGCTTCTTGTGCGTGTAGTCGATGTCGACCTTGCGGCCCAGCGATTCACGATAGGCCACCTGCGGCGCGCCGATATTGGCCTCGACCTTGTAGGTGCGCTTCAGGATGTCGATCTTGATGTCGAGGTGCAGTTCGCCCATGCCCTTCAGGATCGTCTGGCCCGACTCGTGGTCGGTCGAGACGGTGAAGGACGGGTCTTCGGCGGCCAGCTTCTGCAGGGCGACGCCCAGCTTTTCCTGGTCGGCCTTGGATTTCGGCTCGATCGCAATCTCGATGACCGGCTCGGGAAATTCCATCTTCTCGAGGATCACCTGCTTGTCGGGATCGCACAGCGTGTCACCGGTGCGCGCTTCCTTCAGGCCAGCCAGCGCGACGATGTCGCCGGCATAGGCTTCCTTGATGTCTTCGCGGTTGTTCGCATGCATCAGCAGCATGCGGCCGACCCGCTCGCGCTTGTCGCGCGTCGAGTTCAGCAGGCTCATGCCGGTTTCCATCTTGCCCGAATAGATGCGGCAGAAGGTCAGCGAACCGACGAAGGGGTCGTCCATGATCTTGAACGCCAGAACCGACAGCGGTTCGTCGTCCGAGGCCTTGCGGGTGATTTCTTCTTCGGTCTTGAAGTCGATGCCCTTGGTCGGCGGGATGTCCACCGGCGACGGCAGGTAGTCGACGACGGCGTCGAGCAGGGGCTGGACGCCCTTGTTCTTGAAGGCCGAGCCGCAGAGGATCGGATAGAAGGCGCCGGTCAGCACGG
>NZ_JANCOB010000041.1:1214-1447 GCF_024296565.1 Klebsiella sp. SWET4 | reverse complement strand
AGCTTAGGTGAGAACATCCCTGCCTGAACATGAGAAAAAACAGGGTACTCATACTCACTTCTAAGTGACGGCTGCATACTAACCGCTTCATACATCTCGTAGATTTCTCTGGCGATTGAAGGGCTAAATTCTTCAACGCTAACTTTGAGAATTTTTGTAAGCAATGCGGCGTTATAAGCATTTAATGCATTGATGCCATTAAATAAAGCACCAACGCCTGACTGCCCCATCCC
>NZ_JANCOB010000041.1:0-1204 GCF_024296565.1 Klebsiella sp. SWET4 | reverse complement strand
TCTGCGACAGATTCCTGGGATAAGCCAAGTTCATTTTTCTTTTTTTCATAAATTGCTTTAAGGCGACGTGCGTCCTCAAGCTGCTCTTGTGTTAATGGTTTCTTTTTTGTGCTCATACGTTAAATCTATCACCGCAAGGGATAAATATCTAACACCGTGCGTGTTGACTATTTTACCTCTGGCGGTGATAATGGTTGCATTTACTAAGGAGGTTGTATGGAACAACGCATAACCCTGAAAGATTATGCAATGCGCTTTGGGCAAACCAAGACAGCTAAAGATCTCGGCGTATATCAAAGCGCGATCAACAAGGCCATTCATGCAGGCCGAAAGATTTTTTTAACTATAAACGCTGATGGAAGCGTTTATGCGGAAGAGGTAAAGCCCTTCCCGAGTAACAAAAAAACAACAGCATAAATAACCCCGCTCTTACACATTCCAGCCCTGAAAAAGGGCATCAAATTAAACCACACCTATGGTGTATGCATTTATTTGCATACATTCAATCAATTGTTATCTAAGGAAATACTTACATATGGTTCGTGCAAACAAACGCAACGAGGCTCTACGAATCGAGAGTGCGTTGCTTAACAAAATCGCAATGCTTGGAACTGAGAAGACAGCGGAAGCTGTGGGCGTTGATAAGTCGCAGATCAGCAGGTGGAAGAGGGACTGGATTCCAAAGTTCTCAATGCTGCTTGCTGTTCTTGAATGGGGGGTCGTTGACGACGACATGGCTCGATTGGCGCGACAAGTTGCTGCGATTCTCACCAATAAAAAACGCCCGGCGGCAACCGAGCGTTCTGAACAAATCCAGATGGAGTTCTGAGGTCATTACTGGATCTATCAACAGGAGTCATTATGACAAATACAGCAAAAATACTCAACTTCGGCAGAGGTAACTTTGCCGGACAGGAGCGTAATGTGGCAGATCTCGATGATGGTTACGCCAGACTATCAAATATGATGCTTGAGGCTTATTCGGGCGCAGATCTGACCAAGCGACAGTTTAAAGTGCTGCTTGCCATTCTGCGTAAAACCTATGGGTGGAATAAACCAATGGACAGAATCACCGATTCTCAACTTAGCGAGATTACAAAGTTACCTGTCAAACGGTGCAATGAAGCCAAGTTAGAACTCGTCAGAATGAATATTATCAAGCAGCAAGGCGGCATGTTTGGACCAAATAAAAACATCTCAGAAT
>NZ_JANCOB010000040.1:0-1574 GCF_024296565.1 Klebsiella sp. SWET4 | reverse complement strand
TCTCGGTATAGGTGCCCTTCAGTTTCGAGAGCTGACGCCAGTCCAGCAGCACGCGCGGCAGCTCGTGCTCGAGGGCCAGGCTTTCGAGGACGTCGCTGTCGGTGGACCACTGGCCGGTGGCGGTCTTCTTGCCGCCCTTCATGTTCATCTCGCCAAACAGCACGTCGCCGATCTGCTTGGGGCTGCCCAGGTTGAACGGCCGGCCGACGATCTCCTGGGCGCGCGCCTCGTACTGGGCCATGCGTAGGGAGAACTCGTTCGACAGCAGGCGCAGCGCCTCGGGATCGACCTTGACGCCGTCGTTCTCCATCATCGCCAGCACGGCGGGTAGGGGGCGTTCCAGGGTCTCGTAGACGGTCGACAGGCCCTCGCGCGCCAGGCGCGGCTTCAGCCGCTCCCATAGGCGAAGGGTGACGTCGGCGTCCTCGGCGGCGTAGGCGGTCGCCTCGGCCAGGGCCACGTGCTTGAAGCTGATCTGGGCCTTGCCGGTCCCGGCCACCTGCTTGAACGGGATCGGCTTGTGGCCCAGCCACAGCTCCGACAGCTCGTCCATGCCGTGGCCGTGCAAGCCCGCCTCCAGCACGTAGGAGATCAGCATGGTGTCGTCGATCGGCGAGACCTGGATCCCGTGGCGCGACAGCACCGCGATGTCGTACTTGGCGTTCTGCGCCACCTTCAGCACCGCCGGATCCTCCAGCAGCGGCTTCAGCGTCGCGATCACGTCGGCCAGCGGGATCTGCACGAGGTCGGCGGCGGCTTCCAGCGCCAGGCCTTCCTTCTCGCAGTGGCCGACCGGGATGTAGCAGGCCTCGCCGGCCGCCACGGCCAGCGAGATCCCGCAGAGGCCCGCCGTCGCCGAACCCAGCGCGTCGGTCTCGGTGTCGAAGGCCACGACGCCCTTGGCCGTCGCCCTGGCCACCCAGGCCTTCAGGGTCTCGACGTCACGGACGCAAGAATAGGTCGCGTGGTCGATGGTGATCGGCTCGGCCGCCGGCTTGGCGGCGGCGCGGGCGGCCGCGCCCATGTACGAGACGGTGGTGACCGGCGCCTTGGGCTGGGCCGGCGGACGATCCAGGGTCCCCGGCGCGGCGGCGGCCGAACCATCGCCCACGCGGCGGGCCAGGGACCGGAACTCCATCTGGTCCAGGAAGGCCGCCAGCGCCGCCTTGTCCGGCTCGCGCACCTTCAGATCGTCCAGCGGCTCGGGCAGCGGGGTGTCGCAGTCCAGCTTCACCAGGGCCCGCGACAGGCGGATCTGGTCGGCGAAGGCGATCTGCTCGACGGCCTCCTTGCTGTCGCCCAGCCGCAGCATGATGTGCTTGGCGTCGACCACGGCGGTGACCGAATCGAGCGCGGTGCGGGCCTTGACGTCCTCGTCGACGAAGAAGGTCTGAGCCACCGGGCCAGGATCGGCCAGCCCCGTGGTCTCGACGATGATGGCGTCGAAGCCGCCCTTCCTCTTCATCAGGCCCTGGAGGACGCGGATCAGGTCGCCGCGCACCGTGCAGCAGACGCAGCCGTTGTTCATCTCGAACACTTCCTCGTCGGCGTCGACAACGAGGTCGTTGTCGATG
>NZ_JANCOB010000003.1:205992-464917 GCF_024296565.1 Klebsiella sp. SWET4 | reverse complement strand
TCCATGTCACTTTGAGTGCCCACACAGATTGTCTGATAAATTGTTAAAGAGCAGTGCCGCTTCGTTTTTCGCTGCGGCGCGGGGTGTGCATATTACGCTTTCCCGCTTCAGAGTCAAGCATTTATTTTTGCTTTTCTCTGCGAGGTTCTCACCGGAACCCCGCTGACCCGGCGGCTTGTTTGCCGTTGTTCCGTGTCAGTGGAGGCGCATTATAGGGAGTAATTCTGAGGTGACAAGGGGAAATTCAAAAAAACTTTTCAACCGTCTCTTTTTTCAACAATGCGGCGAGGAATGTCGCAAAAAACCGCCGTTTTGCTGTTTTAACCGACGAAACGGGACGCCTGGTGGCATACTGTTAGAGTAAAGAAAAGAAAGGAACGGCATTTATGTCTTTAAGCGCACAGCAACTGGCGGCACAAAAGAACATCTCCTGGGTACTGGCCGAGAAGCTCGCCCAAAAAATACTGACTGGCGAATATCAGCCGGAAAGCATTCTTCCCGGCGAGATGGAGTTGGGGGAGCAGTTCGGTGTGAGCCGTACCGCCGTCCGTGAAGCGGTGAAGACGCTAACGGCAAAAGGCATGTTGCTGCCTCGCCCTCGCATTGGCACCCGGGTGATGCCGCGCAGCAGCTGGAACTTCCTGGATAAGGAACTCCTGTCCTGGTGGCTAACAGAAGATAACTTCGAAGAAGTGGTGAGCCACTTTCTCGTCATGCGCAGCAGCCTGGAGCCCCAGGCCTGTTTTCTCGCTGCCGCTAACGGCACCGCAGAACAAAAAGCGCAGCTCAATACTTTAATGGAAGAGATGATTGCCTTGAAACGTCATTTTCAGCGCGATCGCTGGATAGAGGTCGATATGGCCTGGCATGAACATATCTATGAAATGAGCGGTAATCCTTTCCTCAGCTCATTCGCTTCTTTATTTCATTCCGTCTACCACACCTACTTCACGTCGATTACGCAAAATGAAGTAGTGAAGCTGGATCTCCACCAGGCGATTGTCGATGCCATTCTCAACAGTGATGCGCCAGGTGCCTTGCTCGCCTGCCAGGCGTTGTTGAACGCCCCTCACCCCGTAAATCAATAACAAGGAATTGGCATGAGCGGAAAAAAAGGGCGCAGTATGGCTGGCCTGCCGTGGATCGCGGCGATGGCCTTCTTTATGCAGGCGCTGGATGCCACCATTCTTAACACCGCCCTCCCGGCTATTGCCCACAGTCTTAATCGTTCTCCCTTAGCGATGCAGTCGGCCATTATCAGCTATACGCTAACGGTAGCGATGCTGATCCCGGTCAGCGGCTGGCTGGCCGATCGCTTCGGCACGCGCCGGGTCTTTATCATCGCTGTTAGCTTGTTCACTTTGGGGTCTCTCGCCTGCGCGCTCTCCAGCTCATTAATGGAGCTGGTCATTTTTCGGGTGATTCAGGGGATCGGCGGGGCGATGATGATGCCGGTGGCGAGGCTGGCGCTGCTGCGCGCCTATCCCCGCAGCGAGCTGCTTCCGGTACTGAACTTTGTGACCATGCCAGGTCTGGTGGGGCCGATACTGGGCCCGGTGCTCGGCGGGGTGTTTGTCACCTGGGCCAGCTGGCATTGGATTTTCCTGATAAACATTCCCATCGGGGTGATTGGCATTCTGTATGCCCGCAAATTCATGCCAAATTTCACGACGCCGCGCAGGCGCTTCGATATAACCGGTTTTCTGTTATTTGGCTTAAGCCTGGTACTGTTTTCCAGCGGTATTGAACTGTTTGGAGAAAAAATCGTGGCGACATGGCTGGCGTTGGCCGTGATTGCCGTCAGTCTGTTACTGCTCGTGGCCTATGTTCGCCACGCGCGCCGCCATCCGGCGCCGCTTATCTCGCTCTCTTTATTTAAGACGCATACTTTCTCAGTCGGCATTGCTGGCAACCTTGCCACGCGTTTGGGTACCGGCTGTGTGCCATTTCTGATGCCGCTGATGCTGCAGGTTGGCTTCGGCTATCCGGCCATTATCGCCGGCTGTATGATTGCCCCTACCGCTATCGGCTCCATTATTGCGAAATCTACCGTTACCCAGGTGCTGCGCTGGTTTGGCTATCGTAAGACCCTGGTGGGGATCACGGTATTTATTGGCCTCATGATTGCCCAGTTCTCGCTGCAGTCGCCAGAGATGCCGCTGTGGATGCTTCTTCTGCCACTGTTTGTGCTGGGGATGGCGATGTCCACGCAGTTCACCTCGATGAATACCATTACGCTGGCCGATCTGACGGATGACAATGCCAGCAGCGGTAACAGCCTGCTGGCGGTGACCCAGCAGCTTTCAATCAGTCTCGGGGTGGCCATCAGCGCTGCGGTGCTGCGCTTCTATGAAGGTTTTGACAATGCCAGCACGGTACAGCAGTTTCACTACACCTTTATAACCATGGGCGTGATCACCATCGTGTCGGCGCTGATGTTTATGCTGTTAAGAGCGAAAGATGGCCGTAATCTGATTAGCGAGCGGCACAAACGCTAAGCGGAGCCACGAACCACCAGCTCCGGCGTTAACTGAACGCGCTGCTGTTTTTGCTGCGGATCGGCCATTCGATGGATCAGCACATCGATGGCCAGTTCTCCCAGCTCATCTTTTGGCTGGTGAATGGTGGTCAACGGCGGTGTCATATAGCGTGCCAGCTCAATATCATCGTAGCCCACCAGCGCCATGTCCTGCGGAATGTGCAAACCGGCCTGGTACAACGCCTGATAAGCGCCAACCGCCATGGCATCGTTGCCGACAAATACCGCCTGCGGCCGCTGCGGCAAAGCCAGCAGCTGCTGCATCGCGCTAAACCCGCCGCCAAACTCAAAATCACTGGTCACCACGTATCCGTCGGCAACCGGCAGGCCGCAGCGCGCCATCGCAGCATGGTAACCTTCAAGGCGCAGACGAGCCGGGGTTTTATCCAGCGGGCCGGCAATACAGGCAATGCGCGAATGCCCCTGGTCAATCAGATACTGGGTCGCCATATCGCCGCCAAGTAGCGAGTTATCCTGAATCAGATCGCTATCGCCATCAAAGGGAGCCCAGTCCATCATGACCGTCGGTACCGACGGATAGCGCTGCATAATTTCCGGAGAGGGCTGATGGGTCTCCGTGCACAGCAGCAGTAGTCCATCGACGCGTTTTTGCATTAGCGTCTCCAGATTACGATTCATTCGCTGCTCATCACCTTCCGTATTACAGAGTACGAGGCTATAACCCCGCTCAAAACAGCTGCGCTCTACGCCCCGCACCAGCTCCGAATAAAACGGATTGGTACTGGCAGTGATGAGCATGCCGATGGTACGGGTTTGATTAAGCTTAAGGCTACGCGCCAGCGCAGAGGGGGCGTAGTTGAGGCTTTTGATCGCAGCGTCTACTTTGGCGGTAATCGCCTCACTGACAAAGCGGTCCTTATTGATGACGTGTGACACCGTCGATGTGGAAACGCCCGCGACGCGGGCCACATCTTTCATCGTAGCCAAGCATTACCCCTGTTGCGCTAAAAATTCATCAATCTCTGTGCGCCACGGCACGGATGGCTGCGCGCCTTTGCGGGTCACGGCGATCGCCGCCGCGGCATGCGCAAAACGGATCGCTTCCGGCAGGGAAGTCCCTTCCAGCAACGCGGTTACCAGCGCGCCGTTAAAGGTATCACCGGCAGCGATAGTATCAATGGCCTGCACACGAAAGCCCGGGATCCGACGGCTTTCGCCTTCGGCACTGAGCCAGACGCCGCGGCTGCCGAGGGTGATCATCACCGTACCAATGCCTTTGGCATGCAGCACGTCGGCGGCTTTTGCCGCATCCTCGTCGCTCTCAACGCGAATACCGGTCAGCTTTTCCGCTTCGGTTTCGTTGGGGGTAATGATATCCACCAGCGCCAGCAGTTCATCGGACAGTTCACGCGCTGGCGCGGGATTAAGCACCACGGTGGTCTGATGGTGATGGGCGATTTTCGCCGCCGCCAACACGCTCTCCAGCGGCGACTCCAGCTGCATTAACAGCGCCTGTGCGCTGGCGATACGTTCCTTTTCCGCCTCAACCTGGGAGACGGAAAGCGCCGCATTGGCGCCGGCATGAATACCGATGACATTCTCACCTTCGGCGTTAACGAAGATTAACGCCACGCCGGTCGCTTCCCCGGCGACTGCGCGCACAGGCGCCACGTCGATTTTATCGCTCGCCAGCTGGCGGCGGATGCGTTCACCGATGTCGTCATCGCCGGTGCAGGCGATAAACGCGATATCCGCTCCGCTGCGCCCGGCGGCGACCGCCTGGTTGGCCCCTTTACCACCGAAAGCCACCTGATAATGGTTGCCGGTGACGGTTTCGCCCGGCGTCGGGAAAGCGTCAAGGTTAAGAATGTGATCGGCATTGATACTGCCAAGGACGACAAGTTTGCCTGCAGTTTTCATCATTTCTGTTCCCGGGAAAGCGCGCCACCGGGATCCGGTGGCGCATGCCCTGCTTTTCTTTTTTTATATTGTCCCTCGGACCGTTGCCAGTCCGAATCGCATTTTACTGCTTAACGACCAGCTTCAGCTCAACCGGGTAGTTAGCTTCCACTTTTTCGCCCTTCAGTACCTTATCAGCCGTCTCAACGCCTTTCGCGCCGATCTGCTCCGGCAACTGTGCGACGGTCGCCGCCAGTTTGCCACTGTTTACTGCTTTTTCGCCATCCGGAGTGCCGTCAAATCCAACCACCATCACATCGGACTTGCCTGCGGTCTGCAGCGCGCGCAGGGCGCCCAGCGCCATTTCATCATTTTGCGCGAATACCGCCTGCACGTCAGGATGCGCGGTCAGCAGGTTCTGCATCACGTTCAGCCCTTTGGTACGGTCGAAATCGGCTGGTTGGCTGGCCAGGACGTTAAACTTGTGCGCCGCCACGGCCTGTTTAAAGCCTTCGCCGCGCTCGCGCGCCGCAGAAGTCCCGGCAATGCCCTGCAGCTCAATGACTTTCGCACTTTCACCCACTTTTTTCGCGATGTAATCGCCAGCCATTTTTCCGCCCTGCACGTTGTCAGACGCAATGTGGCTCACGACATCGCCTTTTGTGGCCTGACGGTCAAGGGTGATGACCGGGATTTTCGCCTGGTTTGCCATCTTCACGGCGTTGCCGACGGCATCAGAGTCGGTGGGGTTGATCAGCAGCAGCCTGGCGCCGCGCACCGTCAAATCCTGGACGTTCGCCAGCTCTTTCGCCGGGTTGTTCTGGGAGTCCAGCACCACCAGGTTGTAGCCCAGCTTGTCAGCTTCTTTTTGCGCGCCGTCTTTCAGCGACACGAAGAACGGGTTATTCAGGGTAGAGATAACCAGAGCGATGGTGTCTTTGGCCATCGCGTTCGCGCTGACGGTCGCACTTAGCGCAACAGCAGAGACCAGGGTCGCCAGTTTTTTCATATTCATAGTTAAGATGTCCTGTAGAGTTCTCAGTTACTGCTTTTTGTTATCTACCAGTACCGCCAGCAAAATCACCACCGCTTTAACGATCATCTGGTAATAGGAAGAAACGCCTAAAAGATTAAGACCATTATTCAGGAAGCCAAGGATCAGCGCGCCAATCAGCGTGCCGACAATGCGTCCTTTGCCGCCCGCGAGGCTGGTGCCACCGAGCACCACCGCCGCAATGGCGTCCAGCTCATAGCCCGTCCCCGCCGTCGGCTGCGCGGAAGAGAGACGCGCCACTTCGATGATCCCGGCCAGCGACGCCAGCATCCCGCACAAGGCGTAGACGATAATTTTGACTTTATTGACGCTAATCCCGGACAGACGCGTCGCCGCTTCATTACCGCCCAGCGCGTAAATATAACGGCCCAGGCGAGTATGGTGCAGCATGTACCAGGCCGCCAGGAAGACAATAGCCATGATCCATACCGGCGTCGGGATCCCCAGCGGACGCCCGATGCCAAACCAGCCAAACAGATCGGCGTTATCGCTAAAGCCGGTGTTGATCGGACTGCCGTTGGTGTACACCATGGTCACGCCGCGCAGCAGCAGCATCATCACCAGGGTAGCGATGAAGGCCTGCACGCGGCCTTTCGCCACAATCACCCCGGTGACTGCGCCGATCGCGGCACCCAATGCGAGGGCAGCAGCGACCGCCACCAGCGCATTAACCTCAATGCCAACAATCGACGCTGCCACCGCACCGGTGAGCGCCAACAGGGAGCCGACGGACAGGTCGATCCCCGAGGTCAGTATGACCAGCGTCATCCCTACCGCCATGATGGCGTTAACGGAGGTCTGTTGCAGGATATTGAACAGGTTATTGACGGTAAAAAAGTTGGGGCTCATGGTCGATACCACCGCGATCAGCACCAGCAGGGCAATCAGCGATTTTTGCTCCATCAGCCACGCTTTCGTGAAATAACGGCGACCAGTAACAGCCTGGGTTGTCATCTTTCTTACTCCTGATTCACACGGTTAAGCTTGCCCACAGCGGCAGCCATCAATACTTCCTGGGTGGCCTGCTCGCGTGTGAATTCACCGCCGAGATGCCCTTCATGCATCACAATGATGCGATCGCTCATGCCCAACACCTCCGGCATCTCAGAGGAGACCAGAATGATGCTCAGGCCATCGGCTTTGAACTGATTGATGAGCTGGTAGATCTCTTTCTTCGCCCCGACGTCGACGCCGCGGGTCGGTTCATCAAGGATCAGCACCTTTGGCCGGGTCATCAGCCCGCGGGCAATGGCGACCTTTTGCTGGTTGCCGCCGGAAAGCAGGCCGATCGCCTGCTCCATGGACGGCGTTTTGACGTTAAACAGCCGAATGAAATCACTGACCGCCTGCTGTTCATCTTTATGCTTAAGGCTGCCGCCCGCCCGGCTGAAGTAGCGTAGCGCCGTCAGGGACATATTTTCTTTTACCGACATCCCGAGAACCAGGCCATCGCGCTTACGATCTTCGGAGATATAGACAATGCCGTTCGCCAGACCGTCCTGCGGCGAGCGGGTCACCACTTCATGGCCATCCAGCGTCACGGAGCCGCTGCTGCGCGGCAGCGCGCCGTACAGCACTTTCATCAGTTCGGTCCGTCCGGCGCCCATCAGCCCGGCGACACCCAGGATTTCCCCCTGGCGCAAGGTAAAGGTCACGTTTTCCACGCCCGGGCCGCAGAGATTATCGACCTTCAGGCGCACCGCGCCCGGCGCCTTATCGAGATGTGGATATTGATCTTCCAGCTTACGGCCGACCATCATCTCGATCAGTCGGTCCTCATCCAGCGAAGCCACTTCGCGCTCGGCGATAAACTGCCCGTCACGAAAGACTGTCACGTCGTCGCAAATCTCGAAGATCTCTTTCATACGGTGGGAGATATAGACGATGCCGCGCCCCTGCGACTTCAGTTCGCGGATGACGCGGAACAGCGATTCGGTTTCGGTATCGGTCAGCGCATCGGTCGGTTCATCCATAATGATGACTTTCGATTCAAAGCTCAGCACTTTGGCGATCTCCACCATTTGCTGATCGCCAATCGACAGATCGCCCACCAGCTTCTGGCTGTTAAAGCGGAGATTCAGCTTTGCCAGCAGCTTGTCGGCTTCGGCATACATCTGCTTCCAGTCGATTTTGCCAAAACGGTTAACAAATTCGCGACCAAGGAAGATGTTCTCGGCAATCGTCAATTGCGGGATCAGGTTCAGTTCCTGGTGGATGATACCGATCCCGGCTTCCTGGGAGGATTTGGGGCCGTTAAAGGTCGTCTCTTTGCCTAACCACAGCAAAGAGCCGGCATCACGGGTGTAGATCCCGGTCAGCACCTTCATCATGGTGGACTTGCCGGCGCCATTTTCTCCTACCAGCGCCATTACCCGACCGGCATAGACATTCAGCGCCGCGCCGGAGAGCGCCTTGACGCCAGGGAACGCTTTATCGATCCCTTTCAGTTGCAATAAGGCTTCCATGACGGCGACCTCAGAACGTGACGCCGGCACAGAGAATGATATTCGCAAACGGGGAACACTCCCCGCTGCGAATTACCGCCTGACTGTCTGCGGTTTGTTTTTTGAACTGCTCATGACTGGTGTAACGAATTTCAATGGTATTTCCCTGGTGCTGCTGCAGCTGCTCAAGGTGAGTGAGCAACGTCGCGTGGAGCTGCGGATTATGGGTTTTAATCTCTTCCGCGATAACAGCCGCTTCAACCTGCATTTCCGTCGTCACCACTTCCAGCACCTGCATAAAGGAAGGTACGCCCTGAGTCAGCGCCATATCAATGCGCGTGCTGCTGCGGGGAACCGGTAATCCGGCATCGCAGACCACCAGCGTATCGGTGTGGCCCAGGCGGGAAATGACCGCGGAAATATCAGCGTTAAGTACGGTGCCTTTTTTCATTTTTCTCTTTTGCTCCACTAGCGAAACGTTTCGCTAAAATAATTATTATCAATGTGTGAGCAGAAAACCATCACCAGAAGAGAGAAATGTGATCGCCATCGAAACGTTTCGCAAGACAGCGACAGGAGATGACAGCCGGAGTGAGAAACAAAAAGCCCTTCGCAATGGAAAGGCTTTTTTAACATCAGATTTCGACCTGGGTACCGAGTTCGATAACCCGGTTTGGCGGGATTTCAAACTGATCCGGCGCCCGCAGGGCGTTACGCTGCAGCAGCAGATAAAGCTTGCCGCGCAGGCGCAGATACCACGGTCGTTTGCCGATAATCAGCGACTCATGCGACATGAAGAACGAGGTCTCCATCATTCGGCAGCTGAGTCCTTCCAGGCCACAGCGATGGAACACCTCTTCAACGTTCGGCGTTTCCCGCCAGCCGTAGCTGGCCACCACCCGCCAGAACGACGGCGATAGCTGCTCAATCTGCACCCGGCGAACGTTATGCACGTAAGGCGCGTCTTCGGTGCGCAGAGTCAGAAGGATCACTCGCTCATGCAGCACCTTGTTGTGCTTCAGGTTATGCAGCAGGGCAAACGGGATCACGTTCAGGGCGCGGGACATATACACCGCGGTACCCGGCACACGCACCGGCGGTGACTTCTCCAGCGAAGAGATCATCGCTTCCAGCGAATTGCCATGCTCGTGCATTCGGCGCAGCAGGCGGAAACGTTCGCTCTTCCAGGTGGTCATCACCGTGAACATCACCAGCCCCAGGGACAACGGCAGCCAACCGCCGGAGACAATCTTATCGAGGTTCGCCGAAAACAGCGGAATATCGATACACAGGAAGGCCACCAGCATCAGGCCGACAAACAGCTTATTCCAGTGCCAGTTTTTGCGCGCCACCGTTGCCGACAGAATGGAGGTCAGCACCATGGTGCCCGTGACCGCGATACCATACGCCGCCGCCAGATTAGACGAATGCTCAAAGCTGACAATAACGATGACCACAGAAACGTACAGCAGCCAGTTAATGAACGGGATGTAAATCTGTCCGGACTCCATTTCCGAGGTGTGGATAATGCGCATCGGCGACAGATAGCCCAGACGCACTGCCTGACGGGTCAGGGAGAAGACCCCGGAGATCACTGCCTGCGAGGCGATAACCGTCGCCAGCGTGGCGATAATCAGCATCGGGATCAGCGCCCACTCCGGCGCCAGCAGGAAGAACGGGTTTTTAATCGCTTCCGGGTGCTTCAGCAGTAGCGCGCCCTGGCCAAAATAGTTCAGCACCAGCGAGGGCAGCACGACGGAGAACCAGGCCACGCGGATCGGCAGTTTGCCGAAGTGACCCATATCGGCGTACAGCGCTTCCACCCCGGTAATCGACAGCACCACCGCGCCGAGCGCAATAAAGGAAACCGTTTTGTACTGCAGGAAGAAATGCACCGCCCAGTAGGGGTTTAGCGCCTGAAGAACTTCCGGGTTAGCGTAAATGCTTCGCGCGCCGAGCACCGCCAGCAACAGGAACCAGATCAGCATAATCGGCGCAAACAGCTTACCGACCATGCCGGTCCCGTGCTTCTGGATCACAAACAACAGGGTCAGCACGATAATGGAGATAGGGACAATCCAGGTATCAAGCTGCGGGGCGATAATTTCTAACCCCTCTATCGCCGACATAACGGAAATCGCCGGCGTAATCACCACTTCGCCATAGAAGAAGCTACCGCCGATAAGGCCGAGGATCACCAGTACGGAGGTCATTCGGGCCGAGGTATTACGTCCGGCCAGCGACATCAGCGTTAAGATCCCGCCTTCCCCGGCGTTATCCGCCCGCATCACGAACGTGATGTATTTAATCGATACGGTAAAGATCAACAGCCAGAAAATCAGCGACAAAAAGCCAAACACGGCGTCGCGTTCAACGCCAAAGCCAAACTGACCTGACAGGCATTCGCGCAAGGTATACAGTGGACTGGTACCGATATCGCCGTACACCACGCCGATGGCCGCCAACGTTAATGCCGGCAACGATTGTTTATTATCAGTGCTCATAGACTAGTCTTTTCGTTTATAAAACAAATGTGTGCCTAGTCCCTTGGCCCACAAAAAGCGCACAGTATGCACGATTATTTGCGAAATCGTACCCCTAACAGACACCATATTAACCTGGCTCAAAAAAAATAAATCGATTCTTCAGGCTATTACCGCCCCTGCTCTAACATCTATACTCGACCCAATAACGATACATGACAAAGCACGCAACTCAATTATGGCTCAAACACATTTACTGGCTGAAAGAATTTCCCGGCTCAGCGCGGCACTCGAAAAAGGACTCTTTGAACGCAGCCACGCGATACGCCTCTGCCTGCTGGCGGCGCTCAGCGGCGAGAGCGTTTTTTTGCTCGGCCCACCGGGGATCGCCAAAAGCCTGATTGCCCGCCGCCTCAAATTCGCCTTCCAGCAGGCGCGCGCTTTTGAATACCTGATGACCCGCTTCTCCACCCCGGAAGAAGTTTTTGGGCCACTGTCCATTCAGGCACTGAAGGATGAAGGCCGTTACGAACGTTTAACCGCCGGCTACCTGCCGGAAGCCGAAATCGTCTTTCTCGATGAAATATGGAAAGCGGGTCCGGCAATCCTCAACACCCTGCTGACGGCGATTAACGAACGTCACTTCCGCAATGGGGCGCACGAAGAGAAAATCCCGATGCGCCTGCTGGTGGCCGCGTCGAACGAACTCCCCGAAGCCGACAGCAGTCTGGAAGCGCTGTATGACCGAATGCTGATCCGTCTGTGGCTTGATAAAGTGCAGGATAAAGGTAATTTCCGTTCAATGCTGGTCAGCCAGCAGGATGAAAACATCAATCCAGTGCCCAGCGCGCTGCAGGTTAGCGACGAAGAGTTTACCCAATGGCAGCAGCAGATCGGCAATATCAAACTGCCAGACGCGGTGTTTGAGCTGATATTCCAGCTCCGCCAGCAGCTGGATGCCCTGCCAAATGCGCCGTACGTCTCGGATCGCCGCTGGAAAAAGGCCATTCGCCTGCTGCAGGCCAGCGCCTTCTTCAGCGGGCGCGACAGCATCGCGCCGATAGATCTGATCCTGCTGAAAGATTGTCTGTGGCACAACGTCGAGAGCATGAACCTGATGTCGCAGCAGCTGGAAACGCTCATGACCTGTCACGCCTGGCAACAGCAGGCGATGCTGACGCGGCTGGGGGCCATTGTCCAGAGACGCATTCAGATCCAACAGCAGCAAAGCGACAAAACGGCGTTGAAGGTCACCCGCCTTGGCGGGATGTTTAGCCGCAAACCGCATTATGAATTGCCGGCGGAGATCCAGGGGACCACCCTGACGCTGCTGCTGCAGCAGCCGCTCAAACTTCACGATATGGAAGTGATCCACATTACTTTTGAACGCGAGGCGTTAGCCAACTGGCTGGAAAAGGGCGGTGAGATCCGCGGTAAGCTCAACGGGATCGGCTTTGCCCAACTGCTCAATATGGATGTCGACACCAGCCAGCACCTGGTCGTCCGCGACGTCAGCCTGCAGGGCTCACGCCTCGCGCTGCCCGGTAGCGCATCGCAGGAGAACATGCCGGCAGAAATTCGCCAACAGCTGGAGGCGCTCGATGATGAGTGGCACCAGCAACACAACCGCTTCAGCGAGCAGCAAAAGTGTCTGTTTATCCCGGTCGAGTGGCTGGGAAGAATCGAAGCCAGCCTGCAGGACGTCGGCGCGCAGATTAAACAGGCGAAGCAGCCATGACGCTCGATATGCTGAATGTCATGCTGGCAGTCAGCGAAGAGGGAATGATCGAGGAGATGCTGCTGGCGCTGCTGGCCTCTCCTCAGCTGGCGGTGTTCTTTGAGAAATTCCCCCGCCTGAAAAACATCATCGCGGCGGATATTCCACGCTGGCGTGAAGCCGTTCGCGCCCGTTTGAAAGAAGTTAACGTCCCGCCGGATCTGGACGCCGAAGTGCAAACCTATCAGCAGGCTCAGCTACTCTCTACCTCGCAGTTTATCGTCCAGCTCCCGCAGATCCTCGGCAAACTGCACCAGCTACAGTCTCCTTTTGCCGCTCAGGCGCAGAAGCTGGTGGATGACAATGCCACCTTTACCCCGGCGTTGCATACGCTGTTTTTACAGCGCTGGCGCCTGAGCCTGGTGGTGCAAGCCACCAGCCTTAACCAGCAGTTGCTGGATGAAGAACGCGATCAGTTACTCAGTGAGGTCCAGGAACGAATGACGCTCAGCGGTCAGCTCGATCCGGTACTGGCGGAAAATGACACTGCCGCCGGGCGTCTGTGGGATATGAGCGCTGGCGAACTCAAACGCGGCGACTATCAGCTGATCGTGCGCTATGGCGATTTTCTCAACCAGCAACCGGAGCTACTGCAGCTGGCGGAACAACTCGGACGTTCACGGGAAGCGAAATCCGTGCCGAAGAAAGACGCCCCGATGGAAACCTTTCGCAGCCTGGTGCGCGAGCCGGCGACAGTACCGGAGCAAGTCGACGGCCTCCAGCAGAGTGACGACATTCTTCGCCTGCTGCCGCCGGAGCTGGCGACGCTCGGCATCACGGAGCTGGAGTTTGAATTTTATCGCAAGCTGGTAGAGAAACAGCTGCTCACCTACCGGCTGCATGGCGACGCCTGGCGTGAGAAAATCACCGAACGCCCGGTAACACGGCAGGATTTTGATGAACAGCCGCGCGGGCCCTTTATTGTCTGCGTCGATACGTCAGGGTCGATGGGCGGTTTTAACGAGCAGTGCGCTAAGGCCTTTTGTCTGGCCCTGATGCGCGTCGCGCTGGCCGATAACCGTCGCTGCTTTATTATGCTGTTCTCCAGCGAAGTGGTGCATTACGAACTGACCAGCGAGCGCGGGCTGGAGCAGGCGATCCGCTTTTTAAGCCAGCGCTTTCGCGGCGGTACCGATCTGGCCAGCTGTTTTCGCGCCATTATTGAACGTCTGCAAAACCCGCAGTGGGTGGATGCGGATGCCGTCGTGATCTCTGACTTTATCGCCCAGCGGTTGCCGGATGAGGTGATTGCTCAGGTGGGGGAGTTACAGCGTAAGCACCAGCACCGTTTTCACGCGGTGGCGATGTCGGTACACGGCAAACCCGGCATCATGCGCATCTTCGATCATATCTGGCGCTTTGATACCGGGCTGCGTAGCCGCCTGCTGCGACGCTGGCGGCGCTAATTCATTACAGCAGCGCGGAAACGCTTTCGCGAACCTGGGCCGGCCATACGCCGCACTGTACCTGGCCGATATGGTCAAGCTGCAGCAGCAGCATCGTCAGACGAGACTGGCCAATGCCGCCGCCGATAGTCTGCGGCATCTCGCCGCGCAGCAGCGCCTGGTGCCATTCAAGCTGTAGGCGATCTTCATCGCCGGTCACGGCCAGCTGGCGCTTCAGCGCTTCGGCGTCAACGCGGATCCCCATTGAGGAGATCTCGAAAGCATCTTCCAGCACCGGGTTCCAAACCAGGATATCGCCGTTCAGACCGGCAAAGCCTTCAGAAATCTCTGTGCTCCAGTCATCATAATCCGGCGCACGCACGTCGTGGCGCTTACCGTCAGACAGTTTGCCGCCGATACCAATTAAGAAGACGGCCCCCAACTCTTTGGCAATGGCTCGCTCACGGCCTTTGGCATCAAGATCGGGATAGCGGCTCAGCAGCTCCTGGCTGTGAACAAAATGGATCTGTTCCGGCAGAAAAGGCTTCAGGCCAAATTCCTGGCTGACCGCCAGCTCGGTAGCTTTGATCCCGGCGTAGATCGCCTCGACGGTTGCCTTCAGAGTGCCGACGTGACGCTCTTCATCGCCCATCACGCGCTCCCAGTCCCACTGGTCAACATAAACGGAATGGATAGGCGTCAGACGGTCTTCATCGGGGCGAAGGGCCTTCATGTGCGTGTACAGCCCTTCGCCCGCGCTGAAGTCGTGTTGTCCCAGGGTTTGACGCTTCCACTTCGCCAGCGAATGAACCACTTCGAACTGGGCGTCGGGCAGTGTTTTCACTTTTACCTGAACCGCTTTCTCGCAGCCGGACAAGTTATCCTGCGTCCCATCGCCCACGCGGCTTAAGATTGGCGCCTGGACTTCAATCAGGCCAAGCTTCTCTTCCAGCTGACGGGAAAAGTGGGATTTAACGAAACTGATCTGGCGTTGTTTTGCGATATATGCGGTTTTCATTTTTATAACTCCTGCGTCCTGTTGCCATTGATTAAGCAACAAAACAGGGCCGCAATACAATAATCAATCAATAAAAAGCCGCATCGACTTTTAATTCATCAAAATATGACGCTAAAATAGCAAGAACCCTCAAACTTCATAAGAAAAAGATATGGAAAATTATCAGATCGACAATCTGGACCGCGGCATTCTCGATGCGCTGATGGCCAACGCCCGTACCGCCTATGCCGAACTGGCTAAACAGTTCAGCGTCAGCCCGGGCACCATTCATGTGCGCGTCGAAAAGATGAAACAGGCGGGTATCATTACCGGTGCGCGCATTGACGTCAGCCCCAAGCAGCTGGGCTATGATGTCGGCTGCTTTATCGGCATTATTCTCAAGAGCGCCAAGGACTACCCTTCCGCCCTTGCTCGCCTGGAAAGCCTGGAGGAGGTCACCGAGGCTTATTACACCACCGGCCACTACAGCATCTTTATTAAGGTGATGTGTAAATCCATCGATGCCCTGCAGCAGGTACTTATCAACAAGATCCAAACAATTGATGAAATTCAGTCCACCGAGACGCTGATCGTGCTGCAGAACCCGATCATGCGTACCATCAAGCCCTGATCGCTTTTTTTAATCCCACATTTTTCCACAGGTAGATCCCAGCTCGCTCACAGCGTACAATACGCCACTCTGAACAGTTGAGCGGGCGATCGGCGATCATGGCAGACATTACACTTATCAGCGGCAGCACCCTGGGCAGTGCGGAATATGTAGCAGAGCATCTGGCGGAAAAGCTGGAAGAAGCCGGCTACAGCACTGAAATCCAGCACGGTCCGCTGGTTGACGATCTGCAGGCGGAAGGGATCTGGTTAGTTATCTCTTCAACGCATGGCGCCGGCGACATTCCCGACAACCTGGTTCCCTTCTATGACGCATTGCTGGAGCAGAAGGCCGATCTTTCCGCCGTGCGCTTTGGCGCCATCGGGATCGGCAGCCGCGAATACGACACCTTCTGCGGGGCGATCGATAAATTAGAAGCAGCATTGAAGGCCAGCGGCGCAAAACAGATCGGCGAAACGCTGAAAATTAACGTACTGGAACATGAAATTCCGGAGGATCCAGCGGAAATCTGGCTGGGATCCTGGAAAAATTTGCTCTGAGAATTGTAAAGATCGTCGGATCTTCTGTGGATAACCATGCTTAAAAGCTTGGATCAACCGGTAGTTATCCAAAGAATAACCGTCGTATGGTTTTTGTGCTGTGTATAACCCTTCATTTTGATCCCAGCTTATACGGACCAGGATCACCGATCATTCACAGATAGTGATCCTTCTTAAGCTTTTGATCTTACATCGTGGATCCGACTTATCCACAAAGAGAGTCGATCCTAATAAGAGATCACAATAGAACAGATCTCTATATAAAGATCTTCTTTTTAATACTCAGGATCCCGGAGTCTTTCTCAAAAGACCAAAGCCGAGTAGAATCCACGGCCCGGGCTTCAATCCATTTTCAAACCGCGTTATGCGAGGCAGATCACCATGTTTTATCAGGATCCTTTTGACGTCATTATCATTGGCGGGGGTCATGCAGGCACTGAGGCCGCGATGGCCGCAGCGCGAATGGGCCAACAAACCCTGCTTTTGACACACAATATCGACACGCTGGGGCAGATGAGCTGCAACCCGGCGATTGGCGGCATTGGGAAAGGACACCTGGTAAAAGAAGTGGACGCACTCGGCGGATTGATGGCAACCGCGATCGATCAGGCGGGTATTCAGTTTAGGATACTAAACGCCAGCAAAGGGCCCGCGGTACGTGCCACTCGCGCCCAGGCAGACCGCGTGCTGTATCGTCAGGCGGTACGCACCGCGCTGGAGAACCAGCCGAACCTGATGATCTTCCAGCAGGCAGTGGAAGATCTGATTGTGGAAAACGATCGCGTCGTGGGCGCCGTCACTCAGATGGGCCTCAAATTCCGTGCCAAAGCGGTGGTGCTGACCGTCGGAACCTTCCTCGATGGCAAAATCCATATTGGTCTGGATAACTACAGCGGCGGGCGTGCCGGCGATCCGCCGTCAATTCCACTGTCTCGTCGTCTGCGTGAGCTGCCGCTGCGCGTAAGCCGCCTGAAAACCGGAACCCCACCGCGTATTGACGCCCGCACCATCGATTTCAGCGTGCTGGCGCAACAGCACGGCGATAACCCAATGCCGGTCTTCTCGTTCATGGGATCCGCGGATCAGCATCCGCGCCAGGTGCCGTGCTATATCACCCACACCAACGAGAAAACCCATGACGTGATCCGTAATAACCTCGATCGCAGCCCAATGTACGCTGGGGTGATCGAAGGGATCGGGCCACGCTATTGTCCGTCGATCGAAGACAAAGTCATGCGCTTTGCCGATCGCAACCAACATCAGATTTTCCTTGAACCGGAAGGCCTGACCTCAAACGAAATTTATCCGAACGGTATCTCCACCAGCCTGCCGTTTGATGTGCAAATGCAAATCGTCCGCTCAATGCAGGGGATGGAGAACGCGCGGATCGTCCGTCCTGGCTACGCCATTGAGTACGATTTCTTCGACCCACGCGATCTGAAGCCAACGCTCGAGAGCAAATTCATTCAGGGTCTGTTCTTTGCCGGACAGATCAACGGCACCACCGGTTATGAAGAAGCCGCTGCTCAGGGTCTGCTGGCCGGTCTTAACGCCGCCCGCTTCTCTGCGGAAAAAGAGGGCTGGGCGCCGCGTCGCGATCAGGCTTATCTCGGCGTGCTGGTGGATGACCTGTGCACCCTGGGTACCAAAGAACCGTACCGCATGTTTACCTCCCGTGCCGAATATCGTCTGATGCTGCGCGAAGATAACGCCGACCTGCGCCTGACCGAACAGGGGCGTGAGCTGGGTCTGGTGGACGATGAACGCTGGGCGCGGTACAACGAAAAGCTGGAAAGCATTGAACGTGAACGTCAGCGTCTGAAATCGACCTGGGTGAACCCGCAGGCAGAGAGCGCCGCCGAAGTGAATGCTCACCTGACGGCGCCGCTGTCGCGTGAAGCGAGTGGTGAAGATCTACTGCGTCGTCCGGAAATGACCTACGAGCAACTGATTCAGCTGTCGCCGTTCGCACCGGGACTGGAAGATCAACAAGCGGCCGAGCAGGTAGAGATCCAGGTGAAGTATGAAGGTTACATCGCTCGCCAGCAGGATGAGATCGAGAAACAGCAGCGTAATGAGAATACCGTGCTGCCGGCGACGCTCGATTACCGCCAGGTCACCGGGCTGTCTAACGAAGTGATCGCCAAACTGAACGACCATAAGCCGTCGTCGATAGGGCAGGCGTCACGCATTTCCGGGATCACGCCGGCGGCGATCTCTATTTTGTTGGTTTGGCTGAAAAAGCAGGGGATGCTGCGCCGCAGCGCCTGATTGCGGCCGCCTGCCTGCGCTGATTTCACTGTTGCATAATCAGCGTTCGCCTTTATCATTCATAGCCCGGTAAGCGTTAGCGCCTCCGGGCTCATTATTTTTTGAAGGTACAGACTGTGCTCAACAAACTTTCTCGTCTGCTGGATGAAGCGGGTATTTCGCTCACCGATCACCAGAAAAACCAGCTGGTGGCCTACGTCGGGCTGCTCGATAAGTGGAACAAAGCCTATAACCTGACCTCCGTTCGCGATCCGAATGAGATGCTGGTGCGTCATATCCTCGACAGCATCATCGTGGCGCCTTATCTGCAGGGCTCGCGCTTTATCGATGTCGGGACCGGACCGGGGCTCCCTGGCATTCCACTGGCCATCGTGCGTCCGGAGTCGCATTTCACCCTGCTCGACAGTCTCGGCAAGCGCGTGCGCTTCCTGCGTCAGGTGCAGCATGAGCTGAAGCTGGATAATGTCACCCCGGTGCAGAGCCGCGTGGAAGCCTTCCCGGCCGAACCGCCGTTTGACGGTGTGATAAGCCGCGCCTTCGCATCGCTCAATGATATGGTGAGCTGGTGCCATCATCTGCCGGCAGCGAACGGTCACTTCTATGCACTCAAAGGGTTAGCGCAAAAAGACGAAATGGAAAACCTGCCGGAAGGATATGCCATTGCTGAGGTGATTGAGCTGCATGTTCCTCAGTTGGAAGGGGAGCGGCACCTGGTGGTGATCACGCCAAAATCGCGTTAGTTTTTATCAAAAAATGTGGAAAAAATGTGGCCTGCGGATGTTACAAAAATAAAGGTCACCTCCCGATATTATCGGGCTGCATTTAACCATGTTTTTACTATGGCTTTTCTTGCAGTTAACTTAGCGTAAGTGATTCACTGACAAAATAGTCAACTTTGAAAATATCAGTGTGCTAAAAATCGACACAGATAAACAGCATAGTGATGTTAAATTTTTATTATAAATGTCAATAAAAGGTTTTTATTGTATGTGAGGTTGTTTTAGATAATGTCCTCACTTTTTATCTTGAATATCAAAAGCATGAAAAATAGTGTTTTATGTCCTTGATTCATTAAAGGGCGCTTGAAATGTTTATTATGTGATCTAATGCACGCTTTAATTGCCGTGTTTCCACGTTATTTGCAGTTTTGTATGACTGCTCACAGAACGCTGAAATGCACGGAAAGTTGTCCGTTGGAAAATAATTAAACATTTATTCACTATTTTGCTACTTATTGTTTGAAATCACGGGGCGTCACCGTATAATTTGTCCGCTTTTTGATGCTTGACTCTTCGTCTTAAAGGACGTTTTATACGACACGCGACATACCTCAAAGGGAGCAGGAGTAAAAACGTGATGTCAGTGTCGCTCTTGAGTCGAAACGTTGCTCGCAAGCTTCTGTTTATTCAGTTACTGGCAGTAATAGCAAGTGGACTGCTGTTCAGCCTCAAAGACCCCTTCTGGGGCATTTCCGCAGTATGCGGCGGTTTGGCGGTGGTTTTGCCGAACCTGATGTTTATGATTTTTGCCTGGCGTCATCAGGCGCATACACCAGCAAAAGGCCGTGTGGCCTGGACCTTCGCCTTCGGTGAAGCCTTCAAGGTGTTGCTGACCTTCGCCCTTCTGGCGATGGCGCTGGCTGTTTTAAAAGTGGTATTTATGCCGCTGATCGTGACGTGGGTTTTGGTGCTGGTGGTACAAGTTCTGGCGCCAGCTGTAATCAACAACAAAGGGTAAAAGGCATCATGGCTTCAGAAAATATGACGCCGCAGGAATACATAAGTCACCATCTGAACAACCTTCAGATTGACTTGCGTACTTTCTCGCTGGTGGATCCGCACAACCCCCCGGCCACCTTCTGGACGCTCAACATTGACTCCATGTTCTTCTCGGTGGTTCTCGGTCTGCTGTTCCTGGCCATGTTCCGTAGCGTTGCTAAGAAAGCGACCAGCGGCGTACCAGGGAAATTCCAGACCTTCATCGAAATGATCATCGGCTTCGTCCATGGCAGCGTCAAAGACATGTACCATGGCAAGAGCAAGGTTATCGCGCCGCTGGCGCTGACCGTGTTCGTCTGGGTCTTCCTGATGAACCTGATGGACCTGCTGCCAATCGACCTGATTCCTTATATCGGCGAACACATTTTCGGCCTGCCTGCACTGCGCGTGGTTCCGTCTGCCGACGTGAACATCACCCTGTCGATGGCGCTTGGCGTGTTCATCCTGATTATTTTCTACAGCATCAAAATGAAAGGCGTAGGTGGGTTCGTTAAAGAACTGACCATGCAGCCGTTCAATCACTGGGCGTTCATTCCTGTCAACTTAATCCTTGAAGGGGTAAGCCTGCTGTCCAAACCGGTTTCTCTTGGTCTGCGACTGTTCGGCAACATGTATGCCGGTGAGCTGATTTTCATTCTGATTGCTGGTCTGTTGCCGTGGTGGTCACAGTGGATCCTGAATGTGCCTTGGGCCATTTTCCACATCCTGATTATTACGCTGCAAGCCTTCATCTTCATGGTTCTGACGATTGTCTATCTGTCGATGGCGTCCGAAGAGCATTGATTTTTACCAACACTACTACGTTTTAACTGAAACAAACTGGAGACTGTCATGGAAAACCTGAATATGGATCTGCTGTACATGGCTGCCGCTGTGATGATGGGTCTGGCGGCAATCGGTGCTGCGATCGGTATCGGCATCCTCGGAGGTAAATTCCTGGAAGGCGCAGCGCGTCAACCGGATCTGATTCCTCTGCTGCGTACTCAGTTCTTTATCGTTATGGGTCTGGTGGATGCTATCCCGATGATCGCTGTAGGTCTGGGTCTGTACGTGATGTTCGCCGTCGCGTAGTAAGTTGTTAGAAACCTAAGCCACAGAGTTAATTAAAGAGGTATTGTGCTGTGAACATGAACGCAACAATCCTCGGCCAGGCCATCGCGTTTGTTATCTTCGTATGGTTCTGCATGAAGTACGTATGGCCGCCTTTAATGGCTGCCATCGAAAAACGCCAGAAAGAGATTTCTGACGGTTTAGCTTCTGCAGAACGCGCTAAGAAAGATTTGGACCTTGCACAGGCCAACGCGACCGACCAGCTGAAAAAAGCGAAAGCGGAAGCCCAGGTAATCATTGAGCAGGCGAACAAGCGTCGCTCTCAGATTCTGGACGAAGCTAAAGCTGAAGCAGAACAGGAACGCACCAAAATCGTTGCACAAGCGCAGGCTGAAATTGATGCTGAGCGTAAACGTGCACGTGAGGAGCTGCGTAAGCAGGTCGCTATCCTGGCTGTTGCTGGCGCCGAGAAGATCATCGAACGTTCCGTGGATGAAGCTGCTAACAGCGACATCGTGGATAAACTTGTCGCTGAACTGTAAGGAGGGAGGGGCTGATGTCTGAATTTGTAACGGTAGCTCGCCCCTACGCCAAAGCAGCTTTTGACTTTGCCGTCGAACACAACAGTGTTGAACGCTGGCAGGATATGCTGGCGTTTGCCGCCGAAGTGACCAAAAACGACCAAATGGCAGAGCTTCTCTCCGGTGCTTTGGCGCCGGAAACGCTCTCAGAAGCGTTTATCGCTATCTGCGGTGAGCAACTCGACGAAAACGGCCAGAACCTGATTAAGGTGATGGCGGAAAACAATCGTCTGAAAGTGCTCCCGGACGTTCTTGAGCAATTCATTCACCTGCGCGCGGCCAGTGAGGCCATCGCAGAGGTAGAAGTAATATCTGCCAACCAACTGAGTGATGAACAGCTTGCCAGGATCGTCAGCGCGATGGAAAAACGTCTGTCACGCAAAGTTAAGCTGAATTGCAAAATCGATAAGTCTGTTATGGCAGGTATTATCATCCGTGCGGGTGATATGGTCATTGATGGCAGCGTACGCGGCCGTCTTGATCGCCTTGCAGACGTCTTGCAGTCTTAAGGGGACTGGAGCATGCAACTGAATTCCACCGAAATCAGCGAACTGATCAAGCAGCGCATTGCTCAGTTCAATGTTGTGAGCGAAGCTCATAACGAAGGTACTATTGTTTCTGTAAGTGACGGTGTTATCCGCATCCACGGCCTTGCCGAATGTATGCAGGGTGAGATGATCTCCCTGCCGGGTAACCGTTACGCTATCGCATTGAACCTGGAGCGCGACTCCGTTGGTGCCGTGGTGATGGGTCCGTATGCTGACCTCGCCGAAGGCATGAAGGTTAAATGTACTGGCCGTATCCTGGAAGTTCCGGTTGGCCGTGGCCTGCTGGGCCGTGTGGTTAACACTCTGGGCGCGCCAATTGATGGTAAAGGTCCGCTGGAAAACGACGGTTTCTCCGCAGTAGAAGCGATCGCACCGGGCGTCATCGAACGTCAGTCCGTCGATCAGCCGGTACAGACCGGTTATAAATCCGTTGACGCCATGATCCCAATCGGTCGTGGTCAGCGTGAACTGATCATCGGCGACCGTCAGACCGGTAAAACTGCGCTGGCTATCGATGCCATCATCAACCAGCGTGATTCCGGTATCAAGTGCGTCTATGTTGCTATCGGCCAGAAAGCGTCCACCATTTCTAACGTGGTGCGTAAACTGGAAGAGCACGGCGCGCTGGCTAACACCATTGTGGTGGTAGCGACTGCATCCGAATCTGCTGCACTGCAATACCTGGCGCCATACGCCGGTTGCGCAATGGGCGAATACTTCCGCGACCGCGGTGAAGATGCGCTGATCATTTACGATGACCTGTCTAAACAGGCTGTTGCTTATCGTCAGATCTCCCTGCTGCTCCGTCGTCCGCCAGGACGTGAAGCCTTCCCGGGCGACGTATTCTACCTCCACTCTCGTCTGCTGGAGCGTGCTGCGCGTGTTAACGCCGAATACGTTGAAGCTTTCACCAAAGGTGAAGTGAAAGGGAAAACCGGTTCTCTGACCGCACTGCCGATTATCGAAACGCAGGCGGGTGACGTTTCCGCATTCGTTCCGACCAACGTAATCTCCATTACCGATGGTCAGATCTTCCTGGAAACCAACCTGTTTAACGCCGGTATTCGTCCTGCGGTTAACCCGGGTATCTCCGTATCCCGTGTTGGTGGTGCAGCGCAGACCAAGATCATGAAGAAACTGTCCGGTGGTATCCGTACCGCACTGGCGCAGTATCGTGAACTGGCAGCGTTCTCCCAGTTTGCATCCGACCTTGACGATGCAACCCGCAAACAGCTGGACCACGGTCAGAAAGTGACCGAGCTGCTGAAACAGAAACAGTATGCGCCGATGTCCGTCGCGCAGCAGTCTCTGGTTCTGTTCGCAGCAGAACGTGGTTACCTGGCTGATGTAGAACTGGCGAAAATCGGTAGCTTCGAAGCCGCTCTGCTGGCTTACGTCGACCGTGATCACGCTCCGCTGATGCAAGAGATTAACCAGTCCGGTGGCTATAACGACGAAATCGAAGGCAAGCTGAAAGGCATCCTCGATTCCTTCAAAGCAACCCAGTCCTGGTAACGTCTGGCGGTCTGTCTTAGGGCAGGCCGCAAGGCATTGAGGAGAAGCTCATGGCCGGCGCAAAAGAGATACGTAGTAAGATCGCAAGCGTCCAGAACACGCAAAAGATCACTAAAGCGATGGAGATGGTCGCCGCTTCCAAAATGCGTAAATCGCAGGAGCGTATGGCGGCCAGCCGTCCTTACGCAGATACTATGCGCAAAGTGATTGGTCACCTTGCGAACGGTAATCTGGAATATAAGCACCCTTACCTGGAAGAACGCGACGTTAAGCGCGTGGGCTACCTGGTGGTGTCGACCGACCGTGGTCTGTGCGGCGGCTTGAACATTAACCTGTTCAAGAAACTGCTGGCGGAAATGAAAGCATGGTCCGATAAAGGCGTTCAGTGCGACCTCGCAATGATCGGCTCTAAGGGCGTCTCTTTCTTTAACGCCGTTGGCGGTAACGTGGTTGCACAGGTGACCGGTATGGGGGATAACCCCTCCCTGTCCGAACTGATCGGCCCGGTAAAAGTGATGTTGCAGGCCTATGATGAAGGCCGTCTGGACAAGCTGTACGTTGTCAGCAACAAATTTATTAACACCATGTCTCAGGTTCCGACGATCACTCAGCTGCTGCCGTTACCGGCATCAGAAGACGCTGATCTGAAACGTAAATCCTGGGATTACCTGTACGAACCCGATCCGAAAGCGCTGCTGGATACCCTCCTGCGTCGTTATGTCGAATCTCAGGTCTATCAGGGCGTGGTAGAAAACCTGGCCAGCGAGCAGGCCGCACGTATGGTGGCGATGAAAGCCGCGACCGACAATGGCGGCAGCCTGATTAAAGAGCTGCAGTTGGTATACAACAAAGCTCGACAGGCCAGCATTACTCAGGAACTCACCGAGATCGTCGGTGGTGCATCCGCGGTATAACCAGGTTAATTCGTAGAGGATTCAAGATGGCTACTGGAAAAATTGTCCAGGTAATCGGCGCCGTAGTTGACGTCGAATTCCCTCAGGATGCCGTACCGCGCGTGTACGAAGCTCTTGAGGTGCAGAATGGTAAAGAAGTTCTGGTGCTGGAAGTTCAGCAGCAGCTCGGCGGCGGTATCGTTCGTACCATCGCCATGGGTTCTTCCGATGGTCTTCGCCGCGGTCTGGAAGTAAAAGACCTCGAGCACCCAATCGAAGTCCCGGTAGGTAAAGCAACACTGGGTCGTATCATGAACGTCCTGGGTCAGCCGGTCGACATGAAAGGCGACATCGGTGAAGAAGAGCGTTGGGCTATCCACCGCGCAGCACCTTCCTATGAAGAGCTCTCCAGCTCTCAGGAACTGCTGGAAACCGGTATCAAAGTTATCGACCTGATGTGTCCGTTCGCGAAGGGCGGTAAAGTTGGTCTGTTCGGTGGTGCGGGTGTAGGTAAAACTGTAAACATGATGGAGCTGATCCGTAACATCGCGATCGAGCACTCCGGTTACTCTGTGTTTGCGGGCGTCGGTGAGCGTACTCGTGAGGGTAACGACTTCTACCACGAAATGACCGACTCCAACGTTATCGATAAAGTATCCCTGGTGTACGGCCAGATGAACGAGCCGCCGGGAAACCGTCTGCGCGTTGCGCTGACCGGCCTGACCATGGCTGAGAAATTCCGTGACGAAGGTCGTGACGTTCTGCTGTTCGTCGATAACATCTATCGTTACACTCTGGCCGGTACTGAAGTATCCGCACTGCTGGGTCGTATGCCTTCAGCGGTAGGTTATCAGCCGACTCTGGCGGAAGAGATGGGCGTTCTGCAGGAACGTATCACCTCCACCAAAACCGGTTCTATCACCTCCGTACAGGCGGTATACGTACCGGCGGATGACTTAACTGACCCATCCCCAGCCACTACCTTTGCTCACTTAGATGCAACCGTAGTACTGAGCCGTCAGATCGCTTCCCTGGGTATTTACCCGGCCGTTGACCCGCTGGACTCCACCAGCCGTCAGCTGGATCCGCTGGTTGTTGGTCAGGAACACTACGACACCGCGCGTGGCGTTCAGTCCATCCTGCAGCGTTATCAGGAACTGAAAGATATCATCGCCATCCTCGGTATGGACGAACTGTCTGAAGAAGACAAACTGGTGGTAGCTCGCGCACGTAAGATCCAGCGCTTCCTGTCCCAGCCGTTCTTCGTAGCAGAAGTCTTTACCGGTTCTCCGGGCAAATACGTGGCGCTGAAAGACACTATCCGTGGCTTTAAAGGCATCATGGAAGGCGAATACGATCACCTGCCAGAGCAGGCGTTCTACATGGTCGGTTCCATCGACGAAGCCGTGGAAAAAGCCAAAAAACTTTAACGCCTTAATCGGAGGGTGATATGGCAATGACTTACCACCTGGACGTCGTCAGCGCAGAGTTACAAATGTTCTCTGGTCTGGTCGAAAAAATCCAGGTAACGGGTAGCGAAGGTGAACTGGGTATTTACCCGGGACACGCGCCGCTGCTCACCGCCATTAAGCCTGGTATGATTCGCATCGTTAAACAGCACGGTCATGAAGAGTTTATCTATCTGTCTGGCGGCATTCTTGAAGTGCAGCCTGGCAGCGTGACCGTTCTGGCGGATACCGCAATTCGCGGTCAGGACCTCGACGAAGCGCGAGCGCTGGAAGCGAAACGCAAAGCCGAAGAGCACATTAAGAGCTCCCATGGCGATGTGGATTACGCTCAGGCGTCTGCGGAACTGGCCAAAGCGATCGCTAAACTGCGCGTTATCGAGTTGACCAAAAAAGCGATGTAACACCGGCTTGAACGTAAAAAGCCAGTCTGGTTTCCAGGCTGGCTTTTTTTATGGCCAGCGGCTGGCGAGTGGATAAAGTGAAAACAGGATCCACCCTTAATTGTTATTGATTAGTTAAATGATGAGGCGTAGACTCTATTTTTGTGATGTATGTCACATAAAAGAGCGTTATCAACTGCACCTGCGTCAGGAAATCATCATGAAACTGTTCCATAAAATCATCGCCAAATTCAGCGTACTGAGCTTCTAAGCCACGCGCTATTCCCCGGCTTGCACGACGTATCGCCCATCAAAACGACAACACTGGCGGTGTGCAACCGGTAAATGAAGGTCACCTGACGGTGGCCTTTTGTATTTTATTGATGCCACCAATCACTTCAGCTCTCCCCTGCCTGCGGCTGATTTACACTCAGTCGGCTCATCTCCTGTTAATCTCCGCCAATAGGGCCGCGCTCTGCCGCTTTATTCAGGTGGCGAAAAAACAGCAAAAGCAGTGAGATAGTCAATGATTACCCTCCCCACCCCCCTTTTTCAGCGTTAAACTGATTTGCAGTGGTTAAAAATAGCGTCATAAAATGGTGTATAACCGCGGGCTTGGGCGTTTTCTCCACGTCTCGTTTTATGATGAAAAATATGTAGAAATTTCAACGTGAAAGGCTTTTACTTTCCGTTCTAACTACCGTCAGGATGAGTATGTCAAATAGTGCGATGAGCGTGGTTATCCTTGCCGCAGGCAAAGGGACCCGCATGTATTCCGATCTTCCTAAGGTGCTGCATACCCTGGCCGGGAAGCCAATGGTGCAGCATGTCATTGATGCCGCTAACGATTTAGGCGCATGTGCGGTGCATCTGGTGTACGGTCACGGTGGCGATCTGCTGCGTCAGACCCTCCATGAAGACAACCTGAACTGGGTGCTGCAGGCTGAGCAGCTCGGAACCGGACACGCTATGCAGCAGGCGGCACCCTTCTTCAATGATGATGAAGACATTCTGATGCTCTATGGCGACGTGCCGCTGATCTCGGTTGAGACGCTACAGCGCCTGCGCGCCGCGAAACCACTGGGTGGCATTGGTCTGCTGACGGTGAAGCTGGATGACCCAACGGGCTACGGCCGCATTACCCGTGAAAATGACCAGGTGACGGGCATCGTTGAGCACAAAGATGCCAGCGAGGCCCAGCGCCAGATCCAGGAAATCAACACCGGGATCCTGATCGCCGGCGGAGCAGACCTCAAGCGCTGGCTGGCGAAGCTCACCAATAACAACGCTCAGGGCGAATACTACATCACCGATATCATCGCCATGGCGTATCAGGAAGGGCGCGAGATCGTCGCGGTGCATCCGCAGCGCCTGAGCGAAGTCGAAGGCGTCAACAATCGCCTGCAGCTTGCGCGCCTGGAGCGCGTCTACCAGGCTGAGCAGGCAGAAAAATTACTGCTGGCGGGCGTGATGCTGCGCGATCCGGCGCGTTTCGATCTGCGCGGTACGCTGCAGCACGGGCGCGATGTGGAGATCGATACTAACGTTATTCTGGAAGGCAATGTGGTGCTGGGCGATCGTGTGAAAATCGGCGCCGGCTGCGTGATCAAAAACAGCACCATCGGCGATGACTGCGAAATTAGCCCCTATAGCGTGGTGGAAGATGCCCAGCTGCAGGCTGCCTGCACCATCGGCCCATTTGCCCGTCTGCGTCCAGGCGCCGAACTGCTGGAAGGCGCCCACGTTGGCAACTTCGTGGAAATGAAAAAAGCGCGTCTCGGGAAAGGCTCCAAGGCGGGTCATCTGACCTATCTGGGCGATGCGGAGATCGGTGATAACGTCAATATCGGCGCGGGCACCATCACCTGCAACTACGATGGTGCGAACAAGCATAAAACGATTATTGGCGATGATGTCTTTGTCGGCTCGGATACCCAGTTGGTGGCGCCCGTCACGGTAGGCAACGGCGTCACTATCGCCGCCGGGACCACCGTCACGCGCAATATCGCCGATAACGAACTGGTGTTGAGCCGCGTACCGCAGGTCCACAAACAGGGCTGGCAGCGTCCGGTGAAGAAGAAATAATTTGGATTATCGCCGGGGAAATATGCCCGGCGAACCAGGATGAGAGGGTCAATATAGACCCCCGTCCGCAGGCAGTACCATAACAATAACCCCACTCTCTACAAGGCTCGGGGCGCCCGGAAAACGGGCAAATACAGGTCAGCGACAACGCATGGCATATCGCCATTATCAGGAAATTTAACTATGTGTGGAATTGTTGGCGCAGTCGCGCAGCGTGATATTGCTGAAATCCTTCTCGAAGGTTTACGTCGTCTGGAATACCGTGGGTATGACTCTGCCGGTCTGGCGGTGGTCGACAGCGAAGGTCATATGACCCGCGTGCGTCGCCTGGGTAAAGTTCAGATGCTGGCTCAGGCGGTAGAAGAGCAGCCGTTACATGGTGGTACCGGGATCGCCCATACTCGCTGGGCGACGCACGGCGAACCGTCCGAGAGCAATGCGCATCCGCATGTTTCTGAACACATTGTGGTGGTCCATAACGGGATCATTGAGAACCATGAGCCGCTGCGTGCCCTGCTGCAGTCTCGCGGCTATGTCTTCGTCACCGAGACCGATACCGAAGTTATCGCCCATCTGGTGCACTGGGAGCTGGAACAAGGTGGTACCTTGCGTGAAGCCGTGCTGCGCGCTATTCCACAGCTGCGCGGCGCCTACGGTACGGTGATCATGGATACCCGTGACCCGGGAACCCTGCTGGCGGCTCGCTCCGGTAGCCCGCTGGTGATTGGCCTGGGAATGGGCGAAAACTTTATCGCTTCCGACCAGCTGGCATTGCTGCCAGTGACCCGCCGCTTTATCTTCCTCGAAGAGGGCGATATTGCCGAAGTCACTCGCCGCTCGGTGGTGATTTTCGATAAATCTGGCGCGGAAGTGAAACGCCAGGAGATCGAATCCAATCTGCAGTATGACGCTGGCGATAAAGGTATCTACCGCCACTATATGCAGAAAGAGATTTTCGAGCAGCCGAACGCGATTAAGAACACCCTGACCGGGCGCATCAGCCATGGCGAAGTGGATCTCAGCGAGCTGGGGCCGAACGCCAATGAAATGCTGGCTCAGGTTGAACATATTCAGATTGTTGCCTGCGGGACTTCCTATAACTCCGGGATGGTCTCCCGTTACTGGTTCGAAGCATTAGCTGGCGTCCCGTGCGATGTAGAAATCGCCTCGGAATTCCGCTATCGCAAGTCCGCGGTGCGTCGCAATAGCCTGATGATCACCCTCTCCCAGTCGGGTGAAACCGCCGATACCCTGGCGGCGCTGCGTCTGTCGAAAGAGCTGGGCTATCTCGGCTCGCTGGCTATCTGCAACGTACCGGGCTCGTCACTGGTGCGTGAGTCCGATCTGGCGCTGATGACCAAAGCCGGAACGGAAATCGGCGTGGCCTCGACCAAAGCCTTTACCACTCAGCTAACCGTGCTGTTGATGCTGGTGGCGAAGCTGGCGCGACTGAAAGGTCAGGATGCGTCTATCGAGCATGATATCGTGCACGGCCTTCAGGCCCTGCCGAACCGTATTGAGCAGATGCTCTCCCAGGACAAGCGTATTGAGCAGCTGGCGGAGCGTTTCTCTGATAAGCACCATGCGCTGTTCCTTGGCCGCGGCGATCAGTACCCGATCGCCATGGAAGGGGCGCTGAAGCTGAAAGAGATCTCCTACATTCACGCGGAAGCCTATGCGGCGGGCGAGCTTAAGCACGGCCCGCTGGCGCTGATTGATGCGGAAATGCCGGTGATTGTGGTGGCGCCGAACAACGAGTTGCTGGAAAAACTGAAATCCAACATCGAAGAGGTTCGTGCCCGCGGCGGTGAGCTGTATGTCTTCGCCGACGGTGAAGCCGGCTTCAACGGTAGCGACAACATGCACATCATCGAGATGCCGCATGTCGAAGAGACGATCGCCCCTATCTTCTATACGGTACCGCTGCAGCTGTTGGCTTATCACGTCGCGCTGATCAAAGGCACTGACGTTGACCAGCCGCGTAACCTGGCGAAATCGGTAACGGTTGAGTAAAACCATCATTACTTGCAAAGGGCTGCCGGCGGCGGCCCTTTTTATTTTCACCTGCTGTTTATTACCGAACTTGCGCGAAATATTTTGGCTGGCGGTAGGTGACAAACGAACGTTTTGCGGTCCGATTTCGCTGTCATAAAAAGAAAATTATTCTGTCATTGCACGGTCATGATTACAGATAACTATCTGAGTTATATATTTATTATTTGCTGTAAAATCCCTTCTTTCTGCCTGTCATAAAACTGTCATAATTAGTACATTTTACTGTCACCTCTTTGACCTATTTTGCTCACCATAGCCTCGAAACAATGATTTACGAATCCCAGCAGGAGACATTATGAACGTTATGCGTACCACCGTCGCAACAGTTGTCGCCGCGACCTTATCGATGAGCGCTTTCTCTGCCTTCGCAGCAGCAAGCCTGACTGGCGCAGGCGCAACTTTCCCTGCGCCGGTGTATGCCAAATGGGCTGACACCTATCAGAAAGAAACCGGCAATAAAGTGAACTACCAGGGTATTGGTTCCTCTGGTGGCGTTAAGCAGATTATTGCCAACACCGTTGATTTCGGTGCTTCTGATGCTCCGCTGGCTGATGACAAACTGACCCAGGAAGGTCTGTTCCAGTTCCCGACCGTGATTGGCGGCGTGGTACTGGCGGTTAACCTGCCTGGCGTGAAATCCGGCGAACTGGTGCTGGATGGCAAAACCCTCGGTGATATCTACCTGGGTAAAATTAAAAAATGGGATGACGCAGCGATCGCTAAACTCAACCCGGGCCTGAAGCTGCCGTCGCAGAACATCGCCGTGGTCCGCCGCGCCGATGGTTCCGGTACCTCCTTCGTCTTCACCAGCTACCTGTCCAAAGTGAATGAAGAGTGGAAATCGAAAATCGGCGCCGGCTCTACCGTTAACTGGCCAACCGGCCTGGGCGGTAAAGGCAACGACGGTATCGCCGCCTTTGTTCAGCGTCTGCCGGGCTCGATTGGTTACGTTGAATACGCTTACGCCAAGCAAAACAACCTCGCGTATACCAAGCTGGTCTCTGCCGACGGCAAGCCGGTTAGCCCGACTGAAGACAACTTCGCTAACGCCGCAAAAGGCGTTGACTGGAGCAAGTCTTTCGCTCAGGACCTGACCAACCAGAAAGGCGAAAATGCATGGCCGATCACCTCAACCACCTTCATCCTGGTGCATAAGGCGACCAACAAGCCGGAACAGACCGCTGAAGTGCTGAAGTTCTTCGACTGGGCGTATAAAAACGGCGGGAAAGAAGCGAATGCGCTGGATTACGCGACGCTGCCGGAAAGCGTGGTAGAGCAGGTTCGCGCGGCATGGAAAACCAACGTCAAAGACAGCAGCGGTAAAGCGCTGTACTAACAGTAGATTTTTGACGAAGATGGCGGGGGCGTTCAGGCGCTGCCCGCCCTACGGTTCAGACTGTAGGCCCGGGAGCGAACGCCACCGGGCATTTATTCGAACAAGTTTTAATACGTAAAGAGTAATCTATGGCTGCAACCAAGCCTGCATTTACCCCTCCGGGGAAAAAGGGTGACATGATTTTCAGTGCGCTGGTAAAACTGGCTGCGCTGATTGTGCTATTGATGCTGGGCGGCATCATCGTTTCCCTGATCATCTCTTCCTGGCCGAGCATTCAAAAGTTTGGCTTTGCTTTTTTGTGGACCAAAGAGTGGGATGCGCCCAACGAAATCTTCGGCGCGCTGGTACCGATTTACGGAACCCTGGTGACCTCCTTTATCGCGCTGCTGATCGCCGTCCCAGTGAGCTTTGGCATCGCGCTGTTTCTGACCGAACTGTCCCCCGCCTGGCTCAAGCGTCCGCTGGGCATTGCGATTGAGCTGCTGGCGGCAATCCCGAGTATCGTGTACGGCATGTGGGGCCTGTTTATTTTCGCCCCGCTGTTTGCGACTTACTTCCAGGAGCCGGTCGGTAACGTCCTGTCGACCATCCCGTTCGTCGGCGCGCTGTTTGCCGGCCCGGCGTTTGGTATCGGTATTCTCGCCGCTGGCGTCATTCTGGCCATCATGATCATCCCTTATATCGCCGCGGTCATGCGTGATGTTTTCGAACAGACGCCGGTGATGATGAAAGAGTCGGCCTATGGCATCGGCTGCACCACCTGGGAGGTGATCTGGCGCATTGTCTTACCGTTCACCAAGAATGGGGTGATCGGCGGGGTGATGCTCGGTCTGGGCCGCGCGCTGGGTGAAACCATGGCGGTAACTTTTATTATCGGCAACACCTACCAGCTCGACAGCATCTCGTTGTATATGCCAGGGAATAGTATTACCTCCGCGCTGGCTAATGAGTTCGCCGAAGCGGAAACCGGCCTGCACGTGGCGGCGCTGATGGAGCTGGGCCTGATCCTGTTCGTTATCACCTTTATCGTTCTGGCCGCGTCTAAGTTCATGATTATGCGCCTCGCGAAGAATGAGGGGGCACGCTAATGGCGACCATTGAATTGCAAACCTCTACCGAGCTGGCGGAGTCCCGTCGCAAGATGCAGGCCAAACGTCGTATGAAGAACCGTATCGCTCTGGCGCTGTCGATGGCGACCATGGCGTTTGGTTTGTTCTGGCTTATCTGGATCCTGATGGCGACGATAACCCGCGGTTTCGATGGCATGAGTCTGGCGCTCTTCACCGAAATGACGCCGCCGCCGAATACGGCGGGCGGTGGCCTGGCTAACGCCCTCGCCGGCAGCGGCCTGCTGATCCTGTGGGCAACCGTCTTTGGTACGCCGCTGGGTATCCTTGCCGGAATTTATCTGGCGGAGTATGGCCGCAAATCGGTGCTGGCGGAAATCATCCGTTTTATCAACGATATTCTGCTTTCCGCGCCGTCTATCGTGGTCGGCCTGTTTGTCTACACCATCGTGGTGGCGCAGATGCAGCACTTCTCGGGCTGGGCGGGCGTTATCGCGCTGGCGCTGCTGCAGGTGCCTATCGTTATTCGTACCACCGAAAACATGCTGAAGCTGGTGCCGGATAGCCTGCGTGAAGCGGCCTATGCGCTGGGGACGCCGAAGTGGAAGATGATCTCGGCGATCACCCTGAAAGCGTCCGTCTCAGGGATTATGACCGGGATCCTGCTGGCTATCGCCCGTATCGCCGGGGAAACGGCGCCGCTGCTGTTCACTGCGCTGTCCAACCAGTTCTGGAGCACCGACATGATGCAGCCGATTGCTAACCTGCCGGTGACCATTTTCAAATTTGCCATGAGTCCGTTTGCGGAGTGGCAGCAACTGGCATGGGCCGGGGTATTGATTATCACCCTGTGCGTCTTGCTGCTGAACATCCTGGCGCGCGTTATCTTCGCCAAGAAGAAACACGGTTAATTTTTTGCGGCGCAGCGAATGCTGCGCTGAATGAGGAAGAGATAGAGATGAGTATGGTGAATACAGCTCCGGGTAAGATTTCAGTTCGTAACCTGAACTTCTACTACGGCAAATTCCATGCCCTGAAGAACATCAACCTGGATATCACCAAAAACCAGGTGACGGCGTTTATCGGTCCGTCAGGCTGTGGTAAATCCACCCTGCTGCGCACGTTCAACAAAATGTTCGAACTGTATCCGGAGCAGCGCGCGGAAGGCGAGATCCTGCTGGATGGCGACAACATTCTGACCAACACCCAGGATATCGCCCTGCTGCGCGCTAAGGTTGGCATGGTGTTCCAGAAACCAACGCCGTTCCCGATGTCCATTTATGACAATATCGCCTTCGGCGTGCGCCTGTTTGAAAAGCTGTCCCGTGCCGATATGGACGAGCGCGTGCAGTGGGCGCTGACCAAAGCCGCATTATGGAACGAAACCAAAGATAAACTGCACCAGAGCGGGTATTCTCTCTCCGGGGGTCAGCAGCAGCGTCTGTGCATCGCGCGCGGTATCGCGATCCGCCCGGAAGTGCTGCTGCTTGATGAGCCGTGCTCCGCGCTGGACCCGATCTCCACCGGGCGTATCGAAGAGCTGATCACCGAGCTGAAACAGGACTACACCGTCGTTATCGTGACTCACAACATGCAGCAGGCTGCGCGTTGCTCCGACCATACGGCATTTATGTATCTTGGCGAGCTGATTGAGTTCAGCAACACGGACGACCTGTTCACCAAGCCCGCAAAGAAACAAACTGAAGATTATATTACTGGCCGCTACGGTTGATTTGCCCTTGTGCTTTCAGGCTCTCACCAGTTGGGCAATCAGGAGACACCATGGACAACCTAAATCTTAACAAACATATTTCCGGCCAGTTCAACGCTGAACTGGAGTATATCCGCACCCAGGTGATGACCATGGGTGGGCTGGTGGAGCAACAGCTTTCTGATGCGATCACCGCCATGCATAACCAGGACAGCGATCTGGCGAAACGCGTCATCGACGGCGACAAGCAGGTCAACATGATGGAAGTGGCGATCGACGAGGCCTGCGTGCGCATCATCGCCAAGCGCCAGCCGACCGCCAGCGACCTGCGCCTGGTGATGGCGATCATCAAGACTATCGCTGAGCTGGAACGCATCGGCGACGTGGCGGATAAAATCTGCCGCACCGCGCTGGAGAAGTTTTCCCAGCAGCACCAGCCGCTGCTGGTGAGCCTCGAATCGCTGGGCCGTCACACGGTGCAGATGCTGCATGACGTACTGGATGCGTTTGCGCGTATGGATCTCGACGAAGCGGTACGTATCTATCGCGAAGATAAAAAAGTCGACCAGGAGTATGAAGGCATCGTACGCCAGCTGATGACCTACATGATGGAAGACTCGCGCACTATCCCCAGCGTCCTGACCGCGCTGTTCTGCGCGCGCTCCATCGAGCGTATTGGCGACCGCTGCCAGAATATCTGCGAATATATTTTCTACTTCGTCAAAGGTCAGGATTTCCGTCACGTTGGCGGCGATGAGCTGGATAAACTGCTCGCCGGCAAAGATCCGAAAGAGTAATAATCATTCTGTCTAATTCTGGTAAATGGCTTTATCAGAATTAGATATGATTTATCTCGTGGCAGCGAGATTGCTGAGATTATCGTCACAATTAACAATCTGCCCGTTTGAGTTATTCATTTTATCGCGTAACAATCAACGCCCACTCCTGAGCTTAAACGCTCAGGGTGGTTTAAACGGATTGTGACTGCGACAGCAGGCAAAACCTGATATTGCCCCTACGGCGGCGGTATCAGGTTTTTTTGTTTTATGCGGGCCAATAATGGCTGAATGAGGGTTGCTACCGCGATGTGCGGGCAAAACCTGAAGAGGATTATCTGTTAAGGCAGATGGTCTTCTTCAGGTTTTTTTTTGCTTTTGTCTAACTGCAAAAATAACAGCCGCCGCGACCTCAAACGGTATGGATAGGGCTATTAGAACCTGCGCGGGATGGTTGTTGCTGTCGTGTTTTATTTACGCCAATGCTTATATAAAGGAATATTATGATGAGAAAAAACAGGATCGCTTCGGCGATAGTCTTGCTGGCGCCTCTTTGTTATTCCACCACTCTGATAGCAAGCCCGTTGACGGTGGAGCAACGACTTGAGCTGCTGGAGAAAGCGCTCAAAGACACGCAAAAAGAGCTCAAAAAATATCAGGACCAGGAGAGAAAAAGAGACCAGATTTGGGCCTCATGGTCTCCTCCTGCGGAAGGTCAGAAGCGTAAGACAGGGGTGGCGGCCGCCGGTCCGAAAACGGCGGTTAAACCGGATGCGGTGCTGGTTAAAAATCAACAACCTGCCACGGATGGCGCGCCAGCCTACAGCGCGATGACGCTGAAAGATTTTAGCACGTTCGTGAAAGATGAAATTGGCTTCAGCTATAACGGCTACTTCCGTTCCGGCTGGGGCACCGCCTCGCACGGCTCGCCAAAATCGTGGGCGATCGGTTCGCTTGGCCGCCTGGGCAATGAATATTCCGGCTGGTTCGATCTGCAGCTGAAGCAGCGGGTGTTTCAGGAAGGTGATAAACGCGTTGATGCCATCGTGATGCTCGACGGGAACGTCGGCCAGCAGTACTCCTCAGGCTGGTTTGGTGACAATGCCGGCGGCGAAAACTACATCCAGTTCTCGGATATGTACGTTAACACCAAAGGGTTCCTGCCGTTTGCCCCGGAAGCCGATTTCTGGGTCGGCAAACACGGGGCGCCAAAAATCGAAATCCAGATGCTGGACTGGAAAACGCAGAGAACCGATGCGGCGGCCGGCGTGGGGCTGGAAAACTGGCAGGTGGGCGCCGGGAAATTCGATATCGCATTGGTCCGCGAAGATGTCGATGATTACGATCGTTCTTTGAGCAATAAGCAGCAAATTAACACCAATACTCTGGACGTTCGCTACAAAGAGATTCCGCTGTGGGATAAAGCCAGCCTGATGGTCAGCGGACGCTATGTCGCCGCGAATCAAAGTTCCTCAGAGAAATATAAAGAGGGCAATGAAGGTTATTATCCGTGGAAAGATACCTGGATGGCAGGCACTTCGTTAACACAGAAATGGGCAAACGGCGGCTTTAATGAATTCTCTTTCTTACTGGCGAATAATTCTATTGCCAGCAGCTTCTCGCGCTATACCGGATCCAGCCCCTATACCACCTTTAACGGCCGCTATTATGGCGATCATACCAATGGCACCGCCGTGCGCTTAACCTCGCAGGGGGAAACCTATTTACGCGATGACGTTATTATGGCGAATGCCATCGTCTACTCCTTTGGTAACGATGTCTATAGCTACGAAACCGGGGCCCACTCCGATTTTGAATCCATTCGCACGGTCCTGCGACCGGCTTATATCTGGGATAAATATAACCAGACCGGCGTTGAGCTGGGATACTTCAAACAGCAAAACAAAGATGTTACCGGCAAGAAATATAACGAGTCCGGCTACAAGACCACGCTGTTCCATACCTTCAAAGTCAATACCAGTATGCTGACCTCGCGCCCGGAAATTCGCTTCTATGCCACCTATATTAAAGCGAAGGATATCGACCTGGATAAGGCAGCGAATAATACCACCAGCATTTTTGAAGACGGTAAAAACGATCAGTTTGCCGTGGGGGCGCAGGCGGAAATCTGGTGGTAAGACGATAACAGAACGGACACAACGGAAGAGGACTAACGATGAAACGACATGCAATGTATTTCGCACTGGCGCTGGCGGGCGCGGCATTTACCCTCCAGGCGGCGCCATTACCCGCGATGCCGGATCCCACCCTGCCGGTGAGCCACTTTATTACCCAGGTTAACGCGGATAAGAGTATCACTTATCGCCTGTTTGCTCCTGATGCCCGGCGGGTGTCGGTAGTGACCGGCGCCACGCCGGACTCCTTTGTCTCACACGACATGACCAAAGAGGCTCAGGGGGTGTGGACATGGAAAAGTGAGCCGATGAAACCCAATCTCTATGAATACTATTTCGATGTGGATGGCTTCCGCTCGGTGGATACCGGCAGCCGCTATCAGAAGCCGCAGCGCCAGGTGAATACCAGTTTGATTCTGGTACCTGGTAGTATTCTCGACGATCGGGCGGTCGCGCATGGCGATCTGCGCACCCTCACCTATCACTCGAAGGCACTGAACGCCGAACGTCGTCTCTATGTCTGGACGCCGCCGGGCTATAGCGGAACCGGCGATCCGCTGCCGGTGCTCTATTTCTATCATGGCTTTGGCGACAGCGGTCTGTCGGCCATCGATCAGGGGCGTATCCCGCAGATCATGGATAACCTGCTGGCGGAGGGCAAAATCAAGCCGATGCTGGTGGTGGTCCCGGATACCGAAACCGATACCCCGGAAGCGATAGCGGAAAACTTTCCGCCGCAGGAGCGGCGCAAAAACTTCTATCCGCTCAATGCGCAGGCGGCGGATAACGAGTTGATGCAGGATATCATTCCGCTGATCGATACCCGGTTTAACGTGCGTAAAGATGCCGACGGCCGGGCGCTGGCTGGCCTGTCACAGGGCGGTTATCAGGCGCTGGTTTCCGGAATGAACCATCTGGATAGCTTTGGCTGGCTCGCCACCTTTAGCGGCGTCACGACCACGACAGTGCCGAATGCCGGCGTGGAAGCGCAGCTGAAGCAGCCTGACGCGATCAATAAGCAGCTGCGCAACTTTACCGTGGTCGTCGGGGAAAAAGATTCCGTCACCGGCAACGATATCGCGGGTCTGAAACGCGAGCTGGAAAAACAGAAGATCAACTTCGACTATCACTCGTATCCTGGCCTGAACCATGAAATGGACGTCTGGCGCCCGGCCTACGCCGAGTTTGTGCAGAAACTGTTTAAATAACCGTTAGGGGGGCCTTCAGCCCCCGTTTTGTGCTTGTGAAGGACGACAAGATGAAAATGATTGTGACCGAAGATTATGAAGAGATGAGCCTGGTCGCCAGCCATCATGTTCTGGGCTATATCACGGCACCGCGGCGGGTGAATCTCGCCGTGACGGCCGGCAGTACGCCAAAGCGGATGTATGAGCATCTAACCGCCGCCGTGAAAGGCAAAGCATTCTATGATCGGGTGCACTATTACAACTTCGATGAGATCCCCTTTCGCGGCCAGTCGCGAGAAGGCGTCACGATATCTAATCTGCGCCAGCTGTTTTTTACCCCGGCGCAGATCAAAGAAGAGAACATTCACAAGCTGACGCTGGACAACGCCGCTCAGCACGATCGCCAGCTGGAAGAGGCTGGCGGCCTTGATCTGATGGTGCTGGGGCTGGGGGCTGACGGCCATTTTTGCGGCAACCTGCCGAATACCACCCGCTTTCATGATCAGACGGTCGAAGTGCCGATTCATGGGGAAATGATTGGTATTGTCGCTAACGGCGAGATGGGCGGGGATTTTTCCGTCGTGCCCGATAGCTATGTCACCATGGGGCCGAGAAGCGTGATGGCGGCAAAAAATCTGCTGTTGATCGTGAGCGGCGCGGCGAAGGCGCAAGCCCTTAAGCAGGTGGTTGAAGGCCCGGTCAGCGAGCAGGTGCCGGCGTCGGTGCTCAAATTACACCCTTCACTGGTGATTATTGCCGATAAAGCGGCAGTCACTGAATTGCAGCCATAACCAGTCGCTGATTCTATTCCCCGCTTGCACAGACGCTTAGCGGGGCTACATCGATGCCAACGTGCCGCTCACCAGGCCCTTAACGCGTGATATCCCAGCCGCGCGCTTGCCACAATGCCGGCAGCTCTGCCAGATCGGTAAAGGTCGTCACTTTGGGATGATCGATCGGCTGGTTATGCGGATCGGCGCAGAAATAAAACACCTCCATGCCGGCGGCAATCCCCGACTGAGCACCGGCGCTGGAGTCATCCACCAGGATACAGTTTTCGGCTTTTACCTGCATGGCCTCTGCCGCATGAAACATCAGCGCCGGGTCAGGCTTCCAGCGCTGAATATCATAGCCGCTGTACAAGCGGTCAGCGAAATGGTGCAGCAGGCCGGTGCGGCCAAGAGAGTGCTGCATTTTACTGACCGGGCCATTGGAAACCACGCACATCGGGACGCTTACCGCATCCAGCAGCGCCTGGGCTCCGGCAATCACCTCCAGTTCGCTATCAAACAGGCGAGCGACCTCCGCACGGTAAATTGGCTCCAGCGTCGCTTTTTGCAGGTTAACGCCATGCTCAGCGTTGATGGTGTCGATAATTTCGTACAGCTTCACCCCTTTGAAGCGCTTAAAAATCTCGGCAAGGTCCAGCGTAATGCCGAATTCCTGGAACATGTGAACGTAGGCGCGGGAGCAAATCACCTCACTGTCGACCAGTGTGCCGTCACAGTCAAAAAATACTGCTTCTGGTTGAGTCATAGTCTTTCCGTATTAACAAGTTTAACGTTTTCGTCATGCCCAATGCCGCGACGCAATCGTTGCCGTATAAGCAAAATAAATGAAAAAAATTACCATACAACTGCGCCGGGTGCCCTGTTTTGGTATAGGATAGCCTCGAATTTTCCCTCCTTTACGTTCGGAAACCGATAATGAGTCAACAACAAACCAGCCAGTCTTCTGGCCAGGGTCTGCTGGAGCGCGTATTTAAGCTGCGCGAGCACGGCACCACAGTGCGTACGGAAGCGATCGCCGGTTTCACCACGTTCCTGACGATGGTGTATATCGTTTTTGTTAACCCACAAATTCTTGGCGTAGCGGGCATGGATACCAGCGCCGTGTTTGTGACTACCTGTCTGATTGCTGCGTTCGGCAGTATCCTGATGGGCCTGTTCGCGAACCTGCCGGTGGCTCTTGCGCCGGCGATGGGTCTGAACGCCTTCTTCGCCTTTGTGGTGGTGCAGGCGATGGGCCTGCCGTGGCAGGTAGGCATGGGCGCGATTTTCTGGGGCGCCGTCGGCCTGCTGCTGCTGACGATTTTCCGTGTACGCTACTGGATGATCGCCAATATTCCGGTGAGCCTGCGCGTCGGTATCACCAGCGGTATCGGCCTGTTTATCGGCATGATGGGTCTGAAAAATGCCGGGGTTATCGTCGCTAATCCGGAAACGCTGGTCAGCATTGGTCATCTGACCTCCCACAGTGTGCTGCTGGGCATACTGGGCTTCTTTATCATCGCGATTCTGGCATCACGTAACATTCATGCCGCGGTCCTGGTGTCTATTGTGGTCACCACCCTACTGGGCTGGATGCTGGGCGATGTGCACTACACCGGCATCGTCTCCGCGCCGCCGAGCGTGACGTCGGTGATTGGTCATGTCGATCTGGCTGGCTCCCTGAACCTGGGCCTGGCCGGCGTGATCTTCTCGTTTATGCTGGTCAACCTGTTTGACTCCTCCGGGACGCTGATTGGCGTCACCGATAAAGCGGGTCTGGCTGATGCACAGGGTAAATTCCCGCGCATGAAGCAAGCGCTGTTTGTCGACAGCGTCTCGTCCGTTGCCGGTTCCTTTATTGGTACCTCTTCGGTGACCGCCTATATCGAATCCTCCTCCGGCGTTTCCGTGGGCGGACGCACCGGCCTGACCGCCGTTGTCGTTGGGATCCTGTTCCTGCTGGTTATCTTCCTGTCACCGTTGGCAGGGATGGTTCCGGCCTATGCCGCCGCCGGCGCGCTGATTTACGTTGGCGTACTGATGACCTCAAGCCTGGCGCGCGTGAAGTGGGATGACCTGACGGAAGCGGTACCGGCGTTTATCACCGCGGTGATGATGCCGTTTAGCTTCTCAATCACCGAAGGTATCGCCTTAGGCTTTATCTCTTACTGCGTGATGAAGATCGGTACCGGCCGTCTGCGCGAGCTCAGCCCGTGCGTGATTATCGTCTCGCTGCTGTTCGTGCTGAAAATTGTCTTTATCGATGCACATTAATCCGCACGCATGATGAAAAAGCCCGGCATCGCTGCCGGGCTTTTTTTATGCTTTAACCCGCCGAATATAGTCGCCAAAGGCGGTCAGCTGGCCACGCAGATGGTCGAGGGTGCTCTGATCGACTACTTCACCCGACTGCGGATCCACTTTGTTCTGGATGACGCCGCCCATAAATTCCGGTTTATTCATTACCATCGCATCAAGGAAGACCAGAATCTGGCGCAAATGATACTGGCAGCGCGCACCGCCGATGGCGCCCATTGAGCTGGTCTGAATCAGTACCGGTTTGCCGGACAGCGGCTGCTCGGGCAGGCGTGACAGCCAGTCGATGGCGTTTTTCAGGCCGCCAGGCACGGAATAGTTATACTCGGGAGTGACGATCACCACGCCATCCGCTTCGCGGATCTGTTGCGCAATATCCTGCACGCGCTGTGGGAACCCCTCTTCCTCCTGCATATCAGCATCGTACAGCGGGATATCACCGATCGACGGCAGCGCGGAGATATCCATGCCCGCTGGCGCGATGCCGGGCAGGGTGCGCGCGACCATTCCATTAAACGACCCTTTGCGCAGGCTGCCGAGTAACGTAACCACTTTTAAGGTATCTGACATGATTGCTCCTTTGTATCATGATGCCGGCAAAACCGGTCAATTGAGGGATAAGGTTTTTTCCATCGGTAAGCTGGTAAAACGCATCAGACGGGCCGACGGTTCGCGTGCGCGCTGCTGAGCATCCGGCAGGCTGCGCCATTCGCCCCCCTTAGCATCATATTCCCAGACCTTCAGCGAGCCGATATTTGGGCTGGCGGCAATCGACCACACCAGCAGCGATTCGGCATCACAGACGGCTTCGATCGGCTGGCTACCGGCGGTGCGCAGGCGGCCAGAACCCGGCAGCAGCTGCGTTGATGCTTCGCCGGTCAGTTTCAACACGCTTCGCCGCAGGGCCACCAGCTGGCTACGCGCTTCATCCGGGTCATGCTGAATGTTAATCCACAGATTTTCATTGTTACTGAAATTGTGCCGGTCGGCGTCGTGACCACGCACCGTGCGCTGCAGTTCCATGTCGAGGCCACAATCCCCCTCGGTGGTCAGCGCGACGCCAACAATATTGCCAGTATAAGAGATAGAGAAGCGAGGAAGATGACGATCGCTAAAAACCGGTCGGCCATTGGCTTCATTGATAATTTCAGGCAGCTCGCTGATACCGTAAAGCATAAACAGCAGTTCGGCGAGTAGCGAACGCGAAGCGCGAAAGCGAGCCTGACGGTATTCAGGGAGTAGGCGTGCGGATTGATGACAGGCCGCTGACAAACGTGTCGATAGCGGCTCCCCGGTACTAAGTATCCCTCTTGCAAAATGCGTTGCCATACGTCGCTCCGTGAGTAATGGTCTGGATAAAATTGCGGGCGCTATTATCGCCTGGTATTAACAGGTTTTAATGCCGAAATCCCCCCTTGAAAAGGGAATTTGTTTGAATTTTACAAATTCTTGCGCAAATAAGGGGCGATAGACACGAAACAAGGCTTACAGCGTACCGGAATAGAGTGCTTTCAGCGTATCTCTAAGCCAGACGAGCTTCGGGTTGTAGCTGTTGCGCTTATGCCATAGCAGGGTGAAGGGAACGCGCAGCTTTTCCAGATGCTGCGCCTCCAGCGGTAGCGGCCGGGAGACTAGCGGCAGCTGGTGCTGCTGATTATAGTGCTGGCAGTAGCGCGGCGCGGTAGCCAGCATGGTGTGTTGCGGTTGAGCGGCCATAAAAAGCGATTGTTCAAACCCTGGCACGGTCAGCGCCACGTTACGCTTATACCCCAGCTCCTGCAGCACATCGTCCAGCGCCCAGGTATCGCGTTGTTCCCAGCAGATAGTGATATGCGGATAGCGTAAGAATGCCGCCAGATCCCACTCTTCCCTGAGCGCTGGATGATCGGCGCGCAGCCAGACCTGCGGCAGGTCGGTGAACAGTACCTCAAAATCGATATACCACGGCAGCAGGCTCAGCAGCTCCCGCGACTGTGGATGGCTTTCACGCCCGCAGAAGCCGATATCCACCTCGCCGCGAATGATGGCGTCCAGCGAGTCGTAGTCCCAGTTGCGCAAACGAATCAATGCCTGCGGATAGCGCTGATAGATGCGCTGGGAGAGGGTATTAAACAGGATCATCAGCAGCGGCGTTTCCGCCGCCAGCTCGAATTTGAGGCCGCTGGGCATGGTGTGGTGTGGTTTATCGAGGATCTGGTTGCCCATCTGCATCCAGTCCGCCAGATCCTGCTCCATGCTGCTGACCAGCGGCGTAGGCGCCAGACCCAGCGGGGTTTTCACAAACAGCGGGTCGTCAAACCAGGCGCGCAGTTTGGCCAGCGACTTGCTCACCGCTGACGGCGAAACGTTCATCCGCTTCGCCGTACGGGTAACGCTGAGCTCCTGGGTCAGGAGCTGCAGGCAGAGGAGTAAATTAAGATCAAGACTCGACAGCGGCTTCTTCATCGTATTGCGCAACCCGCGGCGGGGTGACGACCAGTAACAAAACAAGGCTCACTATGCTACAGGCAATGAGTATCCCGATCAGCATATTCATTGCGCTGAGTCCGATGATGGCGGCGAGCCAAATCCACAGCGATGAACCGCACACCTGCGCGATGCCGAGGACCGAACTGGCGACGCCCGCGCGCAGCGTGAACGGCCCCAGCGCCTGGCTCATTGCGACGCCGAATCCGACGGAGAAGCCGGCGCAAATCATGCCCAACCCGATCAGGGTGAGGGTCTGGCGGGTGGCGAGGCTCAGTGCCAGGCCTGCCGCCAGGAACAGTACCTGCGAGGTCAGCATTAAGGTGCGGGGGGTAAACAGCGACAGGGCGAACGGCGTCGAGAAGGAGACCGCCATGCTGATCATCGCCATCAGGGCCATCGCCATTGAGTAAGTTCCCCGGTCGAACCCCATCTCTTCCATCATCAGAACCGGAGAGACGTTCACGTAGGTCAGGATCGCCGTCACGCTGAGGGTGGTAATGAGAATGCGGCTGAGAAAAAAGCGGTTCAGCAGCGACTCACTGCCGCCATGCTGCGGTGTCGCAGTCTGCGGGTGTGCCGTCGGGCGCGTCTCGCGCAGGATAAAGACCGACAGCAAACCGACCATGACGCCCATGCCGGTCATGGTGTAGAACAGGCTCTGCCACGGATATTTCAGCATAATCAGGTGGCCAAGCACCGGCGCCAGGACGGGGATAATGCAGGTAATGCCGTTGAGCAACGACAGCACCTTGGCGCGGCGGCGATCGTCCAGCGTATCGCGCAGGATAGCGAAAGCCACCACGTAGCAGCTGCCGGCGCCGATCCCCTGGATAAAGCGTCCGACGAGGAAGTGGCTGCTGGCGTGCGCCTGGGCGCAGAGCAGGGAGGCGACAACAAAGATCACCGCGCCCACAATGGCGACAGGCTTACGTCCTGACCGGTCGGCGATGCGACCAGCAAACAGCATCGCGGAGGCCATACCGGCCAGATAGACTGAAAAGGCGATATGTAATTGTGCCTCGCTGGCCCCCAGGTCCTGAGCAATACGCGGCAGGCCGACCAGATACATATCGATGCCGGAGGGATAGAGCAGAACCAGGGCGAAACTGCAGAGAAGAAAGCGTGTCATGGGATCCTCGCGATGTGAATGGCGTTCAGCATAGTGAGGAACGCGCCACAAGACGAGTTGCCATTTGGACAACACTCTTTTCCTGGCAGGAAACGCGAGTTAACGACTCCGGGTTCGCCAGACGCGGGCCATCCCTTCGCTTTCCGGCCGAACGCTTTCAAAGCCGAACTTCGCATACAGCTCCGGCACATCCGCCACCAGCGTAACGTAGGCCCCGTCAAAGGCGTTAGCGTCCAGCCAGGCGATCAGCTTCTCCATCACCAGCCGGCCTAGGCCTTTTCCCTGATGAGCCGGATCGACGGCGACGTCGACAATATCGAAATTAATCGCGCCGTCGCCGACGATACGTCCCATCGCGATCGGCGTCTCCTGCCAGAGGATATGTACGCCGTAACAGCTATGCGGCAGCCCGGCTCTGGCGCCTTCCAGGGGGCGCGGCGACATGCCTGCCGCCACCCGCAGGTGGCAAAACGCTTCGGCGGAGGGCACCTTCTCGATCACGGTATATTCAACGGTCATGCTTTAGTCTCGTGGTAAAAGGGGAGATAAAAGTAGAGAACGTTGCGCCGCAAAGGGCAAGAAAAAACCCGCATTAACGCGGCGTTAATGCGGGTGAGTGAACGTTTACGGACTAAACGTTATTTGCCGATACAGAAGCTGGAGAAGATGCGGCCCAGCAGGTCGTCGGAGGTGAACTCCCCGGTGATCTCGCTCAGCGCCTGCTGCGCGAGGCGCAGCTCTTCCGCCAGTAGCTCCCCGGCCCAGGCGCCCAGCAGCTGGGCTTTGCCCTGCTGCAGATGGTTCGCCGCCTCTTCCAGCGCCTGCAGGTGACGGCGGCGGGCGAGGAAGCCGCCTTCCATGCTGGTATCGAAGCCCATGCTCTGCTTAAGGTGGTTCCGCAGCACCTCCACGCCTTCGCCGGTTCGCGCCGACAGGCGGATCAGTGAGTGGCCATTGACTTCGCTGAGACCCAGCGCTTCGCCAGTGACGTCGGCTTTATTACGCACCACGGTAATCGGCAGTTTAGCGGGCAGGCGCTCGATAAAGTCTGGCCAGATCTCCGCCGGATCAACGGCGCTGGTGGTGGTGCCGTCGACCATAAACAGCACCCGATCCGCCTGCTCAATCTCCTGCCAGGCGCGCTCGATGCCGATACGCTCCACTTCGTCACTGGCGTCGCGCAGGCCCGCGGTATCGATGATATGCAGCGGCATGCCGTCGATATGGATATGCTCGCGCAGCACGTCGCGGGTGGTGCCCGCAATGTCGGTGACGATCGCCGCTTCGCGGCCCGCCAGGGCGTTGAGCAGGCTCGATTTACCGGCATTTGGTCGCCCGGCGATCACCACTTTCATCCCTTCGCGCAGCAGACTGCCCTGGCGAGCTTCCGCGCGGACGGCGTCGAGGTCGGCCATCACGCCGTTCAGCTGGGCTTCAATTTTGCCGTCTGAGAGGAAATCGATTTCTTCATCCGGGAAGTCAATAGCCGCTTCCACATAGATGCGCAGGTGAGTGAGCGCTTCCACAAGATGATTCACCCGCGCGGAGAACGCCCCCTGCAGCGAATTCAGCGCCGAGCGCGCCGCCTGTTCTGAACTGGCGTCGATGAGGTCGGCGATGGCTTCTGCCTGCGCCAGGTCGAGCTTGTCGTTGAGGAACGCGCGCTCGGAAAACTCGCCCGGCCTGGCGATGCGTACGCCGGGCAACGTCAGAATACGTTTGAGCAGCAGATCGAGAATGACCGGGCCGCCGTGGCCCTGCAGCTCAAGCACATCCTCCCCGGTAAAGGAGTTCGGCCCGGGGAACCACAGCGCAATTCCCTGATCCAGCGGCGTACCGTCAACGTCGTTGAACGGCAGGTAGTCGGCATAGCGCGGCTTCGGCAGCTTGCCGAGTACCGCCTGCGCGACATCGCGCGCCTTAAGGCCGGAGATACGCAGGATGCCCACCCCACCGCGTCCCGGAGGGGTTGCCTGGGCGACGATAGTGTCGTTATGGCTCATGGTGACTCTCTATGTAGATGTAAAAAAGGCGGTCCATTGACCGCCTTCTCTGGCATTAACGTTACCGTAACTACTCTAAATTATCCAAGTCGCAGATGCGTTGGCTTGAAGAATGAAGAGTATCAGGATTTCTTCTTCTCGCGGCTATGCAGGCCACGTTTCTCCAGACCACGGTAAATCAGCTGCTGCTGAATAATGGTGACCAGGTTGCTGACGATGTAGTACACCACCAGGCCAGACGGGAACCACAGGAAGAACACCGTGAAGATGACCGGCATAAAGGTCATGATCTTCTGCTGCATCGGGTCGGTCACGGTGGTTGGCGACATCTTCTGGATGAAGAACATGGTCGCGCCCATGATGATCGGCAGGATGTAGTATGGGTCTTGTGCAGACAGGTCGTGGATCCACAGGATAAACGGCGCATGACGCAGTTCAACCGAGGCGCTCAGCATGTAGTACAGCGCAAGGAAGATCGGCATCTGAATAATCAGCGGGAAGCAGCCACCCAGTGGGTTCACTTTTTCCGCTTTATACAGCGCCATCATTTCCTGGCTTTGACGTTGTTTATCGTCGCCCAGACGCTCACGCATGGCCTGAATCTTCGGCTGCAGCATACGCATCTTCGCCATGGAGGTGTACTGCGCTTTGGTCAGCGGGTACATGATGCCACGAACGATAAAGGTGATAACGATGATCGAGAAGCCCCAGTTGCCGAGGAAGCTGTGGATGAATTTCAGCAGCTTAAACAGCGGTTGGGAGATGAACCACAGCCAGCCGTAGTCGACGGTCAGATCCAGGTGCGGCGCAACGGCAGCCATTTTGTCCTGAATAGCCGGGCCGACCCACAGCACGCTCTGCAGTTTGTCGGTTTGACCTGGCTGCACCAGTACCGGCTGCGATTTGTAGCCAATAGCCACAATGCCGTTGCCGAGGTTAGCGGTGTAGAAGTTATTCGTTCCATTATTCTGCGGCACCCACGCGGTGGTGAAGTACTGCTGCAGCATGGCAACCCAACCGTTCTTGGTGCTGACGTTCAGGTTTTCGTTGTCCAGAATGGTATCGAATTTATATTTTTCGTATTTCGTATCTGAAGTCGAGAACGCTGCGCCACGGAAAGTATGCATCGTGGACAGGCCGCCGGTCTGCGTATCGCGACTGGTCGGCAGCGCCGCGGTCTGCTTCAACTGACCGAAGGTCGAGACTTCCAGAGGCTTCTCGCTGGCGTTCTGCACGCTATAACCCACGTTCACCGCATAGCCGCCACGTTTCAGGGTGAAGGTTTTGGTGAAGACGTTGCCGGCTTTGTCGGTGTAGGTCAGCGGAATGACGATTTCATCCTGGCCATCTGCCAGCACAAACGCCTCTTTATCGACGTTGTACAGCGGACGCGGGCCATTCGCCGGGTTATCCGGACCATCACGACCGGTTAAGCCGCTCTGCGCCTGGTAGACAAACTGCGGCGTGGTTTCCAGTAACTGGAACGGTTCGGTCGACTTCAGCGTTTTTGGATACGCCAGAAGCAGCGCCTGCTCAATATCGCCACCGTTGGTGTTGATAGTCAGTTCAAGCACGTCGGTTTTAACCGTAATCAGTTTCCCCTGGCCACTGGCCGGTACGCCCTGGTCGGCGGCGCTACCCGCTGCTGTGGTCGTAGTCTGCGTGGTCTGCTGCTGGGGCTGCGGATTTTTGTCCTGCTCCCAGGCTTGCCAGATCATGAAAGACACGAACAACAAAGCGATGATAAGAAGATTGCGTTGCGAATCCATCGTTAGTGTTCTCTGGTATCAAATGGTCCAGGCGGGACGGGATCGTCACCACCAGGGTGTAAAGGGTGGCATTTTAATACGCGTTTCATTGTCAACCAACTGCCTTTTATCACACCAAACCTGCGTAAGGCCTCAATTCCGTATTGAGAACAGGTTGGGGTGAAACGACAATGCGGCCCGAGTAGCGGACTAATCAGGCGCTGATAAACTCTAATCAGGCCGATCAGGACCCGCGAGCCAGGCGACAATGGCGGCGCCATAATTTTTCCAACGCTTCCGAGAGAGCACGGTTATCGAGGTCGGCAACCCCTCTTTTCGCCACCACCACGAAATCCATTGGCGGGAGTTCATGTTGACGCAAACGAAAACTTTCACGCGTCAGACGTTTAATCCGATTGCGTTCATGTGCGCGTTTCACGTTTTTCTTGGCGACGGTGAGACCGATGCGGGGATGCCCCAGCGAATTCAGGCGGCCGAGGATGGTGATTTGCGGCGTGCCAGCCCGTTGTGGCTGCTGGAAGACGAAAGTGAAATGACTGGGAGTTAACAAGCGTAACTCCCTGGGAAATGCGAGCTTAACCACGCAGGGTTAGCTTTATTACTTGGAAACGGTCAGACGAGCGCGGCCTTTAGCACGACGACGTGCCAGAACCTGACGACCATTTTTAGTAGCCATACGAGCACGGAAGCCGTGAGAACGGTTGCGCTTCAGTACAGACGGTTGAAAAGTGCGTTTCATGGCGATTTCTACCTAAACTTGAATAAATTCACTGACTTTTGCGTAGACCCGAACGAACTTCGAACGACTTACGCCTCAGCGTGGGTGATTAAAGAGGCCGGATTGTAATAATTGTACACTCCGGAGTCAATTCTCTTTCCTTATTTCTCGCACCTTGTCGCACAAAAAATAAGCTGAGACGCGTGACGAAAACGGGCATTACGCGCCGGGTGGGGGATTATACGGCCTGGCCAGTAAAGCGCAAGGATCCTGAAGGATCTTTGTTAGATCGTTTCCGCCCAAAACCAGCATAGCTCATTAATTTTTCCAATATGCGGCGGAAATCGTGCTTCACTCTCCCCAGGATCGATTACACTTACCCGGTTTCGATCCTTCCTGTGGATAAATCGGGAAGAATCTGTTGAGAAACACAAGATCTCTTTCTCAGTTTAGGCTATGATCCCCGGTCCCGATCGTGATCCACGGATCCGCAACGGGTAATAACCGCAGATAGCGGTTCGCACGTCACCCCTTTTGTGCAGGGGCTTTTCGGCTAATGCAGGGTCTTGTCGACGTGTGCCAACAATCATGATTGTTTCTGTTTTTCTTTGATATCGATTTTATGTTCGAGTGGAGTCCGCCGTGTCACTTTCGCTTTGGCAGCAGTGTCTTGCCCGATTGCAGGATGAGTTACCAGCCACAGAATTCAGCATGTGGATCCGCCCATTGCAGGCGGAACTGAGCGATAACACGCTGGCACTGTATGCGCCAAACCGTTTTGTGCTCGACTGGGTAAGGGACAAATACCTCAATAATATCAATGGACTCCTCAATGACTTTTGCGGTGCTGATGCCCCGCAGCTGCGTTTTGAGGTGGGTGCTAAGCCAGCCAGCTCGCTGCAGAAAGGAGCGGTAAGCCCGGCTGCGGCGGCCATTCCGGCGGCGCAGGTGCAGACCGCGCGCGTGGCGCCGACGATCGTGCGCCCAGGCTGGGATAATGTCCCGGCGCCAGCGGAGCCGACCTACCGCTCTAACGTTAACGTGAAACACACGTTTGATAACTTCGTCGAAGGTAAATCTAACCAGCTGGCCCGCGCGGCGGCGCGTCAGGTGGCGGATAACCCGGGCGGGGCCTACAACCCACTGTTCCTTTATGGCGGCACCGGTCTGGGGAAAACCCACCTGTTGCACGCGGTGGGTAACGGCATTGTGGCGCGTAAGCCGAACGCCAAAGTGGTCTATATGCACTCCGAGCGTTTCGTCCAGGACATGGTCAAAGCGCTGCAAAACAACGCCATCGAAGAGTTTAAACGCTACTACCGATCCGTTGACGCCCTGCTGATCGATGACATTCAGTTCTTTGCTAATAAAGAGCGATCCCAGGAAGAGTTTTTCCACACCTTCAATGCCCTGCTGGAAGGTAATCAGCAGATCATCCTGACGTCGGATCGTTATCCAAAAGAGATCAACGGCGTAGAAGATCGTCTGAAATCCCGCTTCGGCTGGGGTCTGACGGTGGCGATCGAGCCGCCGGAGCTGGAAACCCGCGTCGCGATCCTGATGAAAAAAGCCGATGAAAACGACATTCGCCTGCCGGGCGAAGTGGCGTTCTTTATTGCCAAGCGACTGCGCTCAAACGTGCGTGAGCTGGAGGGGGCGCTGAACCGCGTTATCGCCAACGCCAACTTCACCGGCCGGGCGATCACCATCGATTTCGTGCGCGAAGCGCTGCGCGATCTGTTGGCGCTGCAGGAAAAACTGGTCACCATCGACAATATTCAAAAGACGGTGGCGGAGTACTACAAGATTAAGGTAGCGGATCTGCTGTCCAAGCGCCGCTCCCGTTCGGTGGCGCGTCCTCGCCAGATGGCGATGGCGCTGGCCAAAGAGCTGACCAACCACAGCCTGCCGGAAATCGGCGATGCGTTTGGCGGCCGCGACCATACCACCGTGCTGCACGCCTGCCGTAAGATTGAGCAGTTGCGTGAAGAAAGCCACGACATTAAAGAAGATTTTTCCAATTTAATCAGAACATTATCCTCGTGACGCTATGAAATTTACCGTAGAACGTGAACATTTATTAAAACCGCTGCAACAGGTGAGCGGTCCGTTAGGTGGTCGTCCGACGCTGCCCATTCTCGGTAACCTGCTGCTTCAGGTCGCGGACGGCGCACTGTCGCTGACCGGTACCGATCTTGAAATGGAGATGGTGGCGCGCGTGGCGCTGGTTCAGCCGCACGAAGCGGGCGCAACGACCGTTCCGGCGCGTAAATTCTTTGATATCTGCCGCGGCCTGCCGGAAGGCGCGGAGATCGCGGTTCAGCTGGAAGGCGATCGGATGCTGGTGCGTTCCGGCCGCAGCCGCTTCTCGCTGTCGACGCTGCCTGCTGCCGATTTCCCGAATCTGGATGACTGGCAGAGCGAAGTGGAATTTACCCTGCCGCAGGCGACCATGAAGCGTCTGATCGAAGCCACTCAGTTCTCGATGGCGCACCAGGATGTGCGTTACTACTTAAACGGCATGCTGTTTGAAACCGAAGGCAGCGAACTGCGCACGGTGGCCACCGATGGTCACCGCCTGGCGGTCTGTTCGATGCCGCTGGAAGCGTCGCTGCCGAACCATTCGGTGATCGTGCCGCGTAAAGGGGTGATTGAGTTGATGCGGATGCTCGACGGCGGCGATACCCCGCTGCGCGTGCAGATTGGCAGCAACAATATCCGCGCTCATGTGGGCGATTTTATCTTTACGTCGAAGCTGGTTGATGGCCGTTTCCCGGATTATCGCCGCGTATTGCCGAAAAATCCGGATAAACATCTCGATGCTGGCTGTGACATTCTCAAGCAGGCCTTCGCCCGCGCGGCAATCCTCTCGAACGAGAAATTCCGCGGCGTGCGGCTGTACGTCAGCGAAAATCAGCTGAAAATCACCGCTAACAACCCGGAGCAGGAAGAGGCGGAAGAGATCCTTGACGTGACCTACGCCGGAACGGAGATGGAGATTGGCTTCAACGTTAGCTACGTGCTGGATGTGCTCAATGCGCTGAAATGCGAGAATGTGCGCATTCTGCTGACGGATTCGGTGTCGAGCGTGCAGATTGAGGATGCGGCTTCACAATCCGCCGCCTATGTCGTCATGCCTATGAGATTGTAGTGGAAAATATCAGGCTATCTTACTTGCCATTTTCAACCTGGGCTGTGCTCGCCCCTGTCACGTACTTCGTGTACGCTCCAGGGTCTGCGCGCAGTCCGCGTTGAAACTGGCTGCGCCGATAACGCCCTGGCCCAAAGAACGCTGATATGTCACTGACGCGCTTGCTCATCAAAGACTTCCGCAATATTGAAAGCGCGGATCTCGCTTTATCTCCCGGCTTTAACTTCCTGGTTGGCGCGAACGGCAGCGGCAAAACCAGCGTGCTGGAAGCTATCTATACGCTCGGTCATGGCCGGGCGTTTCGTAGTTTGCAAATTGGCCGGGTGATCCGCCACGAGCAGGAGGCTTTTGTCCTGCACGGCCGCCTGCAGGGCGAAGAGCGGGAAACCGCCATCGGCCTGACCAAAGACAAACAGGGAGACAGCAAGGTGCGCATCGACGGCACTGACGGCCACAAAGTGGCGGAGCTGGCGCACCTGATGCCGATGCAGCTGATCACGCCGGAGGGGTTTACTTTACTCAATGGCGGCCCCAAATACAGAAGAGCATTCCTCGATTGGGGATGTTTTCATAACGAAGCCGGATTCTTCACCGCCTGGAGCAACCTGAAGCGCCTGGTCAAGCAGCGCAACGCCGCGCTGCGTCAGGTCAGCCGCTATGCCCAGCTGCGACCGTGGGATCTGGAACTCATTCCGCTGGCGGAACAAATCAGCCGCTGGCGTGCCGAATACAGCGCCGCTATCGTCGAAGACATGGCGGATACTTGTCAGCAATTTTTACCGGAATTCACGCTCACCTTCTCTTTCCAGCGCGGTTGGGAAAAAGAGACCGACTACGCGGAGGTGCTGGAGCGGAATTTCGAGCGCGACAGAATGTTAACCTACACCGCCCACGGCCCGCATAAAGCGGATTTCCGTATTCGCGCCGACGGGGCGCCGGTGGAAGATACCTTGTCGCGCGGGCAGCTTAAACTGCTGATGTGCGCCCTGCGTCTGGCGCAAGGTGAGTTCCTCACCCGCGTCAGCGGGCGGCGCTGCCTGTACCTGATAGATGATTTTGCCTCGGAACTTGATGATGCCCGCCGCGGTCTGTTATCCAGCCGCCTGAAAGCGACGCAGTCGCAGGTTTTCGTCAGCGCGATCAGCGCTGAACACGTTATGGACATGTCGGACAAAAATTCGAAGATGTTCCGCGTGGAAAAAGGTAAAATAACGGATTAACCCAAGATTAAATGAGCGAGAAACGTTGATGTCGAATTCTTATGACTCCTCCAGTATCAAAGTCCTGAAAGGGCTGGATGCGGTGCGTAAGCGCCCGGGTATGTATATCGGCGACACGGATGACGGCACCGGTCTGCACCACATGGTATTCGAGGTTGTGGATAACGCTATCGACGAAGCGCTCGCGGGTTACTGCAAAGATATCGTTGTCACCATCCACAGCGATAACTCCGTCTCCGTACAGGATGACGGTCGCGGCATCCCAACCGGCATTCACCCGGAAGAGGGCGTCTCCGCAGCGGAAGTTATCATGACCGTCCTGCACGCCGGCGGTAAATTTGATGATAACTCCTATAAAGTGTCCGGCGGTCTGCACGGCGTAGGCGTCTCGGTGGTTAACGCCCTGTCGCAGAAGCTGGAGCTGGTTATCCAGCGCGATAACAAAGTCCACAAACAGATTTATGTGCACGGTGTACCGCAGGCGCCGCTGGCGGTGACCGGCGAGACCGATAAAACCGGCACCATGGTGCGTTTCTGGCCGAGCCATGAAACCTTCACCAACGTTACTGAATTCGAATATGACATCCTGGCGAAACGTCTGCGCGAGCTGTCGTTCCTGAACTCAGGGGTCTCTATCCGCCTGCGCGATAAGCGCGACGGCAAAGAAGATCATTTCCACTACGAAGGCGGCATCAAGGCGTTCGTTGAGTATCTCAACAAGAACAAAACGCCGATCCATCCGAATATCTTCTATTTCTCCACCGAAAAAGACGGTATCGGCGTGGAAGTGGCGCTGCAGTGGAACGACGGTTTCCAGGAAAACATCTACTGCTTTACCAACAACATTCCGCAGCGTGACGGCGGTACTCACCTGGCGGGCTTCCGCGCGGCGATGACCCGTACCCTCAACGCCTACATGGATAAAGAAGGCTACAGCAAAAAAGCGAAAGTCAGCGCCACCGGCGACGACGCGCGTGAAGGTCTGATCGCCGTGGTATCGGTGAAAGTGCCGGATCCGAAATTCTCCTCACAGACCAAAGACAAGCTGGTCTCCTCTGAGGTGAAGTCGGCGGTAGAACAGCAGATGAACGAACTGCTGAGCGAATACCTGCTGGAAAACCCATCCGATGCCAAAATCGTGGTCGGCAAAATTATTGACGCCGCGCGCGCCCGTGAGGCCGCACGTCGCGCCCGTGAAATGACCCGCCGTAAAGGCGCGCTGGATCTGGCAGGCCTCCCGGGCAAACTGGCGGATTGCCAGGAACGCGACCCGGCGCTGTCTGAACTGTACCTCGTGGAAGGGGACTCCGCGGGCGGCTCTGCTAAACAGGGTCGTAACCGTAAGAACCAGGCGATCCTGCCGCTGAAGGGTAAAATCCTCAACGTTGAGAAAGCCCGCTTCGATAAAATGCTCTCTTCCCAGGAAGTGGCGACGCTGATCACCGCCCTTGGCTGCGGCATCGGCCGCGATGAGTACAACCCGGATAAACTGCGCTATCACAGCATCATCATCATGACCGATGCGGACGTCGACGGCTCGCACATTCGTACCCTGCTGTTGACCTTCTTCTACCGTCAGATGCCGGAAATCGTCGAACGCGGCCATGTCTACATTGCCCAGCCGCCGCTGTACAAAGTGAAGAAAGGCAAGCAGGAACAGTACATTAAAGACGACGAAGCGATGGATCAGTATCAGATCGCTATCGCTCTTGACGGTGCGACCCTGCACACCAACGCCAATGCGCCGGCGCTGGCGGGCGAACCGCTGGAAAAACTGGTTGCCGAGTTCAACGCCACCCAGAAAATGATTGGCCGCATGGAGCGCCGCTTCCCGAAAGCGATGCTGAAAGAGCTTATCTATCAGCCGACCCTGACCGAGGCCGATCTGGCTGACGAGCAGAAGGTAACCCGCTGGGTGAACACCCTGGTTTCCGAGCTGAATGAGAAAGAGCAGCACGGCAGCCAGTGGAAATTTGATGTCCGTGAGAACAGTGAATTGCAGCAGTTTGAGCCGATTATCCGCGTCCGTACCCACGGGGTGGATACCGACTATCCGCTGGATAACGAGTTCATCATGGGGCCGGAATATCGCCGTATCTGCACCCTGGGCGAGAAACTGCGCGGCCTGATGGAAGAAGATGCCTACATCGAGCGCGGCGAACGCCGTCAGCCGGTAGCCAGCTTCGAGCAGGCTCTCGACTGGCTGGTGAAGGAGTCCCGTCGCGGTCTCTCCATCCAGCGCTATAAAGGTCTGGGCGAGATGAACCCGGATCAGCTGTGGGAAACCACCATGGATCCGGACAGCCGCCGCATGCTACGCGTAACCGTTAAGGATGCGATCGCTGCCGACCAGCTGTTCACCACCCTGATGGGCGATGCCGTTGAGCCGCGTCGCGCCTTTATCGAAGAGAACGCCCTGAAAGCGGCGAATATCGATATTTAAGTCGCGTATTTCCCGGTAACGCGTTTTACCGGGGCAACAGGATGTATAAGCCCGGTCGCATCGCGTGACCGGGCTTTTTTTTGCTGCTAAAAGGGGATTCTTCGCTCCCGCTTCCATCCCCCTTTCTGCCCGACACTTTTACTGTTTTTTGAGCGGAATCGCGTTAGCATGAGGGAAGACTCATCTTACCCGGGGATCCTATGGCTATTAAACTGATTGCAATCGATATGGACGGCACGCTGCTGCTGCCAGACCATACCATCTCTCCTGCGGTGAAAGCCGCCATCGCTGCGGCGCGCGAGCGGGGTGTCAACGTGGTGCTGACCACTGGTCGCCCTTACGCTGGCGTCCACAGCTATCTGAAAGAGCTGCATATGGAGCAGCCGGGTGATTACTGCATTACCTACAATGGCGCGCTGGTGCAGAAGGCCGGTGACGGCAGTACCGTTGCGCAAACCGCGCTAAGCTATGACGACTATCGTTTCCTCGAGCAGCTCTCCCGCGAGGTTGGCTCTCACTTCCACGCGCTCGATCGCAACACGCTCTACACCGCGAACCGCGATATCAGCTACTACACCGTCCACGAATCCTACGTGGCGACCATCCCACTGGTGTTCTGTGAAGCGGAAAAAATGGACCCTGAGATCCAGCTGCTGAAGGTGATGATGATCGATGAGCCGGCGATCCTGGATAAGGCCATCGCCCGTATCCCGGCGGAAGTGAAAGAGAAGTACACCGTGCTGAAAAGTGCGCCGTACTTCCTCGAAATTCTGGATAAACGCGTCAATAAAGGCACTGGCGTGAAGTCCCTGGCCGATGCGCTGGGTATCAAACCGGAAGAGATTATGGCGATTGGCGATCAGGAAAATGATATCGCGATGATTGAGTTTGCCGGCGTCGGCGTGGCGATGGATAACGCCATTCCCGCGGTCAAAGAAGCGGCGAACTTCATCACAAAATCTAACCTCGAAGATGGCGTCGCCTTCGCCATTGAAAAATACGTTTTAGCGTAAGCGTTCTTCAGGCCCGGCGTTGTCCGGGCCGATCTTCTCTTTTTTCATGAACAGATGTTAATCCGCATTTAAATCCCTTATTCCGTACAGGGGATTCTATAAGCTACCCGCCCTCTTTTTCGCAATGCTTCACTAACATCATAATTTTCATGAATATATACCACCGTTTGATGTTGGTTGCGCTGCCATTCGCCTCTGTACAGATTTGCGTGGCCGCGGAACCAACGGCGCCGCTTGAGCCGGTATACGCCTATCACGGCGCAGAACCGGCGGATCTGCCTGCGCCGGTCAAAACCGAGACCGCAGTAGCGGAACCAACCGCGATATTGCCTTTTTTAGGCGATGAGGCCAGAAAACGCGGCTACGTCCTGCCGCTGCCGTTCGGCGTCAGCATGAACTATATGGATATGCGGCAGAATATTAATGTCGACAGCATTAACTTCACCGGGCTGTCGCTGGATGGCCGTAACATCGATTGCGGTAAGGATCCTGTCTGCAAACACGCCGTGAATAACATTTTCGCTAATGGACCGGTCTCGCTGGATAACGCCTTCCAGATTGGCGTCGGTAATACGCGGGAAAGCAGCAAAACCGAGACGCTTAAGCTGGATGCCTGGCTGCTGCCATTTATGAACGTTTATGGCCTCGTCGGACACACCGAAGGGCATTCGATTTCGCAGATTGCCGTTGGTCTGAAGGGGCCAAACGGTAAAGTAGTGCCCCTGCCGGGGATGCAGGATCTCGACTTTCGTCTCGATTTTAAAGGCACCACCTACGGGATGGGCACCACCCTGGTGGGCGGCGTCGGCAACTGGTTTACCGTGCTGGACGCCAACTACACGCAAACGCGCTTTGATATCCTCGACGGAAGTATCGACGCGTTTACCTTTTCGCCGCGCGTAGGCTATCGTTTTAATACGCCATCGGTCGATACGCTGCATCTCCCCGCCGGAAAGCTGAACCTGTGGGTCGGCAGCATGTATCAGGACGTACAGCAGGAGTTTAAGGGCAGTCTCAACGATCTCTCAATGCCGTCGCCGATGCTGCAAAATATGGTCAATCTGGCCAATCAGGACAATAACGGTCGCTTCGATGTGAAACAGCATTTGCAGTCGCCGTGGAACGTACTGGTGGGCGCGCAGTACGAGCTGACGCAGCATTTCAATATTACTACCGAGTTTGGCTTTGCCGAACGTAACAGTTTTTTTATCGCCGGTGAGTATCGCTTTTGAGCCGACTGTTTATCCTTTTTCTGCTGCTGTTAACCTACCCGATCTGCAGCCAGGCCGAGACGCTCAGCCGCGAGAAAATCAACGGCTGGCTGCAGCATCTCGGCGCCAGCGATAAGTTCGACGCCAGCAAAGGCATCGACTGGGGCGTGATGCCCGGTCCGTTCTATACGCCGGAGCTGGGGCTGGGCATCGGCACCGCGGTCGTCGGCATGTATCGCCCCGATCCGCAGGATACCACCAGCCAGAATTCCACCCTGACGCTCAGCGGCTACGCCAGCTCCACCGGCGCGTTTGGCCTCAGCGTGAAAAACTACGCCTTTTTCGACAACGATCTGTGGCGCGTATTTGTTGAAGGGTCGATGGCCAATACCCCGACTTACTACTGGGGGCAGGGTTTTCACGCCGGAGATAAAGACAACGAGAAGGAAAAATATACCGCCCAGGTGCTGACCCTGCGCCCGACAATCTACCGGCAACTGATCGACAATGTTTATCTCGGCGCGGGGTGGTCGCTGGCGGCGCAGAATGCCGATGAGATGGACCACGACGTTTTACCGAAAATAGAAAGTACCCCACAGGGACCGTCGGTATTCAGCTCTGGCGCCAGCATCGATATCAACTGGGACGATCGCGACTTTGTCCCCAACCCGCGCCGGGGCCAGTATGCCAACTTCCGCTACACCCATTACGCCCCCGGGTTAGGCAGCGATACCCGTTTTGATGAATTTCAGCTGCACTATAGCCATTATCATGCCCTGAGCGAGAAAAGCGTGCTCGCCTGGGAGGCCGATGGCGCCTTCACCCAAGGGGATGTACCGTGGAGCATGATGCCCCTGCTGGGCAGCGACGAGCGGATGCGCGGCTACTATCAGGGGCGCTACCGGGATAAAAACGTCGTTAGCAGCCAACTGGAATACCGTCGGCAGCTCACCTGGCGGCACGGGATTGTGGCCTGGGTCGGGGCGGGAACCATGGGGCCGTCGCTGTCATCGCTGAACAATGGCCGCTGGCTGCCTACCGGCGGCGTTGGCTATCGTTTCGAGTTCAAGCCGCGGGTCAATATCCGTCTTGATTACGGCATCGGCAAAGGCAGCAGCGGGTTCTATTTCCAGGTTGGAGAAGCGTTTTAAGCACATTGTCGGGCATTCAACCCCGCGCGGATTGCGGTATGCTAACGCCACTCTTATATCGGCCCGGTCAGCACGCCATGAAACAAGTTACCTTTGCCCCTCGCAACCACCAGCTCACTAACACCCGCACCTGGACCCCCGACAGCCAGTGGCTGGTGTTCGACGTCCGCCCGTCCGGCGCGTCGTTCACCGGTGAAACCATTGAGCGAGTGAACGTAAACAGCGGTACTGTGGAGACCGTCTATCATGCCACGCAAGGCGCGCATGTCGGCGTGGTGACCGTGCATCCAACCCAGGAGCGCTATGTGTTTATTCATGGCCCCGAGCAGCCGGATGCGCAGTGGCAGTATGATTTTCATCATCGCCGCGGGGTGGTGGCCTTTCAGGGGGCCGTCGAGAATCTGGACGCCATGGACATTACCGCCCCTTACACACCCGGCGCGCTGCGCGGCGGCAGCCACGTCCATGTCTATAGCCCCAACGGTCAGTTCGTCAGCTTTACCTATAACGACCACGTGCTGCACGAGCGCGACCCGGCGCTGGACTTGCGCAACGTCGGCGTGGCGGCGCCATATGGGCCGGTGACGCCGCAGGGAAAGCATCCGCGCGAATATAGCGGCAGCCACTGGTGCGTGCTGGTAAGCCGCACGACACCGACTCCCGTGCCGGGCAGCGATGAGATTAATCGCGCCTATGAAGAGGGCTGGGTCGGGAACCATGCGCTGGCGTTTATTGGCGATACCCTGGCGGAAAATGGCGATAAAGTGCCTGAGCTGTTTATTGTCGATCTGCCGCAGGATGAAGCCGGCTGGAAGCAGCCTGGCGGGGCGCCGCTGGCCGGTACCGCAACCACAATGCCGGCGCCGCCGGCGGGCGTCAGTCAGCGTCGTTTGACCTTCACCCACCATCGCCGCTACCCGGGACTGGTGAACGTCCCGCGCCACTGGGTGCGCGCCAATCCCCAGGCGACGGCGATAGCCTTTCTGATGCGCGATGACGCCGGCGTGGTGCAGCTGTGGCTTATTTCACCGCAGGGGGGCGAGCCGCGTCAGTTGACGTATCATGCGTCGGGTATCCAGTCGGCGTTTAACTGGCATCCATCAGGAGAGTGGCTGGGCTTTGTGCTGGAGGATCGGATTGCCTGCTGCCATGCCGGCACAGGCGATATCACCTTTTTAACCAAGGTGCATGCGCATGCGCCCTCGGCTGATGCGATCGTCTTTTCGCCAGACGGTAAACAGATTGCCTGGATGGAGGAGGTGGACGGTTATCGCCAGCTGTGGGTCACACAGACCGGACGATAACTTACTGGGCAGGCATCGGCGCTGGCGGTATCACCGAGTTGGTCGCCAGCGTGGCCTTCTCGCTTTTTTCGACCCGTGATTTGATTGAGCTGTCGGTGCGGAACATATCCCACGGCAGCAGCAGGGTATCCATGACGGCGGTGAACGGCATGTCCAGCGCCACCAGTGATTTCACACCCCAGTTGGTATCGCTGTCTCCCAGCGTTTGCGCACTGGATCGCGTGCCCGGATAGGTTCCCTCTTTGCCACCGGTATGTGACATTACGCTGGAGCAACCGCTCAGGCTTATTATCCCGCTGAACAGGACCAGCTTTAACAGTCGTCTGCTTTTCATTGTTCTTCCATCGTCGTTTCGGGCGTTGAGATAACCTTTCAGCGGTTATATCGGGCCAACCCGTGAATGCATAGCGTTATTGCGCCGCACTGTGGCGGGCATCGCACTTTGCTTTTTGTGCTCCTCCCCCCAGTCTAAGCAATCATCGGCAAACTGCAAAAAAATTCGCCCTCAATCCCTTGAAAAGCACGGGGAGAAACCCATTTTATAGGTGTAACCCACTGAGAATACGCCTGAGGGGTATTCCGGATTACCGCGGCCTGTCCACGATGGAAGGTCATTTGATTCTCGCTGATTTTCAGGAGCTATTTACTATGCGTAACTTCGATCTCTCCCCGCTATATCGTTCAGCCATTGGTTTCGACCGCCTGTTCAACCTGCTGGAAAACAATCAAAGCCAGAGCAACGGCGGCTACCCTCCGTATAACGTCGAGCTGGTAGACGAAAACCACTATCGCATCGCTATCGCGGTGGCTGGCTTTGCTGAAAGCGAGCTGGAGATCACGGCCCAGGACAATCTGCTGATCGTCAAAGGCGCCCACGCCGCCGAGCAGAAAGAGCGGACCTACCTGTATCAGGGGATCGCCGAGCGTAACTTCGAGCGCAAATTCCAGCTGGCGGAAAATATTCACGTCCGCGGCGCCAACCTGGTGAACGGCCTGCTGTATATCGATCTGGAACGCGTGATCCCGGAAGCGAACAAGCCGCGCCGCATCGAAATCAACTAATTGTCCGTTTCAGGCCGCGTGGCGGCCTGATGTCACAACCTGCTCGCCGTCAGGGAGCAGATGCGAATTGACAGAATTCGCAGGTATTCACTCGCTTCTTAGAAGGAGAAAACACTATGCGTAACTACGATTTATCCCCCCTGCTGCGTCAATGGATCGGCTTTGACAAACTGGCCAACGCCCTGCAAACCGCCGGTGAAAGCCAGAGCTTCCCGCCCTATAACATCGAAAAAAGCGACGATAACCACTATCGCATTACCCTTGCGCTGGCCGGTTTCCGTCAGGAAGATCTGGATATTCAACTGGAAGGCACCCGTCTGGTGGTGAAAGGCACGCCGCAGCAGCCGGAAAAAGAGACCACATGGCTGCACCAGGGGCTGGTGAGCCAGGCCTTCAGCCTGAGCTTCACCCTCGCCGACAACATGGAGGTCTCTGGCGCGACCTTCACCAATGGCCTGCTGCATATCGATCTGACCCGCAATGAGCCTGAGCAGATTGCCCCGCAGCGTATCGCCATCAGCGAACGACCGGCGCTAAATAGCTAATAAAGTAACCTACTGATAAGGCCCCGTTTTTCGGGGCTTTTTTGTGCCGGTCTGTTTGCTGGTATTGTGCGCCAGGCGGCATACAACCCGTCTGGCAGCGGTCATAATCCCTGTAGTTAATGGTGTTATTCACAGGGACGATACCATGAGTGAGATAGCATTGACGGTCAGCGTGCTGGCGCTGGTGGCGGTAGTGGGGTTGTGGATCGGCAATGTCAAAATCCGCGGCGTCGGCTTTGGCATTGGCGGTGTCCTGTTTGGCGGGATTATTGTCGGCCACTTTGTCGATCAGGCGGGTGTCGCCCTCAGCAGCCCGATGCTGCATTTTATTCAGGAATTCGGCTTGATCCTGTTCGTCTACACCATCGGTATTCAGGTGGGGCCGGGCTTTTTCGCCTCGCTGCGGGTCTCAGGCCTGCGGCTCAATCTGTTCGCTATCCTTATTGTTATCCTCGGCGGCCTGGTGACCGCGGTGCTGCATAAACTGTTCGATATTCCTCTCCCGGTGGTGCTCGGTATCTTCTCCGGTGCGGTGACCAACACGCCAGCGCTGGGGGCCGGGCAGCAAATTCTCCGCGATCTCGGCGTACCGTTCGAGGTGGTCGATCAGATGGGGATGAGTTACGCGATGGCGTATCCGTTCGGCATCTGCGGCATTCTGCTGACCATGTGGCTGGTGCGCCTGTTCTTCCGAATCAATGTGGAGAAAGAGGCCCAGCGGTTTGAGGAGAGCAGCGGCAACGGCCACGCTCATTTGCACACCATTAACGTGCGGGTGGAGAACCCCAACCTCAACCAGATGGCGATTCAGGATGTGCCGATGCTCAATAGCGACAACATCGTCTGTTCGCGGCTGAAGCGCGGTGAGCTGTTGATGGTACCTGCTCCGGGCACCCTTATTCAGGCGGGCGACCTGTTGCACCTGGTGGGGCGACCGGAGGATCTGCACAATGCGCAGCTGGTGATTGGCCAGGAGGTGGCCACCTCGCTGTCGACGCGCGGCACCGATCTGAAAGTCGAGCGGGTGGTGGTCACTAACGAAAAAGTGCTGGGGAAGAAAATACGCGATCTGCACGTCAAACAGCGCTATGACGTGGTGATCTCCCGGCTGAATCGCGCTGGCGTCGAGCTGGTGGCCAGCAGCAGCGCCAGCCTGCAGTTTGGTGACATCCTCAACCTGGTCGGTCGTCAGGAGGCGATTGACGCCGTGGCCGCCGAACTGGGTAACGCTCAGCAGAAGCTGCAGCAGGTCCAGATGCTGCCGGTGTTTATCGGCATCGGACTCGGGGTACTGCTGGGGTCTATCCCGTTGTTTATTCCCGGCTTTCCTGCCGCACTGAAGCTGGGGCTGGCCGGTGGGCCGCTGATTATGGCGCTGATCCTCGGGCGTATCGGCAGCATCGGCAAGCTGTACTGGTTTATGCCGCCGAGCGCCAACCTGGCGCTGCGCGAGCTGGGGATCGTGCTGTTTCTGGCGGTGGTCGGGCTAAAATCGGGGGGCGACTTTGTCGCCACTCTGACCCAGGGCGAGGGCCTGAGCTGGATCGCCTACGGCATTTTCATCACCGCCATTCCGCTGCTAACGGTAGGCATTCTCGCGCGCATGCTGGCGAAAATGAACTATCTGACGCTGTGCGGCATGCTGGCCGGCTCCATGACCGACCCACCGGCGCTGGCCTTCGCCAACAATCTGCACGCCACCAGCGGCGCGGCGGCGCTCTCTTACGCCACCGTCTATCCGCTGGTGATGTTCCTGCGGATTATCACCCCGCAGCTACTCGCCGTGCTGTTCTGGGGGCTGAGCTAGCGGGCTTTGCGCCTGGACGCGGCGCAGGTGGTAATCCACCTGATACTCGCTGGCGTTGCGGAACATGACGGAATAGTTAAGAAACTCGCCGCTGTCGCTGTAGGAAAGGGAGGTAATACGCAGCAGCGGCGTCTGCTCCGGGACGTTCATTGAGCGCGCCAGCTGCTTGTCCGCCAGCACTGGCGTCAGCGTTTCATAATTCCCGCTGATGATGATCCCGCACTCCTTCTCAATATAATCAAATTTCGAACCCTCCAGATGGCTCAGCGACAGGTTGCGGAACAGCTTCACTGGCATATAGCTATCCTCCAGCATCAGCGGCTTGCCATCGACGTAGCGCACCCGCCGTGAGAAGTAGATCCGTTCATCAATTTTAATCCGCAGCAGGCTGGCGATGGCCGGCGGAGCAGGCATCACCTCGAAGGCCAGCACCTGACTCACCACCTCTTTACCCTGCTTGCGCAGCACTTCCGCCAGGCCAGTGAGATTGCTGGTTTCATGATGGACGTCCTTACGCGCCACGAACGTCCCCGAGCCGTGGCGACGCACAACCAATCCCCAGTCCACCAGCAGGTCGATGGCTTTGCGGATAGTCATGCGCGCCACCCCGAACTCCTCGGCCAGTTTTTTCTCTCCCGGTAGCGGGCTACCGATGGCGAAGTCGGCGGAATTCAGCCGCAGCCGCAGGCGGTCAGCAATGGATTTGTAGATCACCAGTAGTCCTCTTGTGCAGGAAAGTGGAATGTCGCTGTCTTCTCTTTTCGTTAAAAAAATAGATTTATTACAAGTAATTAATACTCATTCATTTCGTTAATTCCACTGTCTGACTTATCGATGTCTAACTTTGGTTATCGAAGTAGACAACTTTGGCCAAATTAAAACCATGAATGGGATCACGAATCGCAACGGCGCGACATGTTGTCGGACGGGCAAATTTCTATTCTCGAGTCAGGCCGGTAATCAAGAAAAAGAAGGCCACTCACCCTACGAGTTGTTACATGAGGATTTTCAAATGCTCAGTCAAATACAACGCTTTGGCGGCGCCATGTTTACTCCGGTTTTGTTGTTTCCTTTTGCCGGGATCGTGGTCGGTATCGCCATCATGCTGCGCAACCCGATGTTCGTCGGCGAAGCGCTGACCGCACCCGACAGCCTGTTTGCCCAGATCGTTCACATCATTGAAGAGGGCGGCTGGACCGTCTTTCGTAATATGCCGCTGATTTTCGCCGTCGGTCTGCCGATCGGCCTGGCGAAACAGGCCCAGGGCCGGGCCTGTCTGGCGGTGCTGGTGAGTTTTCTCACCTGGAACTACTTTATTAACGCCATGGGGATGACCTGGGGCCACTTCTTCGGCGTCGACTTTTCCGTTGAACCCACGGCAGGCAGCGGCCTGACGATGATTGCCGGGATCAAAACCCTCGACACCAGCATTATCGGCGCCATCGTCATCTCCGGTCTGGTGACGGCCCTGCACAATCGCTATTTCGATAAACCCCTGCCGGTGTTCCTCGGCATCTTTCAGGGATCATCGTTTGTGGTCATTGTCGCCTTCCTCGCGATGATCCCCTGCGCCTGGTTGACCCTGCTCGGCTGGCCAAAGGTTCAGCTGGGCATTGAATCGCTGCAGGCCTTCCTGCGCTCAGCCGGGGCGCTTGGGGTGTGGGTCTACATCTTCCTTGAGCGCATTCTGATCCCCACCGGTCTGCACCACTTCGTCTATGGCCCGTTCATCTTTGGCCCGGCGGTGGTGGAGGGCGGTCTGCAGGTCTACTGGGCGGAGCATCTGCAGGCGTTCAGTCAGAGTACGGAACCGCTGAAGACGTTGTTCCCGGAGGGCGGCTTTGCTTTGCACGGTAACTCGAAAGTGTTTGGTTCGGTGGGGATTGCGCTGGCGCTCTACTTCACTGCCGCGCCGGAAAATCGCGTCAAGGTCGCCGGCCTGCTGATCCCCGCCACCCTGACCGCGATGCTGGTCGGGATCACCGAACCGCTGGAGTTCACCTTCCTGTTCATCTCGCCGCTGCTGTTCGCCGTTCACGCGGTGCTGGCGGCGACCATGGCGACGGTGATGTACATCTGCGGCGTGGTAGGCAATTTCGGCGGCGGTCTGCTCGACCAGTTCTTGCCGCAAAACTGGATCCCGATGTTCCATCACCACGCCTCAATGATGTTCATTCAGATAGGCATCGGCCTCTGTTTCACCGCCCTCTACTTCGTGGTCTTCCGCACCCTGATCCTGCGTCTGAACCTGAAGACGCCTGGCCGGGAAGAGAGCGAAATCAAGCTCTACAGCAAGGCCGATTACCAGGCGGCACGAGGTAAAACCACGGCTGCCGCCGCGCCAGAGACCCGGCTGGGTCAGGCCGCTGGCTTCCTGCAGGCCCTCGGCGGCGCCGACAACATTGAAAGCATCAACAACTGCGCCACCCGACTGCGCATCGCGCTGGTCGATATGGCGAAAACGCAAAGTGACGACGTCTTTAAAGCGCTGGGCGCCCACGGGGTAGTACGCCGCGGCAACGGGATTCAGGTCATCGTCGGCCTGCACGTTCCCCAGGTGCGCGACCAGCTGGAAAACCTGATGAAAGATTCTCTTTCGACCGAACATACCACCATGACGGAGGCAGTATCATGAAAAAATTCTCAGTTGTTATCGCAGGCGGCGGCAGCACCTTCACCCCGGGCATTGTTCTGATGCTGCTGGCAAACCAGGATCGTTTTCCGTTGCGGTCGCTGAAATTTTACGACAACGACGGCGCGCGTCAGGAGACCATCGCCGAGGCGTGCAAAGTGATCCTCAAAGAGCAGGCGCCGGAGATTGAATTCAGCTATACCACCGATCCGCAGGCGGCGTTTACCGATGTTGATTTCGTCATGGCACATATCCGCGTCGGTAAATATCCGATGCGTGAACAGGATGAGAAAATCCCGCTGCGCCACGGCGTGCTGGGCCAGGAGACCTGCGGTCCGGGGGGGATCGCCTACGGTATGCGCTCTATCGGCGGCGTGCTGGAGCTGGTGGATTATATGGAAAAATATTCGCCGAACGCCTGGATGCTTAACTACTCCAACCCGGCAGCGATTGTGGCGGAAGCCACCCGACGTCTGCGGCCGAACGCCAAAATCCTCAATATCTGCGATATGCCGATCGGCATTGAAGGGCGGATGGCACAGATTGTCGGCCTCAAAGATCGCAAACAGATGCGCGTGCGCTACTACGGCCTCAATCACTTCGGCTGGTGGACATCGATTGAGGACCTCGACGGCAACGATTTGATGCCGAAACTGCGTGAATATGTGGCGAAATATGGCTATGTGCCGCCCTCTAACGATCCGCACACCGAGGCCAGCTGGAACGATACCTTTGCTAAAGCGAAAGACGTGCAGGCGCTGGATCCGCAGACCATGCCGAACACCTACCTGAAATATTACCTGTTCCCGGACTACGTGGTGGCTCACTCCAACCCGGAGCGTACCCGCGCCAATGAGGTGATGGATCATCGGGAGAAAAACGTCTTCAGCGCCTGCCGGGCGATTATTGCCGCCGGGAAATCCACCGCTGGCGATCTGGAGATTGACGAGCATGCGTCGTATATCGTCGATCTGGCGACGGCCATCGCCTTTAACACGCAGGAAAGGATGCTGCTGATTGTGCCAAACAACGGCGCGATCCATAACTTTGACGCTGACGCGATGGTGGAGATCCCTTGTCTGGTGGGTCACAACGGACCGGAACCGCTGACGGTTGGCGACATCCCGCACTTCCAGAAAGGGATGATGAGCCAGCAGGTAGCAGTGGAAAAACTGGTGGTCGATGCCTGGGAACAGCGCTCTTATCACAAGCTGTGGCAGGCGATTACCCTGTCGAAAACCGTACCGAGCGCCTCGGTGGCGAAAGCGATCCTCGACGACCTGATTGCGGCCAACAAAGATTACTGGCCTGAGCTGCATTAATCCCCGCTGTTTGACCGGCGCCCGCGGGGCGCCGGTTCTTCTCCCCGGTTCCTGATTTACGCTATGCTGAAGCCTGCAGCGCGATGAACAAGGAACTGTAATGAAAATCTCCCGCCTCGGCGAAGCGCCGGATTACCGCTTTTCGCTGGCTAACGAACGCACCTTTCTGGCGTGGATCCGCACGGCGCTCGGTTTTCTCGCCGCCGGCGTCGGCCTTGACCAGTTAGCGCCGGACTTTGCCACGCCGCTGATCCGTGAAATTCTTGCCCTGCTGCTGTGTCTCTTTGCCGGCGGCATGGCCATCTATGGCTATCTGCGCTGGCTGAATAACGAGAAAGCGATGCGTCTGAAACAGGACCTTCCCTATACCCGCACGCTGCTGGTGATTAGCATCCTGCTGTTGGCGGTGGTGGCCGCGGTGATGCTGCTGGTGGTGTATGGCGGATAAACGCCGGGCGCGGCGGGAAGGCGATCCGGGACTACAGCCAGAGCGCACCTCGCTGGCCTGGTTTCGCACTCTGTTGGGCTATGGCGCGCTGATGGCGCTGGCGATTAAACACAGCTGGCACCGCGCCGGCCTGCCGTTCTGGCTGTCGATCGGCGTGTTGGCGATAGTGGCGGTGATCCTCTGGGGCTATACCCGCCGTCGTCATCTGATGGACGTCGATGACAGCGATTTTTTTCAGCCGCGGGCGGTTCGTGACAAATTTTTGATCGCACTCGCAGTACTTTCTCTGGCATTCCTGTTTGCTGTTACTCACCTTCAACCGATCGTTTTATTCATTAGGGATATGTCATGACAGGATGTCCGGCGAATTTGCCTCTCACTCATGCCCCCGGCCAGCAACATGACACTCCCTTTCAGGCTGTCGTGGTGGAGGCGCATCATTGCCATCAGCCGCAGGCGTTCTATGCACAACTGCGTCAACAGGGTCTCACCGTTATCCATTTTATTCCGCAGCTGGCGGCCGGCGACGCCGCGCTCTGGGGGGAGTTTCTCTGCACTGTCTTTCACCGCTGGGTGCGGGAAGATATTGGGCGCATCAATATTTTGCTGTTTAGTGAGACGCTGAGCGCCTGGTGCGGCGAGCCGCTGACCCAGCCAGGCGCGCCAGCGGCCAACAGCACCTGCTACGGCTGCCCGTGGTTGCGCCTGTGCCGCTGCGGCGAACAGGAAGACCCGCTGTGCGCGGGTTATCGGCAGTTCTACGATCTTAGCGGGCCCTATATGCGAGTGATGCGGGACCTGCGCCGACAGCAGCGGCCGCCAGAGGCGCTGATGCCGCTGCTGCGCTGAAGATTAGCGCCCCTTCGCCAGATATTGCGCCATCTCCTCTTCCGGCACCATGCCGCCGCCGGTGGCCCACACCAGGTGGGTGGCCTGCTGCAGCTGTTGTTCACTCAGACCTTGTAGCTGATGGTACGCTTTGCTGGCGCAGACCCGCTGCGGCCCGGCCATTCCGGCCAGCGCGGACGGTTCAAGGCGAATGTTTTCCGCTGTCGCCAGCCAGCCCAGCATGTCGTACATCGTCTGATCATCAAGGGTATAGAACCCGTCGAGCAGGCGCTCCATTGCCCGGCCAACGAACCCGGACGCCCGGCCGACCGCCAGACCGTCGGCGGCGGTCAGGTTATCAATGCCTAAATCCTGCACCGCTATCTGGTCGTGGAGCCCGGTATAGACGCCGAGCAGCATGCAGGGCGAGTGGGTCGGTTCGGCGAACAGGCAGTGAACGTGGTCGCCGAAGGCCAGCTTCAGGCCGAATGCCACGCCGCCGGGGCCGCCGCCAACGCCGCACGGCAGGTAGACGAACAGCGGGTGATCGGCATCGACCACGCGCCCTGCTTTGGCAAACTGCGCCTTCAGGCGCTCGCCGGCTACGGCATAGCCGAGGAACAGCGTGCGCGAGTTTTCATCATCAATGAAAAAGCAGTTCGGGTCGGATTCCGCTGCCTTGCGCCCCTGTTCGACGGCGACGCCGTAGTCCTCTTCGTACTCAATGACCGTCACGCCGTGGCTGCGCAGTTTGGCTTTTTTCCACGCTCGGGCATCCGCCGACATATGTACCGTAACCTTAAAGCCGATGCGCGCGCTCATGATGCCGATCGACATCCCGAGGTTGCCGGTGGAGCCGACAGCGATGCTGTACTGGCTGAAGAACTGTTTAAATTCCGGTGTCAGCAATTTGCGATAATCATCTGCGGTGGTGAGCAGTCCGGCCTCCAGCGCCAGCTTTTCCGCATGGGTCAGCACTTCATAAATCCCGCCACGCGCCTTAATGGAACCCGAAATCGGCAGGTGGCTGTCTTTTTTCAGCAGCAGATCGCCGCTAATCGGCTGGCCGAACTTTTGCTCAAGGCTGCGTTTCATTGCCGGAATGGCAACCACTTCCGATTCGATAATCCCGCCGCTGGCGGCCGTTTCCGGGAAAGCTTCCGCCAGATAGGGCGCGAAGCGCTGAAGGCGGGCATGGGCGTCTTGCACATCGTCGGCGGTCAGACCGACGTAAGGTAACCCTTGCGCCAGGGTGGTGGTGGCCGGGTTAAACCAGGTGGTTTCTTTCAGGGCGATCAGATCCTGCACAAGCGGGAAGGTCGCGGTTAAGGTGGTCAGGTCAGCGTGTTTCATCATACGTCTCTTTGCGCTCAGATAATGAAAGAAAGCAGGAAGGTGGCGGCCAGTGCAAGTAGTGACGCGATAAATGTCGCTGTCGTGTAGTACTTGAACGTTTCGCTGAGGCTGGCGCCGCAGTACTGTTTTACCAGCCAGAACAGGGAATCGGTGACGATCGTGCAGCCAATGGCGCCGGAACCGATGGCAATGGCGATGATCTCCGGGCTTACGCCAGGATAAAGCGGCAGCATCGGCGCAACGATGGCGGTAGCGCCCATCATCGCCACGGTAGCGGAGCCGACGGCGGCGTGCAGGATAAGCGCCACCAGCCAGGCCAGCAAAATCGGATGCATATGCAGATTCGAGAGGATCACCGCCAGGCTATCGGCCAGGCCGCTGGATTTCAAAATCGCGTTGAACGCGCCGCCGGCGCCGATAATCAGCAGAATGTTGGCGATCGACCCAAAGCCGTTTTCAGTATGAGTCAGCAGGACGCCCATCCCCATCTGCCGACGAATACCGAGAATGTAATAAGCGACAAAGACGGCAATAAACATCGCGGTGATGGGGTTGCCGATAAATTCCAGCACTGTATACAGCGTGCCGCCTTGCGCCATATTCAGTTCAGCGACGGTTTTCACCAGCATCAGCCCAATCGGTAACAACACGGTAAATAGCGTAGCGCCGAGCGAGGGCAGCGTCGATTCTTCGCGTACGTCGAGGTTGGAAAACTCGGCTGGCACCGATTTAAACGGCAGGCGGTTGCCGAGCAGCCTGAGGAACAGCGGGCCGCCGACCAGCGAGGCGATCAGACCGACCAGCAGGCCATAGACGATAACCGTCCCGATATCGGCGCCCAGTTTATTCGCCACGAACAGCGCAGCCGGATGCGGCGGCACCACGCAATGCACCGCCATCAGGGCCGTACACAGCGGAATAGCCAGCTTCAGCAGCGAGGTATTGGTTTTTTTAGCGATGGAGAACGCCAGCGGGATCAGCAGCACCACGCCGACTTCGACAAACAGGGTAATACCGCAGATCAGGCCGACCAGCACCATAATCACGTCCGCCGACAGCCAGCGGCAGCGCTGCAGCGTCAGGCCGATGCGCTCCGCCGCGCCGGAGACTTCCATCATCTTGCCGAGGATGGTACCGAGACCGATCACCGCCGCCAGGAAGCCCAGCGTGCCGCCGATCCCACTCTCAATGGCGTTGACCATCTCCAGCGGGCCCATCCCCATCATCGCCCCAACGAAAAAGCTCGCCAGCAGCAGCGCCAGAAACGGATGAAACTTCAGTTTGACGATCGTTAAGACGATTAACACGATGCTAATCAGCAGCGTGCTCACAACCCAGATTTGCGATTCCATACCCCACCTCGCCGTAAGTAACGTGTGGTTATTGAACAGAAACTCGGCATGGGCTGACAAACGATATAAATGGCCTTTCAGGTGAGTCAAATTGAATCAAAAAGGTGATTTAGCTCTAAAATCGACCTATGAATATGCTATGGGTCAAATTAATTCATCCTTGAGCGGAAGTTCTGGCGTTATTTTTTTATCATCCAGATCCCCTTTTTTGCCAGGAGCGCATAATGGATGTACTCAAAACCTTAGGTACCCGGTTGCTCAACGGCTGGCAACTCTCCAGGCTGTCGACGTTTGAGGTGGCGGCGCGGCACGAGTCGTTCGCCCTGGCCGCAGACGAGCTTGCGCTCACCCCAAGCGCCGTCAGTCACCGGATTAATCAGCTGGAAGAGGAGCTGGGGATCCAGCTCTTTGTCCGCTCGCACCGCAAAGTGGAGCTGACGCGAGAAGGGAAGCGCGTTTACTGGGCGCTGAAGTCGTCGCTGGATGGCCTCAATCAGGAGATTCTGGACATCAAAAACCAGGAGCTCTCTGGCAGCCTGACGGTCTATTCGCGCCCGTCGATAGCCCAATGCTGGCTGGTGCCGGCGCTGGGGGATTTCACTCACCGCTACCCGGCCATCTCGCTGACTGTGCTGACCGGCAACGATAACGTCAACCTGCAGCGGGCGGGTATCGATCTGGCAATCTATTTTGATGATGCGCCGTCGTCGCAGCTGAGCCATCATTTTCTGATGGATGAGGCGATCGTGCCGGTATGTACGCCGAATTACGCCCGCCAGCTGCAGTTAACGTCAAATCCTGCCAGTCTGCGCCACTGTACGCTGCTCCACGATCGCCAGGCATGGAGCAACGACTCGGGGACCGATGAGTGGTATAGCTGGGCGCAGAAATTTGCGGTGGAACTGCCGCCATCGTCGGGCATCGGCTTCGATCGATCCGATTTAGCAGTGATTGCGGCGATGAACCATGTAGGGGTGGCGATGGGACGTAAACGGCTGGTGCAGAAGCGGCTGGAGAGCGGCGAGCTGATTGCGCCTTTTGGCGACATGACGCTGAAATGCCATCAGCATTATTACGTGACGACCCTGCCGGGCCGTCAGTGGCCGAAAATCGACGCCTTTATCGAGTGGCTGCATAGCCTGACCTGAAAAGAGGTGAGCAACGGCTCGGTGCCTGATAATCGCCCGGCGGCGCTGCGCTTGCGCGGGCCTACAGTCCGGTAGCCCGGATAAGGCGTCAGCCGCCATCCGGGGAACGACCGCCGCGCTTATACCGGCTGCTGATGGTGGGTGAAGCGCGAGGCCAGCGGCAGCCAGCACAGCAGAATCAACAGGCCCATCAGCATCATCAGCAGGCCGAGGCTGCCCTGACCGGTTTGCGGCATCATCGCCGACAGCCAGGCCAGCACGCCGGAGCCGATATTCTGCAAGCCGCCCACCAGGGCCCCGGCGGTACCGGCGAGAAACGGGAACGGCTCCATCGCGCCGCTGGTGGCCAGCGGGAATAACATCCCGGCGCCGAAGAAGAACAGCGCCGCCGGCACCAGCAGGGTCCAGACGGTCATGATGCCCAGCAGTCCAGGGATCCACATCATCAAACCTGCCAGCAGGCAGCAGATCACCGACTGCCACATCAGCGTCGGGAAACGCTTGTTCGGCCGGCCGGCAAACCACGCGCCGAAGAACGCCGCCGGGATCGGCAGAATAAACAGAATACTCACCGCCATGCTGCTCAGGCCGAGCACCGCGCCCATCAGCACCCCGGAACAGGCTTCGAACACCGCAATCCCGGCCAGGCCGCCGATCAGCATCAGCAGATAGCAGTTAAACGCCCCGGTACCGAACAGCGTTTTGTAGCTGGTCAGGAGTTTGGTGCGTGGCGCCCCTTCCGGGCGCGTTTCCGGCATCCACTTCGCCATGCTGAAGGTCACGCCCGCGCACAGCACCAGCAAGAAGGCGTAGCAGGCGCGCCAGCTCCACAGGGTGTCGAGGATGCCGCCGAGCAGCGGCGCAATCAGCGGGCTGACCAGAATACCCATATTTAACAGGCTATTGGCATGACGCAGCTGCGCGCCTTCGTACAGGTCGCGGGGCAGGGTGCGCGCCATCACGCCGCCGACCCCGGTGCCCATCCCCTGCATGGCGCTGGCGGCGATCAGCACCGGCAGGCTATGGGTGGTAATAGCTACCAGCGTCGCCAGCATAAAAATCGACATCCCGACGAGGATCACCGGACGGCGACCGACGCGGTCCGAGAGCGGGCCGTAGAACAGCTGTGAAATACCATAGGTCAGCAGATAGGCCGCCATCACGCTTTGTACCGCCCCTTCGCGGACGTTCAGCGCGACCGCCATGTCGGCAATAGCCGGAATATAAATGGTCTGCGCCATCTGGCCGACGGCCACCAGCAGTACCAGCATCAACAACAAATTGAAGTTCTTATGCCGTTTCATGTCGATGAATACTTTGCGAGTAATTAGAAGTGAAGAATATGTGACTGGCACACCCCGTAAACGATGGAGGAATCTACCATATAAAAATGACAGAACAACTGCAAAGTACCGATTGCTGGGGGGAGTCGAGGCAGATTTTGTAAACAGGTTCGGCAACTAATGTTGCCATTTCAGGCTACGCCAGGCGCAGGAGGATCGCCCCGGCGGCAATCCCGCAGGCGGCCACGATGCGCAGCGGCATCAGTTGTTCTTTCAGAACGATAAAGGCGATCAGCGCGCCGAAGAGAATGGAGGTTTCACGTAGCGCGGCGACCACCGCCAGCGGGGCCTGGGTCATCGCCCATAGCGCCAGGCCGTAGGAGCCCATGGTGCCGACACCGCCGAGGATGCCCTTTTTCCAGTGCTGACGTAAATAACGACTGGCCTCTCGCCGTCGCGCCACCATGGCCCAGCACAGCAGGCAGAAACCATTCATAAAAAAGGTCCACAGGGTGTAGCCTAGCGCCGAGCCCGCCAGCCGGACACCGGTGCCGTCCACCAGTGTATATCCCGCGATAAAGCAGGCGTTGATCAGCGCCAGCACGATGCCTTTGCGGGAGCTAACGCTGCCGTGAAAGGCCATCGCCAGAATCGCCAGGCAGATAACGCCGATGCCCAGCCAGGCCAGCGGCGACAGACGATCGCCGAGGAACAGCACGCTTATCGCCGCGACCAGCAGCGGCGCGGTGCCGCGCATCAGCGGGTAGGTCTGGCTCATATCCGACACCTGATAGGTCTTCGCCACCAGCACCGTATACACCACCTGTAACGCGCACGACGCCAGCAGATAGGGGGCGCTGGCAAGCGCGGGCTGCGGGGCAAAGGGCAGCATCACCAGGGCGATCAGCGCGGCCGAGCCGCTGACGCCGATCGCCGCGTACATTTTATCGCCGCTGGCTTTGACGATAGCGTTCCAGCTGGCGTGCAGCAGGGCGGCGAACAGCAAAATGCAGAATACGGTGAGGGTCATCGCAGACAGGTTCAACAGTGAAGGTCACCGGAATGTAACACGCGCCCGCGCTGCCTGCCAGCGGGGGGGTTAAAGCGAACAAAACAGGCGATGCGTCACCCGCGGTTCATCGTAAACCGGGCGAAAACCAAGCCTTTCATAAAAGGGCCAGGCCTGCGCCGGGGCATGGGTGTTAAGAAAATCGAACCAGGCGCTGGAGTGGGTAATGACCGAGACCAGCAGCTGCTGGCCGATGCCCCGGCGACGGTAACGTTCGCTAATGTAGAGATGGCGAATGCGCCCGACCCGCGGCTGCGGACTGAAGGGATCGCTATTGATGCCGCATACCCCTACCAGCTGGTGGTTGACGAAGGCGCCCAGCAGCGTTTCGCCCGGCGCGTTAAAGCGGTTTTTGCCGCTCTGCCAGTTTTCCGCCAGGCGGCGCAGCATGTTGAAATGCTGTTCAAGGCTTTCAGTGCGCAGCGCAACGAACCCCGGATCGTCCGGCGTTGTGGCGGCAATTAACAGGGGTGGCATAGCTTCCTCCATCAAGTCATCCCGGGACGCCCGGCGGGCGCCTGCAGGGGGGCGGTTTCCCGCCCCCCTCAGGTGCGACTTGAACCTGAATCAGCGGAACTGTTTCAGGACTGCATCAAGTAGTTGCAACACAGCAACCATGAGTTTCAGGATTAAAATAATAATATCCATTCCGCCCATACGCGCGTCTCCTGTGGTTAAGGAGCACAATAAGCTGACGTACCTTTCCGCTGCCCGTTGCCAGCTTATCCCTGCCTGTCGCCGGCGGCGTCTGCCCTGGCCGATAGTTCATCCTTTCCATGAACGGCTTCCCGGCCCGCCGCCTGCAACGACAGGGGTGCGCAGCGCTGAGCCACGCGTTGCCGCGCGGGCCAGTGACTGCACGTTGTTGACGTAACACAGTGTGCTCTCTCGGGGTTAAGGCACTGACGGCACCACCCGTTTCAGCCAGGACTTCGTTGCGCCGGTCAAACTTGCGGCCCCCGAATGGCACAAAGTGAACACACCCAGTATAGATAAATACTGTATGGATGAACAGTATTTTTTGGACAAATACGCCCCTCTCATCCATACTCTATGACAGAGAAAAACCGACCTTAAATTGCGCGAACTGCAGCGATCGCGTATACTTTTGGCGTTGACGTAATACAGTGTGCTTGCGGCTACCACCTGTAACCATGCTGATAAAAACCTCGCTCCGGCGGGGTTTTTTGTTTTCTGCCCTTTTGCGCCGAATTGTGATCTTTCACGCAAATTATCGTGGATGAAAATAAATCCATTGTGAAATCGCAAAACCTGTGTTTGTATAAATTCAGCTTATTTTTCGACACAACAGGTCCCTAATGAACGCAACCCTGATCGCTTCGACCCTACTAAAAACCGCGCCAGCCGCGGTGGTCGTCGTGTCTGTGGTGGTCGTCGTCGGCAACGCGCCGTAGGGTCCGGAACAACACGAATTCCAAACCCCGCCGGCGCAAACCGAGCGGGGTTTTTTGTTGGCGAGCCCCCCGGTAAAGTCGGCCCAGAATAAAAGGACTGGAGCATGGCAAGTTCGGGCACCACATCAAACACAATGCGCTTTACCGGCGCGCAGCTGGTTGTTCATTTACTGGAACGCCAGGGCATCACTATGGTCAGCGGCATCCCGGGCGGTTCTATCCTGCCTATCTACGATGCCTTAAGCCAAAGCACGCAGATCCGCCACATCCTGGCGCGCCACGAGCAGGGCGCGGGGTTTATCGCTCAGGGGATGGCGCGAACCGAAGGTAAACCCGCAGTCTGTATGGCCTGTAGCGGCCCTGGCGCCACCAACCTGATTACCGCCATCGCCGATGCCCGCCTCGATTCAATCCCGCTGGTCTGCATCACCGGCCAGGTGCCGGCCTCCATGATCGGCACCGACGCTTTCCAGGAAGTGGACACCTACGGCATCTCTATCCCCATCACCAAGCATAACTACCTGGTGCGCGACATCGCCGAGCTGCCGCAGGTGATGAGCGATGCCTTCCGTATTGCCCAGTCCGGGCGTCCCGGACCGGTGTGGATAGACATTCCTAAGGACGTACAGTCGGCCACTATTGAACTGGAGACCTTGCCAGAACCGGGCGAGCGCGCCCCGGCACCGGCATTCGCCCCCGAAAGCGTGCGCGAAGCGGCGGCAATGATCAATGCGGCGAAGCGCCCGGTGCTGTATCTGGGCGGCGGCGTGATTAACGCGCCGCAGCCGATTCGTCAGCTGGCGGAAAAAGCCAACCTGCCGACCACCATGACCTTGATGGCGCTGGGGATGCTGCCGAAGGCGCATCCGTTGTCGCTGGGGATGCTGGGCATGCACGGCGCGCGCAGCACCAACTTTATTCTGCAGGAAGCGGATTTACTGATTGTTTTAGGCGCGCGTTTTGATGACCGGGCGATTGGCAAGACCGAGCAGTTCTGCCCGAACGCGAAGATTATCCACGTCGATATCGACCGCTCTGAGCTGGGTAAAATCAAGCAACCGCACGTCGCGATTCAGGGCGATGTGGCGGAAGTCTTAGCCCAGCTCATCCCGCAGATTGAGGCGCAGCCGCGCGACGAGTGGCGCCAGCTGGTGGCCGATTTGCAGCGTGAATTCCCCTGCGCCATCCCGCAGGAAAGCGACCCGCTCTCCCATTACGGCCTGATTAACGCCGTGGCCGCCTGCGTTGACGATGAGGCGATCATCACCACCGATGTGGGTCAGCATCAGATGTGGACAGCGCAGGCCTACCCGCTCAACCGTCCGCGCCAGTGGCTGACTTCCGGCGGCCTCGGCACCATGGGCTTCGGCCTGCCGGCGGCCATCGGCGCGGCGCTGGCGAATCCGCAGCGCAAGGTTATCTGCTTCTCCGGCGACGGCAGCCTGATGATGAATATTCAGGAGATGGCTACCGCCGCCGAAAATCAGCTGGATGTCAAAATTATCCTGCTGAACAACGAAGCGCTGGGGCTGGTGCACCAGCAGCAGAGCCTGTTTTATCAGCAGGGCGTGTTCGCCGCCACCTATCCGGGGATGATTAACTTTATGCAGATTGCCGCCGGTTTTGGCCTGCAAACCTGTGATTTAAATAACGAAGCCGATCCGCAGGCGGCGCTGCAGGCGATTATCGACCGCCCAGGTCCGGCGTTGATCCACGTGCGTATCGACGCGCAGCAGAAAGTGTATCCGATGGTACCGCCGGGTGCGGCCAATACTGAAATGGTGGGGGAATAAGCCATGCAAAAACAATGTGATAACGTCATTCTGGAACTCACCGTCCGTAACCATCCCGGCGTCATGACCCACGTTTGCGGGCTATTTGCCCGTCGGGCGTTTAACGTCGAAGGCATTCTCTGTCTGCCAATTCAGGGCAGCGAACACAGCCGCATCTGGCTGCTGGTAAATGATGACCAGCGATTGGGGCAGATGATTAGCCAGATTGAAAAGCTGGAAGATGTCACCAAAGTGGCGCGTAACCAGTCCGATCCCACCATGTTTAACAAAATTGCGGTGTTCTTCGAGTAAATCGCGCAAGGCTTGAACGGTAAGGTGCTTATGGTTAAGGTAAGCGCCTTTGCCGGATGGCGCTGCGCTTATCCGGCCTACAGGGAGTGGATCCGTAGGCCGGATAAGGCGTTTACGCCGCCATCCGGCGCTTTCAGGCACCAGGAAACACCATGACTACCATCGCCCTTATTGACGATCATTTGATTGTCCGCTCCGGTTTTGCTCAGCTACTGGGGCTGGAAGCTGATTTTCAGGTTGTCGCTGAATTTGGTAGCGGCCGCGAGGCGCTGGCGGGGCTACCGGGGCGCGGCGTGCAGGTCTGTATCTGCGATATCTCCATGCCGGATATTTCCGGGCTGGAGCTGCTCAGCCAGTTGCCGAAGGGGATGGCGACCATCATGCTGTCGGTACACGACAGCCCGGCGCTGATCGAGCAGGCGCTGAACGCCGGCGCGCGCGGCTTCCTGTCGAAACGCTGCAGTCCGGATGAACTTATCGCCGCGGTCCGCACGGTGGCGGCGGGTGGTTGCTATCTCACGCCGGATATCGCCATGAAGCTGGCCGCCGGGCGCCAGGATCCGCTCACCAAACGCGAACGCCAGGTGGCGGAAAAGCTGGCGCAGGGCATGGCGGTGAAAGAGATTGCCGCCGAGCTCGGCCTGTCGCCGAAAACCGTTCACGTTCACCGCGCCAACCTGCTGGAAAAACTGGGCGTCAGCAACGACGTTGAGCTGGCGCGCCGCATGTTCGATAGCTGGCAATGAAGGCTGTCGTCTCACGATTGCTGTCGGTCATCGGCTGCGCCTTTATCTTCTCCGCAGCCTGGTTCTGCCTGTGGAGCATCAGTCTGCATCTGGTGGAGCGTGCGGATTTAGCGGTGCTGCTGTTTCCCTTTGGCCTGCGTTTAGGGCTGATGCTGCAATGCCCGCGTGGCTACTGGCCGGTGCTGCTGGGAGCCGAGTGGCTGCTTATCTTCTGGCTGGCGCAGGAAGTGGCGCTGGCGCACCCGATAATTTTGATGACCGGAAGTCTGCTGACTCTGCTGCCGGTGGCGTTGATCTCTCGCTATCGCCATCAGCGCGACTGGCTGACGCTGCTGCGCCAGGGCGGGGCGCTGATCGCCGCCTCGCTGCTGCAATCGCTGCCGTGGCTGGCGCAAGGGAGCGAAGGATTGACCGCCCTGCTGTTAACGCTAACCGGCGGCCTGACGCTGGCGCCGACCTGCCTGGTTATCTGGCACTATCTTACCAGTACCGTCTGGCGGCCACTGGGGCCCGCGCTGGTCTCGCAGCCGATTAACTGGCGCGGCCGGCATCTGATCTGGTACCTGCTGTTATTCACCATTAGCCTGTGGCTGCAGCTTGGGCTGCCCGCCGAGCTTTCCCGCTTTACCCCGTTTTGCCTCGCGTTGCCGATTATCGCCCTCGCCTGGCACTACGGCTGGCAGGGGGCGCTGATCGCCACCCTGATGAACGCGATTGCGCTGATTGCCAGCCAGACCTGGCACGATCACCCGGTCGATCTATTGCTTTCGCTGCTGGCGCAGAGCCTCACCGGGCTGCTGCTGGGGGCGGGGATCCAGCGATTGCGCGAGCTTAACCTGTCGCTACAGAACGAGCTGGCGCGAAATCGGCGGCTGGCGGAACGTCTGCTGGAAACGGAAGAGAGCGTGCGGCGTGACGTGGCGCGCGAGCTCCATGATGATATCGGCCAGACGATCACGGCAATTCGCACCCAGGCGGGGATCGTGCAGCGTCTGGCGCCAAACAACGCCAGCGTACGGCAGAGCGGCCAGTTGATAGAACAGCTGTCGCTGGGGGTGTACGACTCGGTGCGCCGCCTGCTTGGTCGTCTGCGTCCGCGCCAGCTTGACGATCTGCCGCTTGAACAGGCGGTACGTTCGTTGATGCGCGAGATGGAGCTGGAGGACCGCGGCATTGTCAGCCATCTCGACTGGCGGATTAACGAGGCGGGACTGAGCGAGAACCAGCGTGTGACGCTGTTTCGCGTTTGCCAGGAGGGGCTGAATAATATCGTCAAGCACGCCAGCGCCAGCGCTGTTACCCTGCAGGGCTGGCAGCAGGATGAGCGACTAATGCTGGTGCTGGAAGATGACGGTTGCGGCCTGCCGCCGGGGTCGAATCTGCAGGGGTTCGGCCTGACCGGCATGCGCGAACGTGTGACCGCGCTGGGCGGTACGTTAACTATCTCCTGCACACACGGTACCCGCGTGTGCGTCAATCTACCGCTGCGTTACGCCTGAGAGGAGCGCCGATGTTTGCCTTTTTAAAAGCGCCGCCGGACGCCGCGCCAGTTAGCGATAAACGCGAGCTGGACGAGCGTTATCGTTACTGGCGTCGACATATTCTGCTCACTATCTGGCTTGGCTACGCGCTGTTTTATTTCACCCGCAAAAGCTTTAATGCCGCGGTGCCTGAAATTCTCGCCAGCAACGTCCTGACCCGCAGCGATATCGGCCTGCTGGCCACGCTGTTTTACATCACTTACGGGCTGTCGAAATTTTTCTCCGGTATCGTCAGCGACCGCTCCGACGCCCGCTATTTTATGGGGCTGGGGCTTATCGCTACCGGGGTGGTGAATATTCTGTTCGGTTTTTCCACCTCGCTGTGGGCTTTCGCGCTGCTGTGGGCGCTGAATGCCTTCTTCCAGGGCTGGGGCTCGCCGGTCTGCGCCCGGCTGCTGACGGCCTGGTATTCGCGGACCGAACGCGGCGGCTGGTGGGCGCTATGGAATACCGCGCATAACGTCGGCGGCGCGCTGATCCCGATGGTGGTGGGGGCGGCGGCGCTGCATTACGGCTGGCGTGCGGGGATGACGATTGCCGGCTGTCTGGCGATCCTCGCCGGACTGTATCTGTGCTGGCGGCTGCGCGATCGCCCGCAGGCGGTGGGGTTACCCGCCGTGGGCGACTGGCGTCACGATGCGCTGGAAATCGCCCAGCAGCAGGAAGGTGCCGGGCTGACGCGCAAAGCGATCCTGACCCGCTACGTGCTGGCCAATCCCTATATCTGGCTGCTGTCGCTGTGCTATGTGCTGGTGTACGTGGTGCGGGCGGCGATTAACGACTGGGGTAATCTGTATATGTCGGAGACGCTCGGCGTCGATCTGGTGACCGCTAACTCGGCGGTGACCATGTTTGAGCTGGGCGGTTTTATCGGCGCGTTGGTGGCGGGATGGGGCTCGGATAAGCTGTTTAACGGCAATCGCGGGCCGATGAATCTGATTTTCGCCGCCGGAATTTTGTTGTCGGTTGGCGGGCTGTGGCTGATGCCGTTTGCCAGCTACGTCATGCAGGCGGCCTGCTTCTTCACCACCGGGTTCTTCGTCTTCGGCCCGCAGATGCTGATCGGCATGGCGGCGGCGGAATGTTCGCATAAAGAAGCCGCCGGGGCGGCAACCGGGTTTGTCGGCCTGTTCGCTTATCTTGGCGCCTCGCTTTCCGGCTGGCCGCTGGCGCAGGTGATGGATATCTGGCACTGGACAGGATTCTTCGTGGTGATTGCGATTGCCGCCGGCATTTCCGCGCTGCTGCTGCTGCCGTTTTTAAACGCGCAGGCGCCGCGTACCGCCAGCGAAGCGTGATGTAGTTCACCCTTTGGCCGCGAACGGGGCAAAACTAAGAAATTTTCTTGGTTTCACCTGGACGTCGTCTCAGGCCAGACGGCGCGCGGGTTTTTACAATGCCTGGTTATTACGCAGGCATAAAAAATCAGCTCAGGAGATACCCATGCTGGCCTTTCTGAATCAGGTGCGCAAGCCGACCCTGGATCTGCCGCTCGATGTGCGGCGCAAAATGTGGTTCAAACCTTTCATGCAGTCCTATCTGGTGGTCTTCATCGGCTACCTGACCATGTACCTGATCCGCAAGAACTTTAACATCGCGCAGAATGATATGATCTCCACCTACGGGTTGAGCATGACGCAGCTGGGGATGATTGGCCTGGGCTTCTCCATCACCTACGGCGTGGGCAAGACGCTCGTGTCTTATTATGCCGACGGTAAAAACACCAAGCAGTTCCTGCCGTTTATGCTGATCCTCTCCGCCATCTGTATGCTGGGCTTTAGCGCCAGCATGGGCGCGGGCTCCACCAGCTTGTTCCTGATGATCGCCTTCTATGCGCTGAGCGGCTTCTTCCAGAGCACCGGCGGCTCGTGCAGCTATTCCACCATCACCAAGTGGACGCCCAGACGCAAACGCGGCACCTTCCTCGGCTTCTGGAATATCTCCCACAACCTCGGCGGCGCGGGCGCGGCGGGCGTGGCGCTGTTTGGCGCCAACTATCTGTTCGACGGCCATGTGATCGGCATGTTTATCTTCCCGTCGATTATTGCGCTGATCGTCGGCTTTATTGGCCTGCGCTACGGTAGCGACTCGCCGGAATCCTATGGCCTCGGCACGGCGGAAGAGCTGTTTGGTGAAGCGATCAGCGAAGAGGACAAAGAGACCGAAGAAAATGCGATGACCAAGTGGCAGATCTTTGTTGAGTACGTGCTGAAAAACAAAGTGATCTGGCTGCTGTGCTTCTCCAACATCTTCCTCTACGTGGTGCGTATCGGTATCGATCAGTGGTCCACCGTGTACGCCTTCCAGGAGCTGAAGCTGTCTAAAGAGGTGGCGATTCAGGGCTTTACCCTGTTTGAGGTCGGCGCGCTGGTCGGCACGCTGCTGTGGGGCTGGTTGTCGGATCTGGCCAACGGCCGCCGCGCGCTGGTGGCTTGCATCGCGCTGGCGCTGATTATCGCCACCCTCGGGGTTTACCAACACGCCAGCAACCAGTACGTCTATCTGGCCTCGCTGTTTGCGCTGGGCTTCCTGGTGTTTGGTCCGCAGTTGTTGATCGGCGTCGCCGCCGTCGGCTTTGTGCCGAAAAAAGCGATCGGCGCCGCCGATGGGATCAAGGGCACTTTCGCCTATCTGATCGGCGATAGCTTCGCCAAGCTGGGTCTCGGGATGATCGCCGACGGCACGCCGGTCTTCGGCCTGACCGGCTGGGCCGGCACCTTTGCGGCGCTGGACGCCGCCGCCATCGGCTGTATCTGCCTGATGGCCATCGTGGCTATCTTCGAAGAGCGTAAAATTCGCCGCGAGAAAAAGAACCGTATTTTGCAGACTGCCTGATTCACCAGGTATTTGGTAACCTTGCCCGGCCATTGCGCCGGGCTTTTTTATTGTTCTTGCTGGCTGGATTGCAGCAGCAGCTCCCGCAGCCACTGCTGCGCCGGGTCATGATGGTTACGCTCGTGCCAGGCCATGCTTTTGGTGAAACCCGGGATCGTCAGCGGCGGTGGGGCTATTTTCATGCCGCTGGCTCTTTTCGCCAGTCGGCGCGGTACCACGGCGATCATGTCGCTCACCGCCAGTATTTCCGGCAACACCAGGAAACTGCTCACCGACAATCCCACCCGCCGGGTTCGACCAAGCGCCGCCAGCGCGTCGTCGGTCACGCCGCGAAAGCTATCGCCCTGCCATGAAACCAGCACATGTTCCAGCGCACAGAAGCGGTCGAGCGTCAGCGGCTGGCTGGCCTGCGGATGGTCTTCGCGCATCAGACAGACATAGTCTTCCTGATACAGCGCCCGGCTGTGCAGCGCCGGCGGCGTATCGTGGGGCGTCAATAGCGCAATATCCACTTCACCACGTTCGGACTGTGCCAGCAGCGTGGCCGGTGATTCGGGAATGATGCGCACGCGGATACCCGGCGCCAGTGGCTTCAGCGCGGCGATAAATGGCACGATCACTGCTTTCAACGCATAATCCGTCGCGGCGATGGTCCAGGTAAAATTGGCTTCCAGCGGCTCGAAGATGGCGGGTTGCAGCAGGGTTTCAGCATCGATCAGCAGCTGCTTTACCGGAGCCGCCAGCGCCTGAGCGCGCAGCGTCGGCACCATACCGTGCGGGGCGCGGATAAACAGCGGGTCATTAAAGGCGTCGCGCAGGCGGGTGAGCATGCCGCTGACCGCCGGCTGGGTGAGCGCCAGCCGCGCTGCCGCCCGGGTGACGCTGCGCTCATCGAGCAGCGCATCCAGGGCTTTCAGCAGGTTGAGATCGAGGTTTCTGATATCAGATTTCATGATAGCTATCCGCAAACGCGATAAGTCACATTATGGTATGCCCGGTAGTCGACAGCAGGCAAATTCCCATTATGATAGTGAGGCTGCGATTGGATGAGAGGATGCATGATCTGGATAGGACTGGCCACCCTGGTAGTGGTATTTGTTGTGGGATTTCGGGTGCTTACCTCTGATTCACGCCGCGCGATTCGTCGCCTGAGCGAACGCCTTGGCATAACGCCTGTTCCGCTGGAATCGATGATCGATCAGTTGGGAAAAACCGCCGGTAATGAGTATTTGCGCTACCTGGAGCGGCCGAATGAAGCGCATCTGCAGAACGCCGCACAGGTACTGCTGATCTGGCAGACCGCTATCGTCGATGCCAGCGAAAAAAACCTGCATTACTGGTATCGCCTGATGCAAAAAGCGCGTTTAGCGGCGCCGATTACCGACGCGCAAATTCGTCTTGCGCAAGGGTTTCTGCGCGAGCTGGATCCGGATGCAAGCGATTTGCATAACCTACAGCAGCGTTATAACGCGCTGTTTCTGCCGGAAGACGGCGTGCACTGGCTGCACTGATATCATAATTGCTTATGTGTATTATCAAGGATGGTGATTCGATTTATATCACTCACCGACGCATGATTAACCTCGTTAAAACAATCGTTCACGAGGTTAATCATGAAACAGCCCCTGCTGCAAAGCGCCATCGTCTGGCCGGAAGAGTATCTGCCAGGCACGACCGACAATTTTGCCTCTAATGAAATTATCGTCAGCGGCCTGACGGCAGCTCAGATATGGGCGCAGCTCGATGACACCACGCTGTGGCCGGGCTATTACAGCAACGTTGCCGATATCCATTTCCATGACGGCAGCGGCCCGACCCTCAGCGCCAACGCCCGTTTCCGCTTCAGCACCTTCGGCTTCCCGATTGAGGCGCAGATTACAGAGTATGTACCTCCCGCTGCCGGGCAGGCGGCGCGCGTAGCCTGGCACGGCTGGGCGGAAGGGGATGCAACGACGCGTCTTGATGTGATCCACGCGTGGCTATTTGAAGATTTGCCCGGCGGGCGCGTACGTATCCTCACCCAGGAGTCGCAAAAAGGCGTTCCGGCGCAGGAGTTGGCGCGTACCTTGCCCAATCCGATGATTAACGGTCACCAGGAGTGGATCTGCGGGCTGGTGAAATCGGCTCGCGGTGAGTAAATCCGAGTGCCGGATGGCGGCTGCGCCTTATCCGGCCTACGGTTTCCGCACTCGTCACTTGTAGGCCGGATAAGCGTAAGCGCCATCCGGCAGAATGGCGAAGGCTATATTCTCAGGCTATCCCTTTGTATCATGCCGTGAAAAGCGATGAGAGTTGTGAAAACGTTAAATTCGTCACAAACAAAATGTTACACTGCGCGGCTTTCAGCCACTTTCTTCGCAGGTCACTCATGAGTCATTCAAATGAAGCCAAACCCCATGCACGCGAGCTGGCGCGACCAAACTGGTCGGCGGTTTTCGCGGTTGCTTTCTGCGTTGCCTGCCTGATTACCGTCGAATTTCTACCGGTCAGTCTGCTGACGCCGATGGCGCTGGATTTAGGCATCTCCGAAGGGATGGCCGGGCAGTCGGTGACGACGACGGCATTCGTAGCGATGTTCTCCAGCCTGTTTATCACCTCCATCATTGGCAAAACCGATCGCCGCTACGTGGTGATCCTGTTTTCGCTGCTGCTGACCCTTTCCTGCCTGCTGGTATCGTTTGCCGATAGCTTCACCCTGCTGCTGCTGGGACGAGCCTGTCTGGGCCTGGCGCTCGGCGGTTTCTGGGCGATGTCGGCCTCGCTGACCATGCGGCTGGTGCCGATGCGCGTGGTGCCGAAAGCGCTATCGATTATCTTCGGCGCGGTATCAATCGCGCTGGTGATCGCCGCCCCATTGGGCAGTTTCCTTGGCGGGCTTATCGGCTGGCGCAACGTCTTTAACGGCGCGGCGGTGATGGGCGTGCTGTGTACGCTCTGGGTGCTGAAAGCGCTGCCGTCGCTGCCCGGTGAATCGGCTTCTCAGCAGCAAAATATGTTTGGTCTGCTGAAGCGTCCGGGGGTGATGGCCGGGATGTGCGCCATTTTCATGGCCTTTGCCGGGCAGTTCGCCTTCTTTACCTATATTCGCCCGGTTTACATGACCCTCGCCGGTTTTGACGTCGACGGCCTGACGCTGGTGCTGTTGAGCTTTGGTATCGCCAGCTTTATCGGCACCTCGCTCTCCTCGGTGCTTCTCAAGCGTTCGGTAAAAGCGGCGCTGGCGATCTCGCCGCTGGTGCTGACCGCCTGCGCGGTGGCGCTGGTGCTGTGGGGAGAAAGCAAAATCGTCGCCTCGACGGTGGCGATTATCTGGGGCTTCGCGTTTGCGCTGATCCCGGTGGGGTGGTCAACGTGGATCACCCGTTCGCTCTCCGATCAGGCGGAAAAAGCCGGGTCGATTCAGGTGGCGGTGATCCAGCTGGCCAACACCTGCGGCGCCGCGGTCGGCGGCGTGGCGCTCGACCACTTAGGGCTGCTGTCGCCGCTGGTGTTGTCAGGAATATTAATGCTGTTTACCGGGTTGCTGGTGGCGACCAAAGTGAAGGTGAATCCACCCGCTTAAGGCCGCTCGCCTTTTGCCAGCCGGCACTACCGCGGGTACGGCGCCTGACCGCCCGGCGGCGCTGCGCTTGCCGGGCCTACGGGTGGTATCCCGCAGGCCTCCTCAGTCGTAGCCCGGCTAAGCGTAGCGCCAGCCGGGAACGCTCCTTCGACAACGCTATCGCATCAGAACCACGCCTCAAACATTCCACCGACGTTCAGTGAATCCAGCTGCTGGTCCTGGGTGCCGTTAACCTTCGCGGTATGCTCGTTGTCCACCTGACCGCCGGTCACATAGAAGCGCAGCATCGGACGGAACTCCGGCCCCATGCCGATGGCGATGTTCTGCGACAGCGTCAGCTTCCAGCCGTGGTTATCCCCGCCCTGGTCGTAATCCACGCGCTGGTAGCCCGCTTCCAGCCAGGTGGAGTGCACGTCGTTCCAGAAGTACATCGGCCGGACGATGGCGCCGTAGTTTTTACGGTTGTCGGTGTTGTCCTTGCCGTTGTCGTAGTCATGGAAAGCCAGCAGGTATTCGATCTGCGCCTGCTGGGTGAACTTATGGCTGCCCTCGAAGCTGGCGTAGACCGTGGTCAGGTCGTCGGTTTTGTTGTAGACGCTGTTATCCGAGTTGTCGGAGTAGCGCAGGATCACCTTGTTCACCCCGCTGTCGTTGGTGTGGCTCAGCACCAGGCCGCCCTGCCAGGCTTCGAGGCGCGCGTCGCTGTCCACCGCCTTCGAGTCAAAGCCGTAGTTGGCGTACACCTCGACGTCGATCGGCCCGGCCTTGATGTTGTGGGTTTTGGTGGTCAGCGCGTAGTGGCCGTTGTCGCCGGTGTCGGAGCTGCCGGTACAGGTGATACGCGACGGGTTGGTCTCGTCTGCCATCACTTCCGGACTACAGGATTTCACCTGCGACACCGTCGCCACGTCAAACTGCACGCCGCCGATATCAAAGTTCTTCACCCCGGCGCCCTGGCCGTCGTGGTTCATCCAGAAGTAGTCGTTGATCCCCTGTTGCGGACGCTGGTGGAAGTCGCGGCCGGCCCAGATATAGGCGTTGGGGTTGGATTCCAGCACGTTGGTGACGCCGACGTAGGCCTTCTTCAGGTTAACTTCGTCGCTCCAGTGGTCGAACATCACGTTGAGATCCCAGATAGCCCCCTGCGCGCTTTTGAAGGCCTTGCTGATCTGGAATTCGCCGCCGTTGCTTTCGTTGCCGAGACGGCCGATCGCCGAGGCGCCGTTATAGGAGCCGTCGACGCCGACATATTTCTGGTCGCCGGTCTGGAAGTGGGCGCCATAGCGGGCATAGCCGCTGAACTTGAGGCCGAACGGAATGGCCATATCCGGCGAGGCGGCGGTTGTCTGCGGGTTGGTGATCACGTCGACCTTTTTGTTGGCCGCGGCGTCGATTTTCGCCTGGCGGTCGGCCAGCGCTTTATCAACGGCTTTGGCAACGATGGCGTCGATCTGTTCCTGCGTAAATTCTTGCGCCATGACAGAAATTGGGCACAGCGCGGCGACAACCGCCATGGCTAAAGGCAGTTTTTTCACAGTATTCATGGTTATCTCGCTTTAATAATTAATATATTTCAGATAATAACCATCCCATTCTGGCTAAAATAAATAACCAAAATAAGCTGATTTGTTTTTTAGGGTACAGCGACGCCGGAGAATAATATTCTCGCTGACGTTATTCCATATTAATTAACGCTGGTACAGATGGATTAATTCTTCTGAGAACTCGCGGGCCAGCAGCGAATTCATCAGATGATCCTGGGCATGTACCATAATCAGCGTCATAGGCTGACGCGCTTCACCGGCATCCTGCCCGATGAGCTGGGTCTGCATCTGATGCGCCCGGCGGGCGTAGCCGTCGGCCTCATTTAAGAGTAAGCGCGCTTCGTCGATATTTCCGGTTCGGGCCGCATGCAACGCTTCAAAACATAATGAGCGTGACTGTCCTGCATTAACGATAATTTCCATTACCGCATCTTCTAATTCAATCATGTGTATTCCTGAGGTATTTATTATTTAATAATGCAGTGAAAGTCCATTTTCTGCATTATTACGCTGTCATCTTATTATCTCTCCGGAAGGAGAGGGATTAGCTAACGGTTTCTGCCACTGGAACGCTATTTTTGGCTTTCTCAACTTCGGTTTTCATTAAGGAACGTTCATAGGCGCGCAGGAACGGCAGGTAAATGACCGCCGACATCACCATGCAGATGAGACACATCACCACCGGACTCAGGGTCCAGTTGGCCGCCCATGACGCGCCAATTGGTGCCGGCGTGGTCCACGGAGTGAGGGACACCACCTGGCTCAGCCAGCCAAGACGCGTCGCGCCGTAAGCCAGCACCGCGTTGACCATCGGCACGCAGACGAAGGGGATAAACATCATCGGGTTCATGATGATTGGCGCTCCGAACAGAATCGGCTCGTTGATATTAAAGAAGCTCGGCACAATGCCCATCTTGCCGATGGTGCGCAGATGAGTGGCCCGGCTACGCAGCAGCAGGAAAGCCAGCGGCAGAGTCGAACCGACACCGCCAATCAGCAGATAGTGATCCCAGAAGCCCTGCAGATAGACGTGCGGCAGCACCGTACCCGCCGCCAGCGCCGCCTGGTTTGCCGACAGGTTGGCCATCCAGAACGGGTTCATAATGCCGGTAACAATCAGTGAGCCGTGGATCCCGGCGAACCAGAAAATCTGGCACATCAGAACGGAGAGCAAAATCGCCGGCAGCGAGTCGGAGGCGGAAACCAGCGGCTCCAGCAGATGCATGATCGCCTGCGGCAGGATCATCCCGGTCTGCGCTTCGATAAACAGGTTCAGCGGATGCAGAGTCGCAATGACCACCAGCACCGGGATCAGGATTTCAAACGAACGGGCGACGCCGGTGGGGACCTCTTTCGGCAGACGAATCGTAATGTTGTTTTGCTTCAGCCACGCATAAACGCGGGTGGAGTAGATGGCGGTGATCAGCGCGGTGAAAATGCCCTGACCGGACAGATACTGAGTGGAAATTTTGCCATCGGCATAGGGCGCGGCGACCAGCAGGAAGGCCATAAACGCCAGCAGACCGGACATCACCGGATCGAGCTGAAACTGACGACCGAGGCTGGCGCCAATGCCGACCGAGATAAAGAAGGTCATCACGCCCATGCTGAGGTTAAACGGCAGCATCAGCTGTTCGCGGTAGTGCTGGGAGAAATCAAGCCAGCCGCGGGCAAAGCCGTTGGTGGTATCGGGTGAAAACGGCGGAAAGATAAATACCAGCATGAAAGAGCCGATGATCATAAACGGCAAGGCGGCAGTGAAGCCATCGCGGATAGCGATAACGTATTTCTGCTGCCCAAGGCGTCCTGCCAGCGGAGTAATAGATTGCTCGATCACGGCAATCATGGACTGATACAGAGAACTCATTTCAACACCTCTCAGTGCGCCGCTGGGATCAGCGACAGAGCATAATTCAGGACGTTGTCTCCCCGCTGCATACCGTAGTCCATCGTATCGATGGGCTGAACGGGAATGTTCAGGGAAGCCGCTTTGTCAGACAGGGTTTTCAACATGTATTTCACCTGGGGGCCAAGCAACACCACCTGATACTGCGGAAACTGCATGTCAAATTCGGAAACGCCATAGGCATCAATCTGCACCGGCAGGTCACGTTCATTCGCCGCCTCCACCATCTTTCTGACCAGCAGACTGGTGGACATCCCGGCAGAGCAGCACAGCATAATCTTGTACATCGACGACCATCCTCAAAATGTAAAAAGTTATTGCGTGGATGATTTGATATCAGACGGAAACCGGTTTCCATTCATAAAAAGCAGAACTGTGATAGTGGTCAAGATCTCCTGCTTATGGGGCGGATTTATTGGATTTCGCTCACATTATTCTGTCGATTTGGCGATGTTTTGCGCTGAAATGGAAAATCGGTTTCCAAACAAATGGTGAAATGGATATACTGCGCTGGTCACAATTGAAGCGATTCAGGTTTACAGGATTTTGGCGGGACGCGGCGCCCGCGCAGGGGAAAATGATGTCGACAATCAATGATGTTTCACGACTTGCCGGGGTTTCCAAAGCCACGGTGTCGCGAGTGTTGAGCGGCTCACGTGGCGTGAAGGAAGCCAGTCGTCAGGCGGTGCTGCAGGCGGCGGAAGCGCTCAATTACCGGCCAAACATGATAGCCCAGTCGTTGCTCAGCCAGTCCACCGGCTGTATCGGCGTCATCTGCGCCCAGGACAACATCAACCAAACCACCAGCTATCTCTACGCCCTGGAAAAACAGCTCAGCCAGCACCAGAAGCACCTGCTGCTGCGCTTCGCCAACACCAGCAACGGCGTGATGAGCTCGCTGGAGGAGTTGACCTGCGGGTTGTGCGATAACGTGCTGATCATCGGCGCGCGTTTTCCCCTGAATATTAACCGCCCGGACGTGGTGCTGGTGGACTGCCTCGACAGCGAGGGCGACAACAGCATTCAGTTCGATCATGCCTTCGCTGCCGAAACCGCCTGTCATTATCTGATTAGTCAGGGGAGACGGCAGATTGCGCTGATTCATCCGCAGAGCAGCGGCTTTGCCGATCAGGTGCTGCTGGGCTACAAGCACGCGCTGGAAAAAAACTTTTTGCCGTTTAATCGCAACCTGGTGTTTCTGGATAACACCTCGCCGTCGGTGGCGGTGCAGGAGCTGGTCAATAACGCCACGACGCTGAACTTTAACGCGCTGCTGGTGAGCGATGAACAGCAGGCGCAGCGCGTGGTGCCGCAGCTGCAGGCGTTTAACCGTGCCGTTCCGCAAAATGTGATGGTGTTTAGTCTCGCCGGATCGTTACAGCTGCCCGGTATTCCCACCATTCCGGCCATTGAATATTCCATGGACGCGATGGCGTCGCGGATCGTCAACTGGCTGACCGAGAAAACGGACAACCCGGGCGGCAGCCCGCTGCGCGGCGATTTAATTATTCCGAAGCATTGAACACCGCTCTTGCCCTGACCCGCCGCCGTTGGCTGCGGGTTTTTTGCTGGCTGGTTTTTGTCGTATCCCTCACATTATAAATAAAACTCATATCTGACGCCGGGTTTTCGAACCGGACAGCCTGCGTGACCTGCCTTAAGTTGAGTACGAAAGTTCCACTCAAAAAACACTAACCAGAACATTCGTACCGCCTGCTTAAGGAAGTGACCCTATGAATCACATGAACGTTGTCGATGTGAAAGCGTGGATAGATGCCCGTCCGGTCTCGCGCTTTCAATGGAACGTGCTGCTGCTCTGTTTCATCATCATTATGCTGGATGGGTATGACGCCGCGGTGATGGGCTTTGTCGCCCCGGCGCTCATTGAGGACTGGGGCATCAGCCGGGCTGAAATGGGGCCGATTCTTGGGGCGGCCATGTTCGGCGTCGCCATTGGCGCCCTGGTGGCGGGCCCGCTTTCTGACCGCTACGGCCGAAAACGCATTTTACTCTGGTCGGTGGCGCTGTTTGCGCTGTTCAGCCTGGCCGGCGCCGTGGCGCAAAGCCCATCGCAACTGGCGCTGATGCGTTTTCTTACTGGCCTTGGCCTTGGCGCGGTGATGCCCAACTGCGTCACGCTGGTGGCAGAATATATGCCGGAGCGGCGTAAAGGGGTGATGATCACCCTGATGTACAGCGGTTTTAACGTGGGTTCCGGCCTCGGCGGCTTTATCGCCGCCGGTTTGTTATCGCATTACAGCTGGCACTCGGCGCTGATTTTTGGCGGCGTGCTGCCGCTCGTGGTGCTCCCCTTTATGATCGTGATGTTGCCGGAGTCGGCGATGAACATGGTGGCGCGCCGGCTACCGGGCGAGCAGATCGCCAGGGCGCTTAACCGGCTTGGGGGCCAGTTTACGGCGGAAACCGTTTTTCAGTTGAATGCGCCGCCCATCACGCGGAGCAGCAAAGTGGCGCAGCTGTTTCGGCATGGCTATGCCCGCGGCACGATAGCGCTGTGGCTGACCTATTTTATGGGGCTGTTCGTGATATATCTGCTGAACGGCTGGCTGCCAACCATTCTCCGCTCCGGCGGGCTGTCGCTGCAGCAGGCGGCGATGATGACCGGCTTGTTCCAGCTCGGCGGCCCGCTGGGCGGGATCCTTGTCGGTATGCTGATGGATCGCGCTTCGGCGAAAGCCGTGATTGCGGCAACCTATTTCCTCGGCTGCCTGTGCCTGTTGTCCCAGGGGTTGATGGATTTCGGATCGGCGGCGCTGTCGGTGCTGATTTTTATCAGCGGGATGTGCATTAACGGCGCGCAGAACGGTCTGCAGGCCTATTCGCCAGCCTATTATCAAACCGAGATCCGTGCTACCGGCGTCAGCTGGATGCATGGTATCGGCCGTACCGGGGCTATTCTCAGCTCCACGCTGGGCGGGATGCTGATGCTGGCCGTACCGGGACACTCGTCGATCTTTTTGGTGCTTGCGCTGCCGGCCTGCCTGGCGGGGATCTGTATTTTGTTGCACCGTATGAATCACGCTAAGCCTCGACTCACAGAGGCAGAACTGGACGCTTTGTCATCCCCCCTGGAACACCGATAAGTGGAGTTATCTGATGGCTAACATTCTCGGCGGTATCGCCGTCTCTCATACCCCGACTATCGGCTTCGCGGTCGATCATCATAAACAGCAGGACCCGGCGTGGTCGCCGATCTTCCAGAGCTTCGAACCGCTGCAGCGCTGGCTGGAGGAGAAAAAACCGGATGCGCTGGTGTACATCTTTAATGATCATGTGACCGCCTTTTTCTTCGATCACTATTCGACTTTTACGCTGGGAATCGACAGTCAATATGACGTTGCCGATGAAGGCGGCGGACCACGCTGTCTGCCGCCGGTCCAGGGCAATGCGGCGCTCTCAAGGCACATTGGCGCCAGCCTGATGGCCGATGAGTTTGATATGTCGTTCTTTATGGATAAAAAGCTCGACCACGGCCTTTTCTCGCCGCTTTCGGCGCTGTTGTCCTGGGATGAAGCGCAGGGATGGCCGACAGCGGTGATCCCGTTACAGATCGGCGTGCTGCAATTTCCGGTACCGAGCGCGCGCCGTTGTTACAAACTCGGCCAGGCGCTGCGCCGGGCAATTGAAAGCTTCCCGGAAGATATCAATGTGGCGATTGTCGCGACCGGCGGCCTCTCGCATCAGGTTCATGGCGAGCGCTGCGGATTTAATAATCCCGACTGGGATGCCCAGTTTGTTGACATGCTGGTTAATGACCCGGAAAAGCTCACCGAAATGACCCTTGGCGAATATGCTGAGCTGGGGGGGATGGAGGGGTCCGAAGTGATCATGTGGCTGGTGATGCGCGGCGCGCTATCAGCCAATGTCACCGAAACCTGGCGCGACTATTACCTGCCGTCGATGACCGGTATCGCCACGCTGATCCTTGAGAACAATGCGCGCCTGCCCCCCGTCGATACCCTGACGCGCCATCGCCAGCATATGGCGCAGCAGCTGGCCGGGGTGGAGAAACTGCCGGGAACCTATCCTTTTACCCACGAGCGCAGCCTGAATGGCTTGCGGCTTAACCGTTTCCTGCATCGGCTGATTGAGCCTGCCTGGCGCGAACGTTTTCTGCAGTCGCCTCAGTCGCTTTATGCCGAAGCCGGACTGAGTGAGGAGGAACAGCAGTTGCTCAACGCACGCGACTGGCGGGGATTGATTCAGTATGGCGCCAGTTTCTTCCTGCTGGAGAAAATGGGCGCGGTGGTCGGTGTATCCAACCTGCATATTTACGCCGCGATGCGCGGGCAGACGCTGGAGGCGTTTCAGCAAACGCGCAACCAACAGGTAACCTATTCGGTGGCGGGTAAACGTTAAACGGTCCCGTCCTGAACCTGCTGATAGATAAAACGCAACAGCGCCTGCGTCGCCGGGGAGGGCAGGCTGCCGGCGCGAAACGTCAGCCCGATACGCCGGGTGGTATCGGGCAGGGGGACCGGCAACACGCTGAGCAGCCCATTGTCAGTTTCAAAACGCATCTGGCTGGCGGAGACCGCCGCCAGCATGTCGGAGTCCTGCAGCAATCCTCGCACCATCGCCGCATCCCCGGTCTCCACCGTCGGCTGGGGCAGCGGCAGCCCCAGGGTGACAAACGCCTTATCCAGCAAATGGCGCGCCGGCGCGTTGGCGCGCGGCAGCACCCATTGCGCGGTCGCCAGCTGGCTGCGCGGATCCGGATGGCGCAGCAGCGGGTGGTTATTACGCAGTAAAATCAACATATCCTCTTCAAATAACGCCTCGCTACAGAGGTCCGGAAGATCTTCATCCTGACGCAGGGCGCCGATAATAAAATCGATATTACCTGCCCGCATATCAGCGACCAGCGACTCATACGGGCTTTCATTGGTCATGAGGGTAATGCCCGGGTGCTGGGCCAGAAAGGCGGCGATGGCGGAGGGCAGTAGCCGGGTCCGGCTCAGCGGCAGGGCGCCAATGCGCACGGTGCCCTCCAGCACCCCGCGACGGGCGGCGAGATCGCTCCAGATGTTTTCCAGCTCGTTGAGCGCTCTGCTTACCGGGGGATAGAGTAGCTCCGCGGCGGGCGTGGGGCGCACCCCTTCTGGCGTCCGGCGAAATAGCGCCGAATCCGCCCCTTTCTCCAGGACCTTCAGCGCGGCGCTGACCGCCGGCTGGGTGATCCCCAACTGTTGCGCGACGGTTTGGGTATGGTTGACGTGATAGAGCTGAATAAATATGGCTAACCGGCGGGTATTGAACAGCCAGCCGGCGTCCGCCAGCGGGCCGCTGGTGCGGGTATGGTGTTTCTGCAACAGCGCCGGGATGGCCTGCAGGTCGTCAATCGCCCGCCGGGCGCGCGGCAGGATGCACTTGCCATACTCGGTGGGCACCATGCCGCTGTAATGGCGTTCGAACAGCGTGACGTTCAACGCGGCTTCAAGGTCGCGGATCGCCCGGGTTATCGCTGACTGCGTGCGGAATAAGTCATCGGCCGCACGCGAGACGCTGCCGCGCAGCGCGACCTGACAGAAAAAGCGCAGCTGCATGATATTTATGATTTTATCGTGCTTTTTCTTCAGCATGGTTCGTCAGGCCTGAAACAGTGAGTGAGTCGACAACATAAATAAAAATCATAGCCTTCGCAAGTTAACGAATTACCTCCCTGCGACGGGACATGACAAGCTGAAAAAAACAACAGAGGAAGCCATCATGTCTCATCCGGTTAGCGAAAAAAGTGCCCTTGTCGTCAGCGCCCACTCGGCCGATTTCGTCTGGCGCGCGGGCGGTGCGATAGCGCTGCATGCCCTGCAGGGCTATCAGGTCCATGTGGTCTGTTTATCCTTTGGCGAGCGCGGCGAGTCCGCCAAACTGTGGCGCAAAGGCAACATGACCGAGGAGGCGGTGAAGCAGGTGCGTCGCGAAGAGGCGCAGGCCGCCGCTGAGATCCTGGGCGCCAGCGTCGAATTCTTTGATATCGGCGACTATCCGCTGCGCGCCGATAAAGAGACGCTGTTTCGTCTGGCGGATGTGTATCGCCGTATCCAGCCCCACTTTGTCCTGACGCACTCCCTGCACGATCCCTATAACTACGATCATCCGCTGGCCTCCCATCTGGCGCAGGAAGCACGGATTATCGCTCAGGCAGAAGGCTATCGCCCCGGCGAGAAAATTGTCGCTGCTCCCCCGGTTTACTGTTTCGAACCGCACCAGCCGGAGCAGTGCAACTGGAAACCCGATGTGTTACTGGACATCACCGCCGTCTGGGAGAAGAAGTATCAGGCCATTCAGTGCATGCAGGGTCAGGAGCATCTGTGGGAATACTACACCCGCGTGGCGCTGCAGCGCGGAGTGCAGGCCAAACGCAATATCGGCATCACGGCCGCGCGCGATATCGTTCACGGCGAAGCCTTCCAGAGCATCTTCCCCCGCGTAACGGAGAACCTGGCATGAACCTGTTAAATAAAAAAGGCCTTGTGATCCGCCATCTGCCGCGCCATGACGAGGCGGTTTTGCGCCGCTGTGAGGCGGCCGGGGTGGCGACGCTCCATGAAGCCTGGGAGCGCCAGGGGCTGATGGGGCCGGTAATCCGTCCGATTCAGCAGGGCGTCAGCCGGGCGGGCAACGCGGTAACCGTGCTGGTGACGCCAGGCGACAACTGGATGTTTCATGTGGCGGTCGAGCAGTGCCGCGCCGGCGATATTCTGGTGGTGGCCCCGACGTCGCCGTGCGGCGATGGCTTCTTCGGCGATCTGCTGGCGACATCTCTCCAATCGCGCGGCGTGGTCGGTCTGGTAGGCGATATCGGCATTCGTGATTCGCAGACTTTGCGGGAGATGGGATTCGCCGTCTGGTCCCGTCAGGTTTATGCCCAGGGAACGGTGAAAGAGAGCCTCGGTTCGGTTAACGTCCCGGTGATTTGCGCAGGCCAGCTTGTGCAGCCGGGCGATGTCGTGGTGGCCGACGACGATGGCGTCGTGGTGCTGCCTCACGCGCAGGTCCGTGATGTGCTCGATAAAGCGGAAGCCCGTATGAGCAATGAGCTTGCGAAGCGTGAGCGGATGCGCCATGGCGAGCTGGGGCTGGATATTTACGCGATGCGCCCGCGTCTGGCGGAAAAGGGGCTGCGGTATTACGACCGCGCAGACGAGGTGGAGGAATAAATGGCGCAACGCGGAATCCCCTGTCTATGGATGCGCGGCGGCACCTCGAAGGCAGCCTGTTTTCTGGCTGACGATCTGCCTGCCGATCCGGTGCAACGTGATGCGGTGCTGCTGGCGGTGATGGGCTCGCCTGATCCCCGGCAAATTGACGGGATCGGCGGCGCCGATCCGCTGACCAGTAAAGTGGCGATTATCCGCCGCTCCGCACGGCCTGACGCCGATGTGGACTATCTGTTTGCCCAGGTGAACGTGGCGGCGGCCACCGTGGATTACGGCCAAAACTGCGGCAATATTCTCGCCGCCGTTGGCCCTTTCGCCATCGAGCGTGGTCTGGTTCGCCACGATGCGCCGCTCACTCGGGTGCGTATTTATATGGAGAACACGGGGCAACTGGCGGTGGCAGAGATCCCCTGCGATGCCGACGGGGTCGACTACGCCGGCGAGAGTCGTATCGATGGCGTGCCGGGCAGCGCCAGCCCGATCCTGCTCCATTTTCTTGATGTGGCGGGCTCCAGCTGCGGGGCGCTGCTGCCGACCGGCCGGGTTCGTGACCGTTTTGACGGCGTTGAGGTGACCTGCATCGATAACGGTATGCCGGTGATCCTGCTGCGCGCTTGCGACCTCGGTTGCACCGGCTATGAGACGCGCGAACAGCTGGATAATGACGATGCGCTTAAACGTCGCCTGGAGTCGATTCGCCTGCAGGCCGGGCCGCTGATGCAGCTTGGCGACGTCAGCCAGCGCACGGTGCCCAAGATGACCCTGATCGCCGAACCGCGACACGGCGGCGCCATCAGCAGCCGCACCTTTATCCCCCACCGCTGCCACGCGTCAATCGGCGTGTTTGGCGCGGTGAGCGTGGCCAGCGCTTGTCTGCTCCCCGGCTCTGTCGCGTATCGCCTGGCGCAGGTAGCGCCAGGCGATACGCCGCTGCTCAGCGTCGAGCATCCGACAGGCGAATTTAGCGTGACACTTCAGCTTGATGCTGACGGCGCCCTGGCTGGCTGCGGCCTGTTACGCACGGCGCGACTGCTGTTTGCTGGCGAGGTTTTTATTCCGGCCCGCGTCTGGCCGCGTGAGGAGTGATGATGACAATCGCGTTTATTGGTTTTGGCGAGGCGGGTGGCATTCTGGCGGCGGATCTGGCCCGTGAGCATGCGGTGACCATGTGGGATTGCAAGCTCAATGGCCCGGCGCGAGAGGCGATGGGCAAAAAAGCCCGTGATTCGCGCGTTCAGGTGGGAAATTCGCTGGCGCAGGCGCTGGAGGGGGCCACGCTGGTTTTTTCTACTGTGACCGCGGGTGAGGCGCTAAAGGTGGCGCAGCAGGCGGCCGCGCTGCTGCAGCCGGGGCAATACTTCCTCGATCTCAACTCCGTGGCGCCGGAGACGAAACGGCAGGCGGCTGAACATTTTCTGCCCGGCGCCTACATCGATGTCGCGGTGATGGCGCCGGTACCGCCGGCCCGATTGCAGACACCGTTATTGATCGGCGGGCCGCAGGCGGAGGCGATCGCGCCGCGTCTGCAGGGGCTGGGGCTGAATGCCCGCTATGGCGCCAGTACGGTGGGCCAGGTGTCGGCGATAAAAATGTGCCGTAGCGTGATGATCAAAGGTCTTGAAGCGCTCACCACAGAATGCCTGTTCGCGGCCCGTGAATATGGCGTCGAGGAGGAGGTGCTTAGTTCCTTGCATCATAGTTTCCCCTCTCTGGGCTGGACAGGAGCGTTCCCCGACTATCTGATCAGCCGGGTGGCGGAACATGGCATTCGGCGCAGCGAAGAGATGGAAGAGGTGGTGAAAACCCTGCGTGACGTGGGGAGCGCCGGGATAATGAGCGAGGCGATCGCGAAAAGCCAGCGCCAGCTGCCGGAGCAGATGGCCGCCCGTAGCCTGAGCTACAGGCAGCTGACGCCGTTTGACTGGAAAACGCTGGTCGCCAGGCTGAAATAACCGCTATTTGGCCGGACAGACGATTTTGTCGATTGCGGCCTGGTAGCTTTTTTGGTTATTGCGCTCTTTCGCCAGCGTTGCTTCGCGGACCGCGTTCTTGTTACCGTCGGTCGCCAGCACTTTATTGGCAAAATCGTTGTCGCTGAGGTGGCTTGCTGGCGCGCATTTTTCCTTCACCGCTTTGAGCACCTGCTGTTTTTGCTGCTCGAACTGCAGGCTTTGCAGCGGTGATTCGGCCCACGCCGACGTGGCGCTCAGGGCGGTGACCAGGCATACCATCCAACATGCTTTCATCAGGCTTCTCCTTCCGTAATCGCTTCCGTCAACTATATGCGCAGGCGCGAAAACACGCAAATAGTGGTCAGTTTAACTTATTGAAAATGCAATTTTTATCGCCTGCTCAGGCGGCTCTCACCCGCCGCCGCGAGTCGATGGCGATCAGCACCACCGACGCGAGGATCAGCAGAGTGCCCAGCCAGTCCGGCAGCGTGAAGGTGATCCCCAGCAGCAGGAGCGACAGCAGGGCGCTGCTCAGCGGTTCGGCGCAGCTGAGGATCCCGGCCTTCGCGCCGCCAATTTTCTGCGCGCCGTTAAGATAAAGGCTGAAGGTCAGCGAAGTACCGATCACCACCAGGTAGAAAAAGGCTAACAGCAGGCTACCGTTCACCACAAAATCGGTGCCCTGGCCGCCGTAAAACGGCAGCAGCATCGCGCCGCCGAACAGCATGCTCCAGCCGACGATCGGCAGCGTCCCGTAGCGGGCAATCAGCGTCGAGGGATAGGTGGTATAAAACGCGGCGGCAAACGCCGAGGCGATCCCCCAGAACAGCGCCGCCGGCGAAATCGACAGCGTCGTTGGGTTGCCGTGGGTCACCAGCAGAAAGGTGCCCGCCAGCGAGGTGCAGATAGCTCCCAGCACCAGCGGAGTGGGACGCGCTTTGCGGGCGAGGGCGAACCAGGCGACGATGATCGTCGGGGACAGGAACTGCAGCACCGTGGCCGTGGCGGCATTGGATTTTTCAATGGTCATCAGAAAGGTGAACTGCACGGTTAACGCGCCAAACAGCGAGAAAAACAGCAGGCTGAGGGCGTCGCGGCGGTTTTGCAGCACGCGGAAAATGCGGTCGCCGTGAACAAAGCCGAGCATCAACAGGATCAGCCCGGCGAACAGCAGACGCGTCATGGTCAGAAACGGCGACGACATCTGGCTTTCCTGCATAATAAACTGCGCACACACCCCGGAACTGCCCCACAGCACGGCGGCAATCAGTACGTTCAGCATCCCTTTTTTGCTGGAGCCCATCTTTTCCTCAAGCGAAATATGACAAAGGGGAATCATAGCATGCGCCAGCCCGGGCGGCGGGGCAGGAAATGGTAGTCGGGCGCGGCGGCGTAACGATGTTGCAGGCCCGGTAAGGCGAAGCCGCCACCGGGCACTACCCGACAGTCGCGTTCTAACTTAAATCGACATTTTTACTGCCGAACAGCCAGGTGAGGACAAAGCCACACAGGTAGGAGACCGCCAGCCCGCCGGCGTAGACTGCCATCCCGGCGTAAATTCCGCTGCCGGAGGTCATCAGCGGCAGCGCCACCAGCCCGGACGGGCCGAACACCGTGTTCAGGCCGACCGGCAGCCCCAGCCAGGCGATCAGTCCGACGAAGAACCCGCCGCAGGCGCCGCCGAGGCAGGCGGTGACAAACGGCTTCATCCGCGGCAGGGTGACGCCGTAGATCAGCGGCTCGCCAATCCCGAGGAAGCCCGGAATAATCGCCCCTTTAATCTGGGTTCGCAGCAGCGAATCGCGCTTCGCCCGCCAGAATAGCGCCAGCGCCGCCCCCACCTGCCCGGCCCCGGCCATCGCCAGGATCGGGAACAGCGAGTTAAAGCCCTGGGCGTCCACCAGCGCAAAATAGACCGGGACAAACCCCTGATGGACGCCGAACATCACCGCCAGCAGGAACAGGCCGGCCAGCACCGCCGAGCCAAACGGGTTGCCGTTAAGATGCAGGAACAGCCACGACATGCCGGTAAACAACCAGCCGCCAATCGGCATGATCACCGTAAAGGTCACCGCGCCCATGATCAGCAGCGTCACCGCCGAAGTGAGGATCATATCGAGGTTGGCCGGCATTACCCGCCGCACCTGGCGTTCAACCCACGCCCCAAGGATAGCGGCGATCAATACGCCGATGATATTGCCGCGCGGATCGATGCCGTGGCCGAAGAAGGTGGAAATGCCAGCGTAGAAGCCGCTGGTTGCCTCCGGGTTGTAGCCCAGCACGAACAGCGAGGCGATAATCGCGCCGTTCACGCCGGAGCCGCCGAACGCCTTCTGCGCGTTATAGCCAATCAGGATACTCAGGAAAGTGAACATCCCTTTGCTGAAGACCTTCATATAGCCAATCAGCGCCACCAGGCTGGCGTTCGGATGGGCGTTCTCCAGCACGAAAACCTGTTCCGCCAGGGTGGCGAAGCCCAGCAGCAGCCCGACGGCGATAAAGCCGGGGATCAGCGGCGTAAAGATGGTGGCGAATTTGGCGAGAAACTTCTGCACCGCGCTGGTCTGCTTGCCCTTCAGCGCCTGCTTTTTCTCTGCCGCGACGTCGGCCAGCGACGGCGCGGCGGGCGCCTCCTCCAGCAGGACGTTCATCATCTCGGCGGCGGTTTGCGCCTTGCCGGGGCCGAGCACCACCTGGAACTGCTCGTCGCTGACGATCACCCCCATTACGCCGTCAATCTGGCGGATGGCGGCGCTGTCGGCCAGACTTTCATCGCGCAGGGTCAAGCGCAGGCGCGTCATGCAGTTGCCCGCCTGCGCGACGTTTGCGGCGCCGCCTACGTGGGCGAGGATCCGCGCTATCATCTCTTTCGTTATTTTTGCCATTGCCCGTTACCTGTCTGTCGGTGCTCAGGTGTTGCTGAGCGCCTTGCGGATATAGCCGTTGTTTTTTGCCAGCAGCGACTGCGCCTCTGCGGCGCTTAAGTCCGCCAGCACCATCACGATCGCCGTTTTACAGTGGCGGCCGCAGGCCTCCAGCGCCTTCCGGGCAGTGGGACGATCGCAGTCGGTCGCCTCCATCACGATAGAGACCTGGCGCTCAATCAGCTTGGCGTTGGTCGCTTCGACGTCGACCATCAGGTTGCTGTACACCTTGCCGACGCGGATCATCGCCCCGGTGGAGATCATGTTCAGCACCAGCTTCTGCGCGGTACCGGCTTTCAGACGGGTAGAGCCAGTGACCACTTCCGGGCCGACCACCGGGGTGATCGCCACGTCCGCCAGCTGGGCCATTTCGCCATGCGGGTTACAGCTGACGATGGCGACAAAGGCATTCTGACTATGGGCGTATTCCATGGCGCCAATGACGTACGGCGTGCGTCCGCTGGCCGCCAGTCCCACCAGCACATCGCGGTGGCTGAAGTTCAGGTTCTGCAGATCCATCGCCCCCTGCGCTTTGTTGTCTTCCACGTTTTCCACGGCGCTGAGAATCGCTTTATGTCCGCCGGCGATGATCCCCACCACCTGCTCCGGGCGGGTGCCGAAGGTTGGCGGGCATTCGCTGGCATCGAGGATCCCCAGACGCCCTGAGGTACCCGCGCCGATATAAATCAAGCGGCCACCGGCCTGCAGCGCCGTCGCGACCTTATCCACCACCTCGGCAATCTGCGGCAGATAGGGCGTAATCGCCTGGGCTACCTGCTGGTCTTCCTGGTTTATCACCGTCAGCATGTCGAGGGTGGAGAGGGTGTCAATGTTGGCGCTGTTGGCGTTGCGTCGCTCGGTCAGCAGTTTGCTCAGGTCGATACTCATAGAAACCTCGTTATTCTCAGTGGCGCGCAGTATAAGGAATTATTTATTCCTTGCCTGTGAAGAGTATCACGATTAGTACGCGGAGAATAATAGGAGAATGGTAGGTATGGCGGGAAATAGTGCGGTAATAAATCTGGAATATTTTATTACCGCAGCAGGAGATTAGCGCGCGCTGCGCGGTTTGCTGAGGCCCAGCAGCAGCGCCAGCAGGTAGCAGATGGCCATCGCGAGGCTCATTTTCAGCATCGTTTCACCGCCGAGGCCTGCCAGCGGCGCGGCGATGCCGCCGAAGACAAACATCAGGGTGCCCATCAGCGCGGACGCGGTCCCGGACTGCGCGGCATCGACGGCGCTCATCGCCTCCGCGCCAGCGACGGTGCTGATGCCGCTCATCAGCGACACGGTAAAGAACAGGCCGACCAGCGCCAGCACCGGCAGCTGCAGCCAGGCAAACAGCAGCATGATCGCCGCACAGCTCACGGCCAGCGTCAGGCCGCCGCGCAGCAGGCTTTCGGCGTTAAAGCGGCGCGCCAGGCGGGAAAAGATCATTGCCGCGATAATCAGCCCGATACCGTTCAGACCGAACAGCAGGCTGAACTGCATGGCGCTCATGCCGTATTCGCTCTGCATCACGAAGGAAGAGGAGCCGATGTAAGAGAACAGCCCGGCCATCATAAAGGCCTGAATCAGGCAGAAGCGCAGAAAGCGGCGATTTTTCAGCACCGGCTGGCCGCGTTGCTGGCGGGCGGCATGCGTTGCTGTGGCCGGGCGCGTTTCCCGCAGGATCGTCAGGCTCATCACCAGCAGCACGCCGCCGATGGCGGCCATCGTCCAGAAGAGAATTCGCCAGTCGAAGGCGGTGATAACGTAGCCGCCCAGCACCGGGGACAGCACCGGCGCAATGCCGTTCACCGTCATCAGCAGGGCGAAAAATTGGGTCAGCAGGGTGCCCTGGTATTTATCGCGGGCGATGGATCGCGACAGCACCGAGCCGCCGGCGCCGGCGAAGCCCTGTAAAAAGCGCCAGACAATCAGCATGTTGATATCCCGGGTCAGGGCGCACATCGCTGAAGCAAAGATAAACAGCAGCAGAGACAGCGCCAGCGGTTTCAGGCGGCCAATGCGATCGCTCAGCGGGCCGAAAAACAGCTGACCCAGGCCGAGGCCAATCAGCGCGGCGGTCAGCGACAGCTGGGTCTGGGTGCTGGTGGCCTGCAGCTGCTGAGTGATCTCCGGCAGCGCCGGCAGATAAAAATCCGTGCACAGCGGGCCGATACCTGACAGCAGGCCGAGGATCAGCGCCCAGGAGAGGGAAACACGTGGCATAACGATTCCTTACAGAAGCCGGGCGCGGCCGCCCGGCGGGTGAAATTAACTGGCGCCGCCGCCCAGCGACTGCCAGAGGGTGATCCGGTTATTGAGGTCGGTCTGCTGCAGGGACAGCAGCGTCGTCTTCGCCGACCACAGCGTGCGCTGGGCCGTAAGCACCGACAGATAATCGCCGACTCCGGCCTGATAGCTCTGCATGGCGATATCCAGCGATGTCTGCTCGGCGGCGACGTACTGCCGCTGGGCATCGAGCTCTTCGCTCAGCGTTTCCCGGCGCGCCAGCGCATCGGCAACGTCCTTAAAGGCGCTCTGAATCGATTTCTCGTAGGTGGCGATCAGCCCCTTTTTCTCCGCTTCCGCATAGCGCAGCTGCGCCAGGTTGCTGCCGCCGGTGAACAGCGGCAGGCTGATGGAGGGGGCGAACGACCACACCTGCATCCCGTGGCTGAACAGCGACGACAGCGAGTCGCTGCCGACCCCGGCGCTGGCGGTCAGGGAAATCGACGGGAAGAAGTTCGCCCGCGCCGCGCCGATATCGGCATTGGCGCTCTTCAGATTGTGCTCCGCTTCCTGAATGTCCGGCCGGCGCAGCAGCACCGACGACGACACGCCCGCCGGCACCAGCGCGATGCTGTTATCCCCGAGGCTCTCGAGGGTGCCGGGCAACAGGCTCTCCGGCACGGTTTCCCCCGCCAGCAGGTTAATGGCGTTTTTATCCTGCGCCACCAGCGTGCGATAGCTGGCGACGCTGGCGCGGGCCTGCTGATAGACGCTTTCCGCCGAGCTTACATCGCCGGCGGAAGCGGTACCCACCGCCATCTGGCGGGCGACGATGTTGCGCGAGTTTGCTGCGCTGTCCATGGTCTGCTGCGCCAGCGCCAGATTGCTGTTATCCGTCGCCAGCGTCACCCAGGCGGTGGTCAAATCGGCAATCATCGTCAGCCGGGTATTCTGCGCGGTGAATTCGCTGGCAAGCCAGGTTTCGCGCGCCGCGCGCGACAGGCTCTGGTTCTTGCCAAACAGATCCAGCTCGAAGCTGGAGACCGCGCCGTCGGCCTGTGAAGCGGAGCTCAGGCCGCTGGCTACCGTTTTGCTGCGGGTATGGCTCAGCTCGGCATCGACGGTAGGAAACAGCGACGCCCGCGTCTCGCCGTACTGGGCGCGCGCGGCCTCGATATCGGCCAGCGCTTTTTGCACATCGCGGTTGCTGTTCAGCGCGATGCTGACCACTTTTTTCAGCCGCGCGTCATTGACCACTTTCTGCCAGTCGCCGACCACCGCCGTCGATTCGCCGTGCGCCCCGGGCAGGGTGGCCGGCACCGGCGCGGCCGGGCGATCATAATGCGGGTCAAGCGAGACGCAGCCCGCGGTCAGGAGCGCGATAAACATAAAACTCAAACGAAACATACCTTACTCCTGAGAAGGACGTTGGCGGGTGAAGAGACGTTTCACCAGCACGAAGAACAGCGGTACGAAGAACACCGCCAGCAGGGTGGCTGTCAGGGTGCCGCCGATGATGCCGGTGCCGATCGCCACGCGGCTGTTGGCTCCGGCGCCGGTGGCAATGGCCAGCGGCAGCACCCCGGCGATAAACGCCAGCGAGGTCATGACAATCGGGCGCAGACGAGTCTGCGCGGCGCGGATCGCCGCCCGGGAGAGCGAATACCCCTCATCCACGGCGGATTCAGCGAACTCCACGATCAGGATGGCGTTTTTCGACGACAGGCCGATGGTGGTCAGCAGCGCCACCTGGAAGTAGACGTCGTTGCTTAAACCGCGCAGCGTCGCCGCCAGCGCCGCGCCGAGCAGGCCGAGCGGGATAACCATGATCACCGAGAACGGCACCGACCAGCTCTCATACAGCGCCGCCAGGCACAGGAACACCACCAGAATCGAGATGGCGTAGAGGCTCATCGCCTGGCCGCTGGCGAGCTTTTCCTGCAGCGAAATGCCGCTCCACGCCCAGGTGGAGCCCGCCGGCAGGCTGTCGGCCAGCTTTTCCATCTTGTCCATCGCCGCGCCGGAGCTGAAGCCGGCGGCGTTTTCGCCCTGGATCTCAAAGGCGGCGGAGCCGTTGTAGCGCACCAGGCTTTCCGGGCCGTATTGCCAGTGGGTGGTGGCGAAGGCGGAGAACGGCGTCATGCTGTTATCGCTGCCGCGAACGAACCATTTGCCGAGGTCCGACGGCACCGCGCGCGCGTCGCTTTCGCCCTGGATATAGACCTTTTTCACCCGGCCGCGATCGATAAAGTCATTCACGTAGGTACCGCCCCAGGCGCTGGAGAGCGTATCGGTCACGTCGCTCAGCGACAGCCCCAGCGAGACGGCTTTGTTGTTATCGATATCCACCTGCAGCTGCGGCATCTGCGGCAGATCGTTAGCGCGCACCGACTGCAGCTCGCTGCTCTGGTTGGCCGCCGCCAGCAGCTGGCTGCGCAGCTTCATCAGACTGTCGCGGTCGGTACCGCCGCTGGCCATCAGTTCGAAGGTGAAGCCGTTGCTCTGCCCGAGACCGTCCACTGACGGCGGGGTCATGGCGAACAGGGTGGCGTCGCGGATCGTCCCCAGCTCTTTGGTGGCGCGCAGGGCAATGGCCTGGGCGGTATTGTCGTCCCCTTTGCGCTGCGACCAGTTTTTCAGCGACACGAAGGCCATCCCGGCGTTCTGGCCGCTGCCGCTAAAGCTGAAGCCGTCGACGGTGAAAATGACGTCGGTATTGGCTTTCTCTTTGGTGAGGAACCAGTCGGTCACCTGGCGGCGCACCTCAGCGGTACGCACCGCGGTGGCCCCGGCGGGCAGGGTGTACTGGACCATGATCTCCCCCTGGTCCTCCACCGGCAGGAAGCTGCCCGGCAGCTTCCACATCGCCAGCGCCATCGCCCCGCAAATCAACGCGTAAGCGCCCATCATCACTGCGCCCCGGCGCAGGCCGCCGAGTACGCGGCGCTGGTAGCCTGCTTCCGTGCGCCCCCACAGGCGGTTAAAGGCGCCAAAGAACCCTTTGGTGTGTGGTTTGGAGTGGCTGAGCAGCGCGCCGCACAGCGCCGGGGTGAGGGTTAGCGCCACCACCACCGACAGCATCATTGCCGAAATAATGGTTACCGAGAACTGGCGATAGATGACCCCGGTCGATCCGCCGAAGAAGGCCATCGGCAGGAACACCGCCGACAGCACCAGGGCGATCGCCACCAGCGCGCCGGAGATTTCGCCCATCGATTTTTCGGTGGCTTCGCGGGCGGGGAGCCCTTCGTCGCGCATAATGCGCTCGACGTTTTCCACCACCACGATGGCGTCATCCACCAGCAGGCCGATCGCCAGCACCATGGCGAACAGCGTCAGGGTGTTAATCGAGTAGCCGAACAGCGCCAGCACCCCAAAGGTGCCAAGCAGCACCACCGGCACCGCCACCGCCGGAATGAGCGTCGCGCGGAAGTTCTGCAGGAACAGATACATCACGCAGACCACGAGAATGATCGCTTCGAACAGGGTCTGAATCACATCCTCGACCGAGATTTTGATGAACTCGGTGCTGTCCTTCGGATAGGCGATATCGTAGCCCTGCGGCATCTGACGCTGGAATTCGGCGATTTTGCTTTTCACCAGGGTCGCGGTGTCCAGCGCGTTGGCACCGGGGGCCATCATCACCGCGATCCCGGCGGCCGGATGGCCGTTCAGATTAGCGGTAGCGGTGTAATCCTCGCTGCCCATCTCCACCCGCGCGACATCGCTCAGGCGCACCACCGAGCCGTCGGCCTGGCTTTTCACGATGATCGCTTTGAACTGGTCAGGGGTTTGCAGCCGGGATTGCGCCCGCACGGTGGCGGTCAATTGCTGGGCATTGGACGACGGTAGCGCGCCGATTTTACCGGCGGAAACCTGCACGTTCTGCGCCTCAATCGCCGACTGAACGTCGGAAGGCATCAGCGAGTAGGAGGCGAGTTTGGTCGGGTCCATCCAGACGCGCATCGCGTATTCGGCGCCGAATACCTGCAGGCTGCCGACACCCTCCACGCGCGCCAGCGGGTCCTGCATATTGCTGACCAGCCAGTCGGAGATATCGGAGCTGGTGGCGCGATTGGTTTTGTCATACACCGCGAGGATCAGCAGGAAGCTGCTCTGCGATTTTTCCACCGTTACGCCGGACTGCTGGACTTCGCTCGGCAGCCGCGATTCCGCCTGCTGGACTTTGTTTTGCACCTGCACCTGGGCGGTGTCCGGGTCGGTCCCTTGCTCAAAGGTGACGGTGATGCTGACCGAGCCATCGGAGCTGCTGGTGGAGCTGAAGTAGAGCAGATGGTCGAGGCCGGTAAGCTGCTGCTCGATCACCTGGGTGACGCTGTTCTCCAGGGTTTCGGCGGACGCCCCGGTATAGGTGGCGGAGATTTTCACCGCCGGCGGGGCGACGTCCGGATACTGGCCTACCGGCAGGGTGCGGATCGCCAGCACCCCGGCGAGCATAATCAGAATGGCGATCACCCAGGCAAAGACCGGGCGACGCACGAAGAAACGGGAGAACATCAGGCATTGCCTCCGTTATTGTTGACGGCAACGGCCTTCACTGTCTGTCCGGGGGCCACTTTACTGGTGCCTTCGACAATCAGCTTATCGCCTGCTTTCAGGCCGCTCAGCACCAGCCATTTATCGCCATAGGTGTCGCCGGTTTCCACGGTACGCTGCTCAACTTTGTTGGCGGCATCGACCACCAGCGCCGTGGCGTCGCCTTTGGCATCGCGGGTGATTCCCTGCTGTGGGGCGAGGATCGCGTCGTTCATGATGCCTTCATCGATGCGCGCGCGGACGAACATCCCCGGCAGCAGGACGTGCTGCGGGTTGGGGAAGATAGCGCGCAGGGTCACCGAGCCGGTGGATTCATCGACGGCGACTTCGGTGAGCGCCAGACGCCCTTTTTCCTGGTAGGTACTGCCATCTTCCAGGGTTAACGTCACGCTGAGGGTGTCGCTGTTGCTGGCCAGGCTTTGTTTGCGTAAACGCAGGAGATCGACGCTGGATCGCGTCAGATCGACATACATGGTGTCGAGCCCGCGGATCGTCGCCAGCGCGGTATCCTGATCGGCGGAGACCAGCGCCCCCGGCGTAACCGACGAGATGCCGATGCGCCCGGCTATCGGTGCGGTGACGGTGGTCCAGTTCAGGTTGATGCGCGCGCTCTCCAGCGCCGCTTTCTTCGATTCCACGCTGGCCTTGTCCTGGGCGCAGGTGGAGGCGGCGTCGTCGGCATCCTGGCGGGAAACGCCGTTATCCCTGACCAGCGACGCGTAGCGCTGGGCCTTCTGGCAATCGGAGACCACCAGCGCCTGGGCCTGTTTCAGTGCGGCCGCCGCTTCGTTCCAGGTCGCGCGATAGCTGGAGGGATCGATCTGGTAAAGGGCCTGCCCGGCCTTCACCATATCGCCTTCGGTAAACAGGCGCTTCTGGATGATGCCACCCACCTGGGGGCGTACTTCGGCGCTGAGCGAGGCGGTGGTGCGGCCGGTGAGCTGGCTGACTACCGGCACCGGCTGGCTTTGCAGGGTGACCACGCCCACTTCCGGCGTGGGTTGCTGCGGGGCAGATGTCTGCGCATTATCGCATCCGCTAAGGAGAAATAATGCTGTCGCGATGGGAGCTATGATGTATTTCATTATATTTTCTCAAGATATAAGACGTCCGCCCCGTTTATTTAAAAACGAGGGAATAGGTTGGGCGCTGAGGCATTTTCGGGTGAGCGAAAATGACAAAAAAGGAACACAGATGTTCCTGAACGTGATTGTTATTGTGTCTCCGTTGAAGCCAACCTCTTCGGTCTTCAGGAGGTGAAAAGCGCATCTCCTCTGGTCTTTTGGTGAGAATGATCATTCTCATTTTTATCCATTATACGATCCGTCGCGATAATGGAAAGGTTTTTTTGCTTACTTTTAGAACGCAAAAAATTAAGGCAAATAATCATGGAGAAAATAAGAATATTTTGTGAAAGTGGAGAGGGAAAATAACCATTCGGCATCGCAATACTGGAGATAGTTAATGACACTAATCATTACAAAAAGCATTAATCCCGACGATCAACAAGAATTGCTTGCCGGTCTGCGGCAGTATAATCAGCAGTATCTCGATGCGGCGCAGTTTGGCGATCTGGGGGTTTACTCCCGCGATGCGCAAGGGGTGATGCAGGGCGGGCTGATTGCCAAACGCAAGGGCAACTGGCTGTGCATTGAGTATCTGTGGGTTAGCGAGGCGACGCGCGGGCGCGGGCTGGGGAGCGAGCTGATGCAGGAGGCGGAACAGCAGGCGCAGGCGCTAGGCTGCAGCCATCTGCTGGTGGATACCTTTAGCTTCCAGGCGCTGCCGTTTTATCAGAAGTTAGGCTATCAGCTGCAGATGTCGCTGCCCGACTTCCCGCACGCAGGCATGCAGCGCCACTATTTGTCGAAGGCGCTGTAACGGTAGTGGTATCCCCGGGCGGTCAGGTACCCTACCTGTGGTTGTGCCGGATGGCGGCTGGCGCCTTATCCGGCCTACGTTCCGAGCGGCCTGTTATTGATATACCCACTTGCGCGACTGAAACTGCCGGTGCTGGCGGCCTCAAAATCGCTGAGACGTTCCCGGAAGGCCGGGGCAGCCCGCATGGATGCGGGCTGAGGGCCGTGTTTTGCACGGACGCTGCCTCGGCCCGACCCGAAGCCTGCAGGGATAAGTCGAAGGGACCGCGTAGCGGCGATTTTGCTGGCCGGAGCCCGGGGGTACAGGGGGCGGCGGCGACTGGCCGCCCCCTGTGCGCTCCCTGCGGCATAAGAGACATAACGCAGAAGATCAACCGGGAGCGCAATCTGCCGGGAATTAACATAGAAGTTGTAGCCCTGCTAAGCGTATCGCGAGCAGGGAAACTCCCGGATGGCGGCGCGTGGCGCCTTATCCGGGCTACAAAAGCGTCAAAACCACGCCTTAACCTCCGACGCCGTGGCCCATTAACGCCAGCGCGTGGCTGATGATGGTCTGGCGGTTGACCGCCTGTAAACGCGGATCGCTGTGAATGCGTGAAAATGGCACCAGCACCAGGCTAATCACCGTGGTAAACAGCAGCTCCGGCGACAGCGCCGGATTGATCTTGCCCTCCAGCTGCCAGCGACGCACCGTCTCCAGCATCACCTGAAAACGCTCCTCGCCGAAGCGGGCATCCATATGCTGACGCAGGATCGGCATCTCGCCGATGATCTCCTGCATCCACAGCGGCGCGAACCAGGCGTTTTTCTCCGCCATATGCGCCAGCGTCTCGACCATCATCGTCAGCGCCAGCACCGGATCCTGCGGATGATCGACAAAAATGCGGCTGATGTGATTGCGCAGCGGCATAAAGCGCTCCTCAATCAGCTGGGTCACCAGCGCATCCCGGGAACTGAAGTAGTAATGCAGCATCGCCGGCGTCACCCCGGCCTCTTTGGCGATGGCGTTCAACGATACGCGGCCCGCCCCGTCGCGGGCAAACAGCATCAGGGCAATGTCCATCAGCTGTTCGCGATTGGCAGTATCCGGTTTTTTACCGCGCGGCCGACCCGGGCGGCGGGGGGCATCCTGATCCTTTTGTGCTGTCATGGTATGGCGATCTCTTGACCCGACTCATTCTTTCACTAAATATTAATTATGCATTTAATTAATTTCAAGCGAGCGTTGCAATGACTTCTGAAGTCGCTAACCCACCGGTGCAGTCGATACGCCTGCTGTTCAGCGCATTGCTGTTGGTGATGTTGCTCTCGGCGTTGGATCAGACCATTGTCTCCACCGCGCTGCCGACGATTGTCGGCGAACTGGGCGGGCTGGACAAGCTTTCCTGGGTGGTCACGGCCTATATTCTCAGCTCCACCATCGCGGTGCCGCTGTACGGGAAATTCGGCGATCTGTTCGGTCGCAAAATCGTGCTGCAGGTGGCGATTGGGCTGTTTCTCGTCGGCTCTGCGCTCTGCGGGCTGGCGCAGAACATGACCCAGCTGGTGCTGATGCGCGGCCTGCAGGGGCTCGGCGGCGGCGGCCTGATGGTGATCAGCATGGCGGCGGTCGCCGACGTCATCCCACCCGCCAATCGTGGCCGCTATCAGGGGCTGTTCGGCGGCGTTTTTGGCCTCGCGACGGTGATCGGCCCGCTGATCGGCGGTTTTCTGGTGCAGCACGCCTCCTGGCGCTGGATCTTCTATATCAACCTGCCGCTCGGCCTGTTCGCGCTGCTGGTGATCGGCGCAGTATTCCACAGCAGCAATAAACGCAGCCAGCATCAGATTGACTGGCTGGGGGCGATTTACCTCAGCATGGCGCTGTTGTGCATCATTCTGTTTACCTCGGAAGGGGGTAGCGTCCACGCGTGGAATGACCCGCAGCTGTGGTGCATTCTGGCCTTCGGCATCGTGGGGATCATCGGCTTTATTTACGAAGAACGGATGGCCGCCGAGCCGATTATTCCGCTGGCGCTGTTCCGCAACCGCAGCTTCCTGCTGTGCAGCCTGATCGGCTTCGTCATCGGCATGTCGCTGTTCGGGTCAGTCACCTTCCTGCCGCTCTATCTGCAGGTGGTGAAGGAGGCGACGCCCACCGAGGCCGGGCTGCAGCTGATCCCCCTGATGGGCGGCCTGCTGCTGACCTCGATTATCAGCGGGCGGATTATCAGCCGTACCGGTAAATATCGCCTGTTCCCCATCCTCGGCACCCTGCTCGGCGTGACCGGCATGGTACTGCTGACCCGCATCACCATTCACTCGCCGCTGTGGCAGTTGTACCTGTTTACCGGCGTGCTGGGGGCGGGTCTGGGGCTGGTGATGCAGGTGCTGGTCCTGGCGGTGCAGAACGCGATGCCAGCGCAGATGTACGGCGTCGCCACCTCCGGCGTGACCCTGTTCCGCTCGATTGGTGGCTCGATCGGCGTGGCGCTGTTTGGCGCGGTGTTCACGCACGTGCTGCAGAGCAACCTGCAACAACTGCTGCCGGAAGGCGCGGTGCTGCCGCCGGGAATGAATCCAGTGGCGGTTCAGCACCTGCCCGCGGATATCCGCCTCGACTACCTCGACGCCTTCGGCGCGGCGATCCACGCGGCGTTCCTGATGGCGGCCGGCATTATGGCGGTGGCGTTTGTCCTCTCATGGCTGTTAAAGGAGGCACCGCTGAAGACCGCGACGCATTAAGCGGCCCCGGCGATGCGCAGCAGTGCCTGACGCAGCGCCGGCGCGGCAAAATCGATAAATTTCCGCAGCTTAAGCGGCGCCAGATCCCGCGCGGTATACAGCAAATGGACCGGCGCCGGATCCGGCTCGACGCTTTCCAGCAGCAGACGGAGCTCCCCGTGGCGCAGGCCATCCAGCGCCTGATAGTGCAGTAAGCGGGCCACCCCCACCCCCAGGCGCGCAGCATCGGCGGCGCTCTCTGGCGTGGTGACGGATAGCACCGGCGGCAGGTTAATCAGCTGGTCCTCGCGCTCAGCGGCGCGAAAGCGCCAGCCGCGATAGGGCATCGGCGATTCAATGCGGATGATCGGCAACGCCGCCAGATCGCGCGGCCGCTGCGGCTCGCCGTATTTCGCCAGCAGCGCCGGATGGGCGCAGGCCACAATCCGCATAGTGCCGAGGCGGGTGGCCACCATGCTGCTGTCCGCCAGGTCGCCAATCCGCACCGCCAGATCGACATGGTCGCTCACCAGGTCGGCATTGCGATCGCTGAGCAGCAAACGGACGCGAATTTGCGGGTAGCGGGCGATAAATTCACTGATTACCGGAAGAACGTGCTGGCGTCCAAACATCGTTGGCGCGGAGATCACCAGCTCGCCTTTTGGCTCCTGATATTCGCCCGTCGCCTGGCGTTCGGCGTTTTCCACCTCCTCAAGGATCCGCCGGGCGGCAGCGACATAATCGACCCCGGCGTCGGTGAGCGTCAGTTTGCGGGTGGTTCGCGCCAGCAGGCGCACGCCCAGCGCGCTCTCCAGTTCACCAATATGGCGGCTGACGGTGGTCAACGGCATATTCAGCGCCCGCGCCGCCGCCGACATGCTCCCCAGCTCGGTCACTTTCACCAGCAGCGCCATCGCGCTTAATCGATCCATTATTCTCCCGTTTTTCGGAAAGATGATTGCCACTTTACCCGTATTATCATTCTTCACAGTACAGTCCATGATGGCGCCAGACAACAGGAGGCGCTATGGCAGCAACCTTTCTCGATATCGCCATCACCCCGGACGTGATGGATGTGCAGCACGAAATGGGCAGCGACTCGCTGTGGCAAACGCCGCACAGTCGCCGCCAGGCCGACCGCTTCTGCGACAGCGAAGCGGGGATGATCGCCACCCGCGACAGCTTTTATCTGGCGACGGTGTCGCAGAGCGGCTGGCCCTACATTCAGCATCGCGGCGGCCCGGTGGGGTTTCTGCATCTGCTGGATGACACCACCCTGGCGATGGCCGATTTCGGCGGCAACCGCCAGTACATCACCACCGGCAATCTGCGTGGCAGCGACCGGGCCTGCCTGTTTTTGATGGATTATCCGCGCCGTGCCAGGCTGAAAATCTACGCCACCGTCGAAGTCGTGGCGGCAGAGGACCATCCGCAGCTGCTGGCGCAGGTGGCGCCGGCCAACTATCGCGCCCGCATTGAACGTCTGTTTCTTTTTCATTTGCAGGCGTTTGACTGGAACTGCCCGCAGCACATTACGCCGCGCTACAGCGCGCAGCAGGTGGCGGAGTACAGCCAGAACCTGCAGCAACGTATTCATGACCTGGAGCAGGAGAATCAGCGCCTGCAGCAGCAATTAGCCTCAAAAGGAGACTCCTGATGAATGAGCAACGTCCCCCATTCCCGCCGTTTACCCGCGACAGCGCTATCCAGAAGGTCCGCGCCGCGGAAGATGGCTGGAACAGTCGCGATGCCGAAAAAGTCGCTCTGGCCTACACCGTGGATAGCGAATGGCGCAACCGCAGCGAATTTGTCCACGGCAGGGGGCAAATTGTTGAGTTCCTGCAGCGAAAATGGCGCAAGGAGCAGCAATACCGGCTGATTAAGGAGCTGTGGGCATGGCAGGAGAATCGCATTGCCGTGCGCTTCGCCTACGAGTGGTGCGACGACAGCGGCAACTGGTTTCGCTCGTATGGCAATGAGAACTGGGAGTTTGATAAGCACGGACTGATGCAGACGCGCTACGCCTGCATCAACGACCTGCCGATCGCCGAAAGCGAGCGCCTGTTCCACTGGCCCCAGGGGCGCCGCCCGGACGATCATCCGGGGCTCAGCGATCTGGGGCTGTAAAACCGGCGCGGCGCAACGGATTAATCGGCTTTCGGGAAGTCGACCACCGTGTCGTTAACCCGGTTCACCATGTTAGTGAACAGGATGGCGCTGACGGCGCTGATGATCTCAATCACCTGCTGGTCGCTAAAACCGGCGTTGCGCAGCGCGGCGACGTCGGCTTCCGGCAGCGTACCGGTGGTGGTCACCAGGGTCTGCGCGAATTTCACCAGCGCATCAAGCTGCGCCTCTTCCGCATACTCCCCGCGGCGCAGGGCGTGGATTTGTTCGCTGCTGAAGCCGGCTTTTTTCGCCATCAGGGTATGCGCGGCCAGACAGTAGTCACAGCCGGTGGCTTCGCTGACCGACAGGTTAATCGCTTCCAGCTGTTGGGCGCTGAGGCTGCCTTTATGGAGCATCGCATTGTGCGCCAGCGCCTGCTGCAGTGCTGCCGGCGAGTGGCCGCCGATGGTGAGATAGGCGTTCGGCACTTTGCCCATCGCTTTTTTGATCCCGGCGAAAATATCGGCGGCTTTGCCGGTGGCGTCTTGTTCACGGATATCTGCTAAACGGCTCATGGTTAACTCCTGTTGTTATCGAGGGTGTGTTGGCAATGGGGTCATCTTAGGCGCTTGCCGCATGCTAGACTGGCGGTCTTCGTCTCACCTTTTTGTCTTATCGTCTCAGGAGAAGCATGGACAGTCTCAGTCATCTGCTGGCGCTGCTGGCGCCGCGCTGCGAAGTGAACCTGCACTGTCGCTTCGGCGGCCGCTGGCAGGCCGGGCACCAGCAAATGCGCAGCGGCGTGGTGCCCTGGCACGTGGTGCTGCGCGGCGAGGGGCGGCTCAACGTCGGCGGCCAGACTCATCACCTGCGCGCGGGAGATGTGGTCCTCCTGCCGTACGGTTCGCCGCATCTGATGGAGAGCCTGGTGGAGTGGGGCCAGGTGCTGCCGGTAGCGCACCGGTTTAACGGCACGGTGACGGAAATGCGCGTCGGCCCGGCGGAGGGGGCGCTGGAGATGCTGTGCGGCGAATTCTATTTTGGTCCGCACGTCAGCTGGCTGTTCAGTGAAGCATCGACGCTGATCCATCTCCATACCGATGCGCGTGAAGACTGCCCGGAGCTGGACGCGCTGCTTAATATACTGGTGCGCGAGAGCCTGGCGCAGCGTCCCGGCGGCAGCGCTATCGTGCGCAGCCTCGGCGATACGCTGCTGGTGCTCCTGCTGCGCATGCTGCTTGGTGAGCAACAGCCGCCCGGTGGACTGCTGCGTCTGATGAGCGATGAACGCCTGATGCCGGCGGTGCTGGCGGTGATGGCGACCCCGGAGCAGCCGTGGACGCTGGAAACCATGGCCGCCCGTGCCTTTCTTTCGCGGGCCACCTTTGCCCGTCATTTTGCCCGCGTTTATCACCTGACGCCGCAGGCGTGGCTGTCGCAGCTGCGAATGGCGCTGGCCGCCCGGCTGCTGCGCCTGGAGCGTCAGACCAACCTCGAGGTCATTGCCGAACGCTGCGGCTTTCAGTCGCTGGCGTCCTTCTCGAAGCGCTTCAAAATGCGCTATGGCGTGACGCCGGGTGAGTGGCGACGGGGCTAGCGCCTCGCGTTTCGCGAAGATGATTTTATTTCCAGTTGCGTGGTTTGCTGTTTATTACCCGACCCGAAAGTCGCTATAGTTTTGCACGAAAAAAACAATGACAGTCAGGACAGACAGGGTGAAGAGGATGAGATTACGTTTACGGGCCGCCGCCGCAGTGATGCTGGCGGGTCTGGCGCTGGTCGGCTGCGACCAAAAGGGTAATGAAGCGAAGCACATTAAGGTCGGCGTGATTAACGGCGCCGAGCAGGATGTGGCGGAAGTGGCGAAGAAGGTGGCCAAAGAGAAGTACGGTCTGGACGTCGAACTGGTGGGATTCAGCGGCTCGCTGCTGCCTAACGAATCGACCAACGCCGGCGATCTGGACGCCAACGTCTTCCAGCATCGGCCTTTCCTTGAGCAGGACAACAAAGCGCATAACTATCATCTGGTGGCGGTCGGCAATACCTTCGTCTTCCCGATGGCCGGCTATTCGCGCAAGATCAAGTCAGTCGCCGAACTGCAAGACGGCGCGACGATCGCCATCCCCAACGACCCGACCAATCTCGGGCGGGCGCTGCTGCTGCTGCAAAAAGAGAAGCTGATTACCCTCAAAGCCGGGACCGGCCTGCTGCCGACGGCGGTGGATATCACCGATAACCCGCGTAACCTGAAAATTATGGAGCTGGAAGGGGCGCAACTGCCGCGCGTGCTCGACGATCCCAAAGTCGACGTGGCTATCATCAGCACCACCTACCTGCAGCAAACCGGGCTGTCGCCGGTTCGTGACGGCATCTTTATCGAAGATAAAAACTCGCCCTACGTGAACATCATCGTGACCCGGGAAGACAATAAAGACGCGGAAAACGTGAAGGAGTTTATGCAGTCGTACCAGTCGCCGGAGGTGGCGAAGGCGGCAGAGACTATCTTCAACGGCGGCGCGGTGCCGGGCTGGTAAGCCTACACACAGGGAGAGGCGCGTATGGTACGCCAACGGCAGGCTGACCTGCTGCTGATTGCCGCGACGGTGATTGCCGCCTGCGGCTGGATTTTTTCCCGCGAGGCGATCGCCGGCATGCCGGTATTCGCGTTCCTTGGGCTGCGCTTTTTCTTCGCCGCGCTGCTTCTGCTGCCGTTCTGCCGCGGTTTTCGCCCGCAAAAGCAGCACTGGCCAAAACTCATCATCAGCGGACTCTGGTTTGCGCTCAACCTCTGCCTGTGGATCTATTCGGTCTCCACGACGGCGTCGCTCGGCGAAGGGGCGTTTATCATGAGCCTGTCGATGATGTTCGTCCCGCTGACCGCGTGGGTGATGATGAAGGTGCGCCCGCCTCGCGCCTGGTGGGAGTGCCTGCCGATCGCGGTGGTAGGCCTGGGGCTGCTCAGTCTGCATATGCCGATAGCCTTCCACCCCAGCCAGGGCTGGTTTTTGCTGACGGCGCTGGTGCAGTCGATCTGGTTCTGTTACACCAGCCGCTGCGCGCGTGAAGTACCGCTGATCCCCCTGACCACCGTGCAGCTGGCGATCACCGGTATCGTCGGGTTGACCATCTCCGCTGCCGTTGAACGCTGGGACCAGCCGATGACCCTGCCGACTCTCGGCTGGCTGGTGGCCAGCATTGTCATCGCCACCAGCCTGCGCTTCGGTCTGCAGATGAAGGGGCAAAAGTACGCGGCGGTGGCCAGCGCCGCGATCATCATGGTGCTCGAACCGCTGCTGACGGTCATTGCCGCCGCGCTGTGGTACGGCGAACAGCTGCCGCTACAGAAGATTATCGGCGGCGTGCTGATCCTGGTGGCCCAGCTGTGGTTCCGCTGGCGGATGCTTAAGCCGTAAGCGGGCCGCTTCGCCGCTGCGCCATCAGCTGCAGCAGCGGCACCAGCGACAGCCCGTCCGGCATTTCGCCGCGGGCGATCAGCTGGTTTATCTCGTCGAAGGTAAACCAGCCGGTCTCCATCACCTCATCCTGATCTGCATCCATCCCCACCCAGCGTAAACCGGTGGCCAGCCAGGTGATAAACAGCTGATCGCTGCTGCCGTAGGAGGGGTTGAAGCGAATGATCTCCTCGACGCGTTGCGCCTGCCAGCCGGTCTCTTCCCGCAGCTCGCGCAGCGCGGCGACCGCCGGATCTTCCCCTTCATCGACGCCGCCAGAGGGAATGGCCCACACCACCTGATCGATCAGATAGCGGTAGTGGCGAATCAGCAGTACTTTCTCATCCTGGATAGCCACAATCCCCACCGCCGGGCGCGGGTAATGAATGGAATAAAAGTCGCGGCGCTCGCCGGAGGCGACATCAATCCCCACCTTACGCATGCTGAACCACGGCGTCTCGGCGATGACCTGCGGGTCGTGCATATCGGCGGCGGTCAGTTTCTTTTTCATCGTGCCACTCCTGTCAAAAATTGAGCCTTAAGAACAACATAGCCGGAGGCGGATGGCAACTGCCGCAGGTTGGCCCGATTTCATCGATCATTGTCCAAATGCCCCTGTTGAGCCAGGCTAGTACTCAGTACGATGTTCGTCAGATGACCCCACTGAGGAACACCAACATGAACATCACCCACATCCGTAATGCGACCCAGAGGATTGACTACGCCGGGAAAAGATTTCTCATCGACCCGATGCTGGCTGACAAGGGCGCCTGGCCAGGTTTTCCTGGCACTGCGCGCAGCGAGCTGCGCAATCCGCTGGTTGAGCTGCCGTTTTCCCGCGATAAAATTATCGATGTTGATGCGGTGATCGTCACCCATACCCATGACGATCACTGGGACGCGGCGGCGATCGCCGCGATCCCGAAAACCCTGCCGGTGTTCGTCCAGCATGAGGCCGACGCCGCGCTGCTGCGCAGCCAGGGATTTCAGGATCTGCGCCTGCTGTCGGCAGACAGCGAATTTGCCGGCGTGCGCCTGCAGAAAACCACCTCCGGCCAACACGGCAGCGACCGGACCTACGCGGTGCCGGCGATGGCTGAGCGCCTGGGAGAAGCCTGCGGCGTGGTGTTTCGCCATCCGCAGGAGAAGACGCTGTGGCTGATGGGGGATACCATCTGGCGTGATGAAATTGAAGCTGATCTGCTGAAGCTGCGCCCGGACGTGGTGGTGTTGAACGCCGGCTACGCCCACGTCATCGGCTTTGGCCCGATAATCATGGGCAAGGAAGATCTTCTTAACGTGCACTTCGCCCTGCCGGAAGCGAAAATCATGGCTATCCACCTCGAGGCGGTCAACCACTGTCTGGTGAGCCGGGAAGAGATGCGCCAGTATGCGCTGGATAATCAGATTGCCGATGTGGTGAGTATCCCGCAGGATGGGGAAACCGTGGTTTATTAACATGCGCAAGGGGAAAGGACGATGAAACTCACCGACGTGGCGATTGTCGCTGTAGAGGGCTTTAGCCCGTTTCACTACGCCGTCCCCTGCATGCTGTTTGGCGATTCGGTCTCTGAAATCAAACGCTTTAATCTGCACATTTGCGCCGAGCGGCCGGGGCTGCTGCGCGCCCGCGATGGTTTTGCGCTGTACGCCACCGGCGATTTCGCCGCGCTGGAACAGGCGGATATCGTGGTGGTGCCTTACTGGGGCGAGGTCGATCGGCGTCCGCCGCAGGCGCTGCTTGATAGCCTGGTGCGGGCGCGGGATAACGGCGCGGAGATTGTCGGCCTGTGTCTCGGCGCGTTTGTCCTCGGCTACGCCGGGCTGCTGGACGGCAGGCGAGCGGCGACCCACTGGGAGTTCGAGCAGGATTTCCAGCGCCTGTTTCCGCAGGTGCAGCTGGATATCAATGCCCTGTATGTCGATGACCAGCGGGTGATCACCTCGGCGGGCACCGCGGCGGCGCTGGACTGTTGCCTGTACCTCATCCGCCAGCGTTTCGGCAGCCTCGCGGCCAACCAGATCGCCCGGCGGATGATTGTTTCGCCGCACCGCGAAGGCGGCCAGGCGCAGTTTATCGCCCAGCCGGTGCCGAAAAACACCCGCGATGCGCGAATCAACTGCCTGCTGGATTATCTGCAGCAGCATATTGCCGAGCCGCACAGTCTCGATTCGCTGGCCCGGGTGGTGGCGATGAGCCGCCGTACCCTGACCCGCCACTTCGCCAGGGCGACCGGGATGAGCATTACCGACTGGCTGACCGCCGAACGTCTGCGCCGCAGCCAGAGTCTGCTTGAGGCGGGCGATCTGCCGGTCGAACAGGTGGCGGAGGCGGTGGGCTATCTTTCAGCGGTCACCTGGCGCCAGCAGTTTAAGGCGCGCTTTGGCGTCAGCCCGACGGAGTGGCGGCGCACCTTTCGTCGCGGCGCTTAGCCGGCGAGGGTCGCACTGTCGATTACGAAGCGGTATTTCACGTCACCCTTGACCATTCTTTCCCAGGCTTCGTTGATCTCATCGCCGCGGATCAGCTCGATATCGGCGACGATGCCGTGTTCGGCGCAGAAGTCGAGCATCTCCTGAGTTTCCGGAATACCGCCGATCATCGAGCCGGCAATCGACCGGCGGCGGAAGATCAGATTGAACACTTCCGGCGACGGATGCGGCGTGGCCGGAGCGCCCACGAGGGTCATGGTGCCATCGCGTTTCAGCAGCGTGGTGAAGGCATCGAGATTATGCGGCGCCGCCACGGTATTAAGGATGAAGTCGAAGCTTTTGACGTGGGCCGCCATTTCGTCGTCGTTGCGCGACACCACTACGTCATCGGCGCCCAGCGCTCTGGCTGCATTACGCTTGGATTCGGAGGTGGTAAAGGCCACCACGTGGGCCCCCATGGCGTGGGCCAACTTGATCCCCATATGCCCGAGGCCGCCGATGCCGACCACGCCGACTTTTTTACCCGGCCCGACGTGCCAGTGGCGCAGCGGCGAGTATGTCGTGATCCCGGCGCACAGCAGCGGCGCGACGGCGGCCAGCTGCGCTTCGGGATGGGTTATCCGCAGCACGTAGTGTTCTTTGACCACGATCTGCTGGGAATAGCCGCCCAGAGTATGGCCCGGCGCGTCCTGGGTCGGCCCGTTATAGGTCAGCACCATATGGTCGCAGTAGTTTTCCAGCCCCTCAGCGCACTCTTCGCACTGTTGACAGCTATCGACCATACAGCCGACGCCCACCAGATCGCCGACGGCGTAGCGCGAGACGGCGTTGCCGACCGCGGTCACCCGACCCACAATTTCATGCCCCGGCACGCAGGGATAGTGCGTTCCCGCCCATTCCGATCGCGCCTGGTGGAGATCGGAGTGGCAGACGCCGCAGTAAGCGATGGCGATCTGTACATCCTGTGGCCCCGGCTCGCGGCGGGTGATGGCCATTGATTCCAGCGGCTGGCTGGCGGAGTAGGTACCAATAGCATTGATCAGCATAGCGAAACCTCTTCTTGATGAATGGACTCAATAGAACGGGAGGGGAATGCGGGTGGTCAGTGGCATCGATAAGCGTAGCCTGGACTGGCCGGGATGCGAGGGGGAAAGCGGTTGAGAAACCCTCAGGCGCGGCGTTAGCCAGCGCAGTAAATAATAAGCTGGCCTTATCTTTATAGCCGCTAAGCCTTATAGGTATTTACGGCAAATAGTATTATTTATTCCTGTAGAATAAAGATAAATAGTTATTGCAGATAATGATGCTTACACTCTTTTTATCCCCGTAACGTCTTGTCTTTTATTCGTTATTTCACCTGTTGATACTATGATTCTCAACGAATCACTTTTTCAACCTGACCGATGGCATAAAACCATGTCGATACCTGCAGCCAGCCTCTCTACCGACCAGGCGTTACCGTCTTTTTATTACGGAAGACAGACAAAGCCGTTATTCGCGGTGGAATCCCTGTTATCTGCGTTCCTGCCCGCCAGCTCACCCTTTGCGCTGCCGCGATCGACCTATTATCGTTTTCCGCCGATCCAGGCTGAATCCGGATTAATTCTGCTCGAAGAGGGGATTGCCTCGCTATGCCATGCGGAAAACAACATGGTGATATCAACGATATTTTCCCCTTCGCTATTGGGATTAATCGATGGTTACGGCGTCTTTAACGGTATTCCGGAAAAACACCACTGCTCTCTGTTTGCTGAGACAGATTTGCGCGGACACTGGATAGCGCATCAGGCCGCGGTCGAGATCCTCAATGCGCAAAACTTGTGGCAGGAGATGGCCCATGTTCTGGCGCAGCGGCTGATGGTGTTGAGCATGCGTTCGCAGGAGATGATGGGGGTGGATTCTTACCTGATGGTGCGAACCCTGCTAACAGAGGTGGCGGACTATCCGGAGGCATATCGTCGCCAAATCAACGTCCTGAGTTTTATTCAGCGCCGTACCAACTTGTCGCGTAGCCGCATTATGTCGATTCTGTCGGAGCTGCGTAAAGGTGACTATATTACGATCCATCGCGGTGTGCTGAGGACCATCGCTCACCCGTTTCCCGCCCACTTTTAAGCCCGTGCGGCGGAGGGGCGTGATTTTCCCACCCCTCGTGAATCGAACCTGCTAAGGCTCAATCGCCGTCAGGTAGTCCAGCCGCAGCGGCTCAGCCAGCAGGGACTCCATCTGCGTCATAAACGCCTGAAAATAGGGCATCGCGACATGCGCATCGAGGGCGTCCTGTCCCTGCCACGCCTCGCGCATGTAGAAGGTGTCCGGCGCGTCGCGCAGCTGAAACAGGGCGTAGTCGAGATTGCCCGGCTCCTGTCTTGTCGGCAGGAGCAGCGCCTGCAGGGCCTGGCGCAGGGCGTCCGTCTGGCCCGGTTTCGCCTTGAGCACGGCGATAAGCGATATCATCTTAAAACCCCTCGAGCACAATCTTGCCGACGGCACGCCCGGTTTCCAGCTGGCGATGCGCTTTCTGCAGATTGGCGGCGGTGATGGCGCCGTAGTGTTCGCCGAGGGTGGTTTTGATGGTGTGGCTGTCGATCAGCGCCGCCACGCGGGTGAGCAACTGATGCTGGGCGATCATATCATCCGTCTCAAACATTGAACGGGTGAACATAAATTCCCAGTGCAGGGACAGGCTTTTCGCTTTCAGCGGCACCACGTCGAGGGTCTCCGGGTCATCAATCAGCGCCAGCTTGCCCTGCGGGGCGAGGGCGTCGATCAGCGCGTTGAAGTGCTGCTCGGTGTTGGTCAGGCTGGCGACATGGGTCACCGCGCTGATGCCAATGCGCGCCAGCTCGTTGGCGAGCGGCTTGCTGTGATCGATCACATGGTGCGCGCCCGCCTCGCGGACCCACTGCTGGCTCTCCGGACGCGAGGCGGTGCCGATCACCGTCATGGCGGTCAGTTTGCTGGCCAACTGGGTCAGGATTGACCCCACGCCGCCCGCCGCGCCGACGATCAGCAGCGTGTCGCCCGCATTGCCGCCTTCCTTAACGCCGAGACGGTGAAACAGCAGCTCCCAGGCGGTGATCGCCGTCAACGGCAGCGCGGCGGCAGCGGCGTTATCGAGGGTGCGCGGTTTGTGCGCCACCAGGCGCTCGTCCACCAGCTGATATTCACTGTTGCTGCCGGCCCGGCCCAGCGCGCCGGCGTACCAGACCTCATCACCCGGGGCGAACAACGTCACCTCCTCACCGACGGACTGCACCACGCCAACGGCGTCCCAGCCCAGCACCCGCGGTGTGTCGCCCTGGAAGCCGGCGCGCACTTTGGTGTCTACCGGATTGACCGAGATGGCTTTCACGGCGACCAGCAGGTCACGCCCGTGGGCGGTGGGGACCGGCAGGTCGATCTCAGTTAAAGAAGGGATGTTGTTGCCGTCAGCGGCGGCTTGAGTAATGGCGATAGCTTTCATAACTGCTCCGGTCTGTGATTCGGGTGAATGAAAAGATGACGCGATAGTAGACCGCTGCCGGGAGGGGAAAAACGGGCTAACGGCAATAACAGTTATATGCAGAAAGTGAAAATCAGCCCACCTGATAGAAATCGAGCATTACCCCATCCTGGGTCCGGCCACCGGCGCAGATAAACAGCGAGGTGGTTAGCCAGCTGAGCGCGGGGGTATCCACCTCGAAGGAGGGAACGGTGCGAAAATAGATGGCTTCTGGCGGAATATCGCTAAAAAAGCGCATATCGTCGGCGAATAGCTGGTCATGATACTGGGCCGGCACCCGGCGGATGCCATTGTTTTCCACATAGACGGTCCCTTCCGCCACCTGCAGGGCATAGCGGGCGGACAGCCTGCAGGTGCCGTCGGGTTCGATTATCTGGCTGTCGACGCCGCCGGGCAGTACGTGGCCGCGAAGTTGACCCGAGACGCTGCCGCCGATAATCGGGATCAGCTGGCGCTTACCGGTCTGCGGGCTGCGGGAGACAATTATCGGTTTATCAACCTGGATGGTAATGGAAAAACAGTGTCTGAGTTCGGGGGTCATTATGGCTCTCCTGTTTCGGTTGGCAACGGCACGCGGCCACCGCGCCAGTGTAACGGGTTTGCGAGAGACAAAATAACGCAGGGTTTGGATGAAAATGATTGGCTGGGATGATGAGTTTGGGGGTGCTCAGGTTGGTATGGCGTGGCTTTGGGGGAGCAGAGGCAAACTGGCGGAAGATCACAGGAGTTGAACCTGCCCGGGACCGCTGGCGGCCCCAACTGGATTTGAAGTCCAGCCACCTCACCGGAGATGACGATCTTCCGCGCCTCGATTGCTACATGGAGGCGGGGCGCATTATAGCTACTTTCAGCCGTTTACCACATACCTAAACGCACTTTTTTACTGTTAAAACTGGACTTTACAGAACAGTCCTGGACAAATCCTCACAAAATCCGTGAGTTACACTTTTTCACTCCCTGATTCCCTACCACGATCACAGAAAACAAGAAACGTAATCTGATAACGAGATATCGCAATTCATCTTACTGCGGCAAAGGTTTACAAAAATCGTAACCGGTACCAATCCGCGGTGCCGCTAAGGGAATAGTGCGCATATGAAAGATCATATTCTGTCCGTCAAAGAGAAAATTGGCTACGGTATGGGTGACGCCGCCAGCCACATCATTTTTGATAACGTCATGTTATACATGATGTTTTTCTACACCGATATTTTCGGTATCCCCGCCGGCTTTGTCGGCACCATGTTCCTGCTGGCGCGGGCGCTGGATGCGATTTCCGACCCGTGCATGGGCCTGCTTGCCGACCGTACCCGCAGCCGCTGGGGTAAGTTCCGCCCATGGATCCTCTTCGGCGCCATCCCGTTCGGCCTCGTCTGCGTGCTGGCCTACAGCTCGCCGGATTTAAGCCACAACGGCAAGCTGATCTACGCCGCCGTGACCTACACGCTGCTGACCCTGCTCTACACCGTGGTGAATATCCCCTACTGCGCGCTGGGCGGCGTGATCACCGACAACCCCACACAGCGCATCTCGCTGCAGTCCTGGCGCTTCGTGCTGGCGACGGCGGGGGGCATGCTCTCCACCGTGCTGATGATGCCGCTGGTCAACTTTATCGGCGGCGAAGACAAAGCGCTCGGCTTCCAGGGCGGCATCGCGGTGCTGTCGGTCATTGCCTTCCTGATGCTGGCTTTCTGCTTCTTTACCACCAAAGAGCGTGTCGAAGCGCCGCCGAGCAGCACTTCGATGCGTGAAGACTTGCGCGATATCTGGCGCAATGACCAGTGGCGGGTGGTTGGCGTGCTCACCATCCTCAATATCCTCGCGGTCTGCGTTCGCGGCGGCGCGATGATGTACTACACCACCTGGATCATGGGCTCGGCGGCGCTGTTCACCGTCTTCCTCACCACCTACTGCGTCGGCAACCTGATTGGCTCGGCGCTGGCGAAACCGCTGACCGACTGGAAATGCAAAGTCAGCGTCTTCTGGTGGACCAACGCCCTCCTGGCGGTGCTCAGCGTGGCGATGTTCTTCGTACCGATGGACGCCGAAATCACCATGTTCGTCTTTATCTTCATCATTGGCGTACTGCACCAGCTGGTGACGCCAATCCAGTGGGTGATGATGTCCGACACCGTCGACTACGGCGAATGGTGTAACGGCAAACGCCTGACCGGCATCAGCTTCGCCGGCACCCTGTTTGTGCTCAAGCTGGGGCTGGCGCTGGGCGGCGCGCTGATCGGCTGGATGCTGGCCGGCGGTGGCTATGACGCCGCCGCCAAAACCCAGAACAGCGCCACCCTCACCATCATTATCGCCTTGTTCACCCTCGTTCCGGCGGTGTGCTACCTGCTGAGCGCGGTGATCGCCAAACGCTACTACACGCTGAAAACGCCGTTCCTGAAAAAAATGATGGCCGAGCTGGCCGAGGGCGCGCGTCGCAACGAACAAGATTTCATCGCCGCCCCGATCGATAAAGAATGGCAAAACTAAGAGGACGTTTTAATGAAAATCAGTGATGGAAACTGGCTCATTCAACCAGGGCTCAACCTGATCCAACCCGTACAGGTTTACGAGGTGGAACAGCAGGGGAATGAAATGGTGGTCTATGCCGCGCCGCGCGATGTTCGCGAACGTGCCTGGCAGCTGGATACGCCATTGTTCACCCTGCGCTTTTTCTCGCCTCAGGAAGGGATAATCGGCGTGCGCATGGCGCACTTCCAGGGCGCGCTGGATAACGGCCCGCACTATCCGCTGAACGTGCAGAAAGACGTCCATGTCGAAATAGAAAATACGGCCGAGTTCGCCGAGCTGACAAGCGGCAACCTCAGCGTGCGCGTCACTAAAGGTGAATTCTGGGCGCTGGATTTTCTGCGCGACGGCGTGCGCATCACCGGTAGCCAGTTGAAAAACAACGGCTACGTGCAGGATAGTAAGACCCAGCGCAACTACATGTTTGAGCGCCTCGACCTCGGCGTCGGCGAAACCGTCTACGGCCTCGGCGAGCGCTTTACCGCGCTGGTGCGCAACGGCCAGACGGTAGAAACCTGGAACGAAGACGGCGGCACCAGCACCGAGCAATCCTACAAAAATATCCCCTTCTATCTGACCAACCGCGGCTACGGCGTGCTGGTCAATCATCCTCAGCGCGTCTCCTTCGAGGTGGGCTCGGAGAAAGTCTCTAAAGTCCAGTTCAGCGTTGAAGGCGAATACCTTGAGTACTTCGTCATCGACGGCCCGACGCCGAAAGCGGTGCTTAACCGCTATACGCAGTTCACCGGCCGCCCGGCGCTGCCGCCGGCATGGTCGTTCGGTCTGTGGCTGACGACCTCGTTCACCACCAACTATGACGAAGCGACGGTGAATAGTTTTATCGACGGCATGGCTGAGCGCCATCTGCCGCTGCACGTCTTCCACTTCGACTGCTTCTGGATGAAGGCCTTCCAGTGGTGCGATTTTGAATGGGATCCGCTTACTTTCCCGGACCCGGAAGGGATGATCAAACGCCTGAAGGCGAAAGGGCTGAAGGTCTGCGTGTGGATCAACCCGTACATCGGCCAGCGCTCGCCGGTGTTCAAGGAGCTGAAAGAGAAGGGCTACCTGCTGAAGCGCCCGGACGGTTCGCTGTGGCAGTGGGATAAGTGGCAGCCGGGGCTGGCGATTTATGACTTCACCAACCCGGAAGCCTGCCAGTGGTACGCCGACAAGTTAAAAGGCCTGGTGGCGATGGGGGTCGATTGCTTCAAGACCGACTTCGGCGAGCGTATCCCGACCGACGTGCAGTGGTTTGACGGTTCCGATCCGCAGAAAATGCACAACCACTACGCCTTCATCTATAACGAGCTAGTGTGGAAGGTGCTGAAAGAGACCGTCGGCGAGCAGGAGGCGGTGCTGTTCGCCCGTTCCGCCTCGGTGGGCGCGCAGCAGTTCCCGGTGCACTGGGGCGGCGACTGCTACGCCAACTACGAATCGATGGCGGAAAGCCTGCGCGGCGGGCTGTCGATCGGCATGTCCGGCTTCGGTTTCTGGAGTCACGATATCGGCGGTTTCGAAAACACCGCGCCGGCCCACGTCTACAAGCGCTGGTGCGCCTTCGGCCTGCTCTCCAGCCACAGCCGGCTGCACGGCAGTAAATCCTATCGGGTGCCATGGGCCTACGACGAAGAGTCCTGTGATGTGGTGCGCCACTTCACGCAGCTGAAATGCCGCATGATGCCGTATCTTTATCGCCAGGCGGCGCTGGCCAACGAGTTCGGCACGCCGATGTTGCGTGCGATGATGCTCGAGTTCCCGGACGATCCGGCCTGCGACTATCTTGACCGCCAGTATATGCTCGGTGATTCGGTCCTGGTGGCGCCGGTGTTCTCCGAAGCGGGCGAGGTGCAATTTTATCTGCCGGATGGGCGCTGGACGCACCTGTGGCATAACGATGAATTACCGGGTAGCCGCTGGCATAAGCAGCATCACGATGCGCTGAGCCTGCCGGTCTACGTTCGCGACAACACCCTGCTGGCGCTGGGCAACAATGACCAGAAGCCGGATTATGCCTGGCATGAGGGCACCGCCTTCCAGCTGTTCCACCTCGAGGATGGACGCGAGGCACGTTGTGACGTTCCGGCGGCAGACGGCTCGACGATTTTCACCCTGAAGGCCAGGCGCCAGGGCAACACCATCGCCGTGAGCGGCGAAGGCGAGGCCCGCGGCTGGACGTTGTGCCTGCGCAATATCCCGCAGGTCGCGGGCGTGCAGGGCGGGACTCAGGCCGGCAGCGAATGGGGTATGGTAGTGAGCGCCGAGGGCAATACGCTGACGATTACCCTGTAAAACACCATCTTAACGGCTGCAACCCTCTCCGCCAGCGGCGAGGGTTTTTTTATTTCATTTTTGTACAAAAAGTAACGTTCATTTCATAGTGGTGACTCAGGCCGCAGACGCTGTCGCCGAACGGTGTTAGCGTATTCTGCCGTTGAGAGGAGCCCGCCATGGACTTAGAAAATATCTTTCGTGACGTGAAGCTAAGCAAAACGGAAATGACCGTGCTGCGCTTTATTCAGAACGACCCGGAGCAGTGTATCCGCCAGGGAGTCCGCGCTGTGGCCGAACAGTGCTACAGCAACCCCTCTTCGCTGGTCCGGCTGGCGAAGAAACTGAAGTTCAGCGGCTGGCTGGAGCTGGTCTATTTCATCAAGTTCAATATCACCATGCCGAAGCTCGATGTCACCAACGATATCGACTACATGAGCGTTCAGCCGGAAGAAGCGCTGACGCCGCTGCTGGCAAGCCTTAAACAGCAGCGCATCCTGATCCACGGCAGCGGCTTTTCGCAGCTAATCGCCCAGTATATTTACAACAAGTTCCTCGTCACCGGCGTGAATGCCAGCCTGGCGCTGTGGCCCGATTATGAAATCCTCGAACAGAAAAACGCCGCCCGCTTCGACTCCATCTGGATCGTTTCTAAATCCGGGCGCAGCAGCTCGGCGCTTAACTGGGTGAAGGCCCTGGAGGGGAAGGAGATTAATCTGGTCTGCTTTACCGGCGACTATCAAAGCCCGCTGGCGCAGGCTGCGGATACGGCGTTTATTATTCACGATCCGCAGAAGTTCGACGATGATATTTACTGGAGCAACCCGTTTTTCGGCTACTGCATCTTAGGCTTTGAGCGACTGTTGAAGATGTGGTTTACCAGCCTACGCAGCAATAGTTAGCCCCCGCTAAGCGTAGCGCGAGCGGGGGGCTCCCGGATGGCGGCTGGCGCCTTATCCGGGCTACCGGGTGATGCGGCTATTTTGCCGGGAGGCGGCTTACGCCTGACCCGGCCTACATAAAACACAAACCGCTCCGTTCGTAGCCCCGCTAAGCGCGGTGCGGGCGGGGGGAGCTCCCGGATGGCGGCTGGCGCCTTATCCGGGCTACCGGGTGATACGGCAATTTTGCCGGGTGTCGGCTTACGCCTGACCCGGCCTACATCAAATACAAACCGCTCCGTTCGTAGCCCCGCTAAGCGCAGCGCGAGCGGGGGAGTTCCCGGATGGCGGCTGGCGCCTTATCCGGGCTACCGGGTGAGACGGCTATTTTGCCGGGTGGCGGCTTACGCCTGACCCGGCCTACATCAAACACAAACCGCTCCGTTCGTAGCCCCGCTAAGCGCGTCGCGAGTGTGGGAGTTCCCGGATGGCGGCTGGCGCCTTATCCGGGCTACCGGGTGATGCGGCTATTTTGCCGGGTGGCGGCTGGCGCCTGACCCGACCTACATAAAATACAAACCGCTCCGTTCGTAGCCCCGCTAAGCGCGACGCGAGCGGGGGGAATCCCATCGGCAGCGGGTTACTGCCAGGCGGCGAATTGCTCATCGTCGAGATAGGCTTCGACCAGGGTTTTCGCCAGCGAATAGGAACCGATCAGCGGGTGCGCCATCAGCGCCCGCACCGCCAGCGATTTATCCTGCTGCAGGATTGCCGCCACCGCCAGCCGCTCATACTCCTTCACGCAGGAAATCATATTCTTCTGCGCCGTCGGCACCTTCACCGGCGTCACCGGCTTGAGGCCATCCCGGCTCAGGTCGCAGCTGATCTCGATCACGTCGTCAGGGCGCAAAAAGTCGAGCGTGTCGTGATTCTGGATCGATACCACGATACGCTTGGTGGTGGTGCTGTTCACCGCTTCCAGGATATCCAGCGCCACCCCGGCATAGCCGCCGGTGTCCGGCTCTTCGATAAACTGGCGCAGCGTCAGCGGTTCGCGGGTGTGGAATTTTTCCTGCTGCGACTCATTCTGCATATAGCTGTTTTCCCGGCGCAGGTAATGCTGCATCCAGATGGTGAAAGCGGCTTCCGGTTGCGTTCTGGCATCCACAGTGCGCAGCGCTTCGCGCATCTCCTGATTGATACGGGCGATCTGCTCTCCGCGCGTCTCGCCGGCTTCCTGAATCGCCTTCAGCGCCACCTCTCGATAGTAGTAATAATAGAGATATTCATTGAGGAGCTGATTATCGCAAAGCCGCACCAGCTCCGGGGAGAAGTACTGCATCGCCGTCTTCTGGTACAGTTCCGGGCTGGCGATCAGCCGTTCGGTTACCTCTTCCCCGCGTACGGTGAAGTGGGTAAACCATGAGAAATGGTTCAGCCCATAGCATTCCACGCTGAGGTCGCGTTCTTCACAACCAAGGATCGCCGGCAGTTCACGAATCAGCTCGGAGGGAGCATCGCAGATCCCATAGACCCGACGCTTAAAACCGGACTTGATGATCGCTTCCGTCACCAGGCCTGACGGGTTGGTAAAGTTAAACAGAATGGCGTCTTCGGCGGCATGTTCTTCGATCAGCCGGCAATAGCGAAGGATCGCCGGGATCGAACGCATGGCCATCGCGAAACCGCCGGCGCCGGTGGTCTCCTGGCCGAGGGTGTTATGCTGAAGCGCAATGCGTTCGTCGCGAATACGGCTTTCGTCACCGCCAACCCGCAGGGTGGTAATGATATAGTTGGCATCCTGCAGCGCTGCGATCGGGTCGGTAGTGGTACTAAACTGAATATCCGGGCGAATAGTATTAAATACATAGCGGGCAATTTCGCCAAATATCGCCAGATTATCAGCAGAGTTATCGAGAAAAACCACTTCTGTTAAACCAATGCGGTGAGCGTTATAGGCCAGAGATTTCGCTAAAAATGCAGAGCGAACGCCGCCCCCGCCTAATACGGTTAATTTCATACAAACTCCTCATTAATTTTCTGCTAACCAGTTATCAACCCGGGAACGTACCTGTCCCACTTTGACGCCATAAATAACCTGAACTTCATTACGATTTCGTACGACGCCGTTGGCGCCGGTATTTTTTAATTGCGCGTCATCAACCCGCGCCATATCGCGCACGGCCACGCGCAGACGAGTAAAACAATTATCGACGGAGAGAATATTCTCCTTGCCCCCGAGGCCGCGGATAATGTCATCGGTGACCGACTGCGGTTGCGAGACTTTCTGGCGGTACTCTGCTTTGCTGTAAAGCTTCACGTTCTCGTCATCTTCCCGGCCCGGCGTTTTCAGATTCAGCTTCACCACCAGGGTGCGGAAAATCACGTAGTAAACGGCGAACTGGCCGATACCAATAAGGACATAGCCCGGCCAGCGCGTTAAGGAGACCGGCAGCGGCAGGTTATAGATCAGAAACTCGATCAGGCCCGATGCTCCCCAGGGACGTACGGTGAAAATGTCGCAAATGGCCTGCGAGGCGGCGGTTAACGTCGCGTGGATCACCCACAGCAGCGGCGAGACAAACAAGAAGGTGAACTCAATCGGTTCGGTGATACCGGTCAGCATCGAGGTGATGATCGCCGGCAGCAGAATCGCCTTCGCCATCACTTTCTTCTCCGGTTTCGCGGTGTGGTAGAACGCCAGCGAGGCGCCCGCCAGGCCAAAGATAGTGGTCATCCCTTGCTGCGAAAAACGTAATGCGTCGTTCATGACCGGCGTCAGGTCGGGGTGGCGCATATAGGCGAGGAAAATGGCCTGGGTCCCGGAGACCACCTGACCGTCCACGTGCAGGGTGCCGCCAATCTGGGTGAGCTGGAAGGGGGACCAGACGAAATGGTGCAGGCCGGTGGGGATAAGGAATTTTTCAAAGAAACCATAGACGAAGACCCCGGCGACCCCGGCATTTTTCATAAAACCGGTGAGGGCGGAGATGCCGTGGGTCATAAAGGGCCAAATCCAGGTAAAGGCGATGGCGTAGAAGATAACCACCGGCGTCATCGCCACCAGCGTCAGCTTGGCGCCGCCGTACATCGACAGCGCGCCAGGCAGCTCAATGGCAGAGACTTTATTGTGCACCCACGCAATCGTGCAGCCGAGAATAATGCCCAGGAAAACGCCCATATCCACCACCACAAAGCCCAGCAGCTGGGTTTGCCCGGTGCCATAATATTCACCGTTAATTTTTTCGGCGAGTCCGTGGGTGTGTTCCAGCCAGGAGTGGTTGGCGCCAAGGAACATAATGAAGCACATCACTGCAACCAGCGCGACTTCGGTTTTTTTATCCTTTGCCAGGCCATAGCTAATGCCGACGCAAAATAATAAGCCGAGGTTGCCAAATAAAGGCCAAAAAGTGTCGCCGAGCATTTGCCCAAGCTGATGTAAGAAACTGGTTTCAGCAATTAATGTCGGATTAGTTAATACTGAACTGAGGGCCAGAATTAAGCCAATGACCGGCAAGAACAATACGGCGCCGATCATGGCCCGGGAGAATTTTTGCATATTCTCCAGAATACGCTGACGTATTTCAGGCATGATTGATCCTTTTATATTTTTGTAGGTACAGGGAGCGGTTTTTTATCGACTTCCAGTAATTTGGTTATAGCAATTCTGATATTTGAAAGGAACCTGTTGCGCTAAATAGGTACAGATAGCCGCGTATTGCACACAGGTTTCAGGACTCGCACCCTAACCCCCTCCCTGAAAGGGAGAGGGAGTGGCCAGAGCGGAGTTTGTCGGAAAGCATGCCCTCTCACCGTGGGGAGAGGGCCAGATGAGGGGGATTTTACTGCGGCGCGGCGGGGGCGGGGCTGACCTCGCCGTTGCGCATGATTTGCGCCACCTGCTGTTTCTCCATATTCACGGCGCTGAGCTGCCCGTTGACCGTCGGCTTGAGCGGGGCATCGGCCTGCACGCTGCCGCTGGCGGTCAGCTGGAGATTGCCATCCCCGCTTATCGGTAGCGACGGCCAGCCCCAGGCCTGCAGAATATTCAGCGGCACGCCGCGGCCGGTAAAGCTCAGATTGACCTGGCGCTGCGGCAGCTGGGATACCGCGGCGGTGGCCTGCAGAATGCCGCGCTCGGTGAAGGCGCTAAGCTCAGTGATATTGACCGTCGACGCCGTCGCGCTCAGCTTGAGTGACGGGCGGCGCACGTCGATCCGGTTAAAAGTCGCCGCCGCGGCGTTCAGCGTCGCGCTGCCGTTCCATACTCCCCAGTTGCCGTTTTTCACCAGCTGTAGCTCGCCGCCATAGCCATCGAGGGCGGTAATTTGCCACGGGAAGGCAGGATCCACATCGATGATCAGGTTACGGCTGGCGCTGAATTTTTTCAGCGTCAGGCTTTGCAGCCAGGCTGGCATCGGCGCCATCCACAGCTGTTTCCAGTTCGCCGGCAGCGTGTACTCCAGTCCGGCGAAGGCGGTGTCGTCGAGCACCAGCGCGTTACCAGCGCGCAGCCAGTTGCCGGAGGTGCGCACCATGCCGCCCTCCCAGCGCGAGGAGAACTGGCGCAGCGCAATGCCCTGGGGAGAGAATTCAGCATTCAGAATCGGGTCGAAGAAGTGCAGCGAGCCGTAGATAAATTCGCTGGCGTTCATCGACAGCGTGCCGTCCTGGCTCTGCCAGCCGCCGTGGCTGAGCGTCAGGTTGCGCAGGCTCAGGTCGAGGTCGGTTACCGCCCAGTCCGGCCCCTGCAGGCGGGCGTCGGTGATATCCAGGCGGCCAATCTGCAGAGAGGGGACCGTGGTTAACGGCGCGAAAAACTCGGCCAGCGAGGCGGGGCTCTGCAGTCGAATCTCATTGAGCTGGAGGTTATCCACCAGCCAGCTGCCGTCGGCGCTGCGTTTCGCATTGCCGGTTAAGGTGCCGCGGGCGACATCGGCGCCGAGGGTGGAGAGGGTCACTTCACCCTGATCAATCCTGCCCTGAATCAGAACGTTGCTGGCTTCGACGCCATTGAGCGTCATCGAGCCCGCGCTCATCTGGATCTGCGCCGTTTTCCCCAGCACATTGCCCGCTTCCGGCGTCCATGGACTGACGCCGCCGGTGACGCGCTGCGCGCTGAGCGCCCAGCCGGTTTCCGGGCTGTTGAAAGCCATATTGCGCAACATCAGCCGGTCGGCAGCGAACGGCAGGTCGGCAGAGTGGGGTGACAGATTCAGAGTGCCGTCGTTAAGGACTATCTCATCCGCATGCAGCGGATCGCTAAACTGGCGGGTGCTGAAGCCAATATCGACCGTTTTTGCCACCAGGGTGGCCGGCTTGCCTTCCCGGCCAAAGGTGACGTTTTGCAACTGCACATGAAGAGGGGAGGAGAAATCGTGTTCCATCGCATCGAAGGAGACCTGCCAGCCGGTGCCATTGCTGAGCCAGGCGCTGGCCTGGCGGGCGCCCCAGTGGGTTTGCAGCAGGAACCACGCGCCAACAATGACGAGCAGCAGAGCGACTAGCAGCCAGAGAATCAGCTTTCCAAGAAATTTCATGGTCTTCCATTCTGTGAGATGCACATCACCGTGTTATGCCCGATTTAGGCGCACTTCTCAAGGCGGGCGTGGTTTATTTCCGTGATGAGGCAGGTCGTGGAGAGCGTCCCGGCCAATGGCGCGACCGGGAGCGCGTCAGATCAGGCTTTTTCTGGCGGGAAAATTAAATTCAGAACAATCGCTGTGATACCGCCGGCGGCAATCCCCGAAGAGAGCAGGTTTTTCAGCCAGTCTGGGGCGAACTGCAGGATCAACGGCTGCTGCGACACGCCGAGGCCCACTGCCAGCGACAGGGCGATAATCAGGATCGCCCGACGGTTCAGCGGCTCACGGGAGACGATGCGCACGCCGGACGCGGCAATGGTACCGAACATCACCAGCGTGGCGCCGCCGAGCACCGGCTCAGGGATGTGCTGCACGAAGCCGCTCACCGCCGGGAACAGGCCGAGGACGATCAGCATCAGGGCGACCACAAAGCCGACGTAGCGGCTGGCAACGCCGGTCAGCTGGATCACGCCGTTGTTCTGGCCGAAGCAGGAGTTCGGGAAGGTGTTGAAGACCGCCGAAACAAAGGAGTTGAGGCCGTTAGCCAGCACACCGCCTTTCAGGCGTTTCATATACAGCGGGCCGGAAACCGGCTGTTCGGAGACGTCTGAGGTGGCGGTGATATCGCCGATGGTTTCCAGGGAGGTGATCATAAACACCAGCATCAGCGGCAGCAGCAGGCTCCAGTCGATACCGAGACCATAGTAGAGCGGCGTCGGCACGGTGATGAGGCTGCTGTTGGTCGGGGCGGTATTGGCCGGCAGCATATCGAGGAACCACGCCGCCAGATAGCCCGCCGCCATGGCGATCACCAGCGAAGCGATGCGCAAATAGGGATTACGCTGGCGGTTGAGGATGATAATCAGCGCCAGCACGATGCCCGCCAACAGCAGGTTCTTCGGCGCGCCGAAGGTGTGGTCGGCCATCGCCGCGTAGCCGCCGCCGATGGAAGTCAGTCCGACCTGAATCAGCGACAGGCCGATAATCATCACCACCACGCCGGAGACCAGCGGGGTAATGATGCGGCGCGCCAGGTGCAGGACGCGGGAGAGCACCATTTCCGTGCAGCTGGCCAGCATCAGGGTGCCGAACAGGGCGGCCATCATGGTGGGGACGTCGGCGCCGCCGGTTTTCAATGCGGTACCGCCCATGATCAGCGGGGCGACAAAGTTAAAGCTGGTGCCCTGGATGGAGAGCAATCCGGAGCCGACCGGGCCCCAGGCTTTGATCTGAATAATAGAGGCGACACCGGAAGCGAACAGCGACATGCTGATGATATGTTGGGTATCTTGCGCCGGGAGACCGAGAGCCTGGCAGATTAACAGCGCTGGAGTGATCACCGCGACAAACATCGCCAGCAGGTGCTGGAAGGCGGCGAACAGGGTTTGCGGTAGCGGTGGGCGATCTTCGAGGCGGTAGATTAATTCGCTAGCTGATTTATGCGCAACCGGTTGCGCATTTTCTGACTCTGCGGTGTTAACGGACATCACAAGCAATCCCAAGGTGGCAAAGCGGGAATTTTATCGGACTGTAGACCAAAAGCAAACGTTTGCCAGCATTTGGTCATAAAAATTTATGCCGTGAATATGCGCAACGAGGTTATTAACATTTTGTATGCTAAATCGCATCATTAAGGATACAAAATATCTTTTTCTGTCATTTTTTCCGCCGTTCTGCGTAAAATCCCCTTCTGACTCCTCATGATGAGAAGCTAAAGACACCAGGAATTACGTCGCGTGTGAATGGATCATGCGCCCATAAGGAGCTTTTTATGTTTCACCTCGATACCTTATCGACGCTCGTTGCCGCAACGCTTGTGCTATTGCTCGGCAGAAAACTCGTGCAAACCGTTCCCTTCCTCAAGAAATACACCATTCCTGAACCTGTTGCCGGCGGTTTGCTGGTAGCGCTGGCGCTGCTGGTGCTGAAGAAAAGCATGGATATCGAAATTGATTTCGATATGAGTCTGAAAGACCCGCTGATGCTGGCGTTCTTCGCCACCATCGGTCTTAACGCCAACCTCGCCAGCCTGCGGGCCGGCGGCAAGGTGCTGGGCACTTTCCTGATCGTGGTGGTTGGCCTGCTGCTGCTGCAGAATGCCCTCGGTATCGGCATGGCGACGCTGCTGGGGCTGGATCCGCTGATGGGCCTGCTGGCCGGGTCGATTACCTTATCCGGCGGCCACGGCACCGGGGCGGCGTGGAGCAAGCTGTTCGTTGAACGCTACGGTTTTGCCAACGCCACCGAAGTGGCGATGGCCTGCGCGACTTTCGGCCTGGTGCTGGGCGGCCTGATCGGCGGTCCGGTGGCTCGCTACCTGGTGAAGCACTCTTCCTCTCCGGACGGCACACCGGACGATCAGGTGGCGCCAACCGCCTTTGAAAAACCGGACGTGGGGCGGGTGATCACCTCGCTGGTGCTGATCGAAAGTATCGCCCTGATCGCTATCTGTCTGACGGTGGGCAAGGTGGTTGCGCAACTGCTGGCGGGCAGCGTCTTCGAGCTGCCGACCTTCGTCTGCGTGCTGTTTATCGGTGTGATCCTTAGCAACAGCCTGGCGCTGGCGGGGTTGTACCGGGTGTTCGATCGCGCGGTATCGGTGCTGGGCAACGTCAGCCTGTCGCTGTTCCTCGCCATGGCGCTGATGAGCCTCAAGCTGTGGGAGCTGGCCTCGCTGGCGCTGCCGATGATTATTATCCTGGCGGTGCAGGCGCTGGCGATGGCGCTGTATGCGGTGTTCGTTACCTACCGGATGATGGGCAAGAATTACGATGCCGCGGTGCTGGCGGCGGGCCACTGCGGGTTTGGTCTGGGCGCAACGCCGACGGCGATTGCTAATATGCAGGCGATTACCGACCGCTTTGGCCCGTCACATATGGCCTTCCTGGTGGTGCCGATGGTGGGAGCGTTCTTTATCGACATCGTTAACGCACTGGTGATTAAGCTATACCTGCTGCTGCCAATATTTGGCTGATAAAAAACCCGGAGGCGGTGCTGCGCACCTGTCCGGGCTACAAGATCGTGCTGTTTGGGGTTTTGTAGCCCGGCTAAGGCGTTTACGCCGCAAGCCGGGAATACCTCCACAATCTTACGCTTCGTCGTGCTCTTCCCACGCTAACGCGCGTTTCACCGCTTTCTTCCAGCCGCTGTAACGATAGTTACGCTCAGTGGTTTCAATCCCCGGGCGGAATTCGCGCTCAATCACCGCTTTCTCCTGCAGCTCGTCCAGATTCTGCCAGAAACCGACCGCCAGACCCGCCAGATAGGCTGCGCCCAGCGCCGTCACTTCGCGTACTTCCGGACGCTCGACACGGGTGCCGAGGATATCGGACTGGAACTGCATCAGGAAGTTGTTAGCCACCGCGCCGCCGTCCACGCGCAGGGCGTGCAGACGAATGCCAGAGTCTGCCTGCATCGCCTCCAGCACATCGCGGGTCTGATAGGCGATGGACTCCAGCGTCGCACGGATAATGTGGTTGGAGTTCACGCCGCGGGTGAGGCCGAAAATCGCGCCGCGGGCATACGGGTCCCAGTATGGTGCGCCAAGACCAGTGAACGCGGGTACCACGTATACGCCGTTGGTATCCTTCACTTTGGTGGCGAAGTACTCGGAATCGAAGGCATCGCTGATGAGCTTCATCTCGTCACGCAGCCACTGAATGGACGCGCCGGCCATAAACACCGCCCCTTCCAGCGCGTAGTTCACCTCGCCGCGCGGGCCGCAGGCGATGGTGGTCAGCAGACCGTGGGTGGAGGTGACCGCTTTTTCACCGGTGTTCATCAGCATAAAGCAGCCGGTGCCGTAGGTGTTTTTCGCCATCCCTTCTTTGACGCACAGCTGGCCGAACAGGGCCGCCTGCTGGTCACCGGCGATCCCGGCGATAGGAATACGGGTCCCGCCTTTACCACCGATGTTGGTCTGGCCGTACACTTCGGATGACTTACGCACTTCCGGCAGCATGGCGCGCGGAATGTCCAGCGCGTCGAGCATTTTGTCGTCCCAGTCCAGCTCGTGGATGTTGAACAGCATGGTACGTGAGGCGTTGGTGTAGTCGGTAACGTGCACGCGGCCCTGGGTCATCTTCCAGATAAGCCAGGTGTCAACGGTACCGAACAGCAGCTCGCCGCGTTTCGCACGTTCACGGGAACCTTCGACATGGTCGAGGATCCATTTTACCTTGGTGCCGGAGAAGTAGGGGTCCACCACCAGGCCTGTGGCCTTGCGGATATACTCTTCCATCCCGTCACGCTTGAGCTGCTCGCAGATCTCCGCGGTACGGCGGCACTGCCAGACGATGGCGTTGTAGATGGGTTTACCGGTCTCACGCTCCCACACCACCACGGTCTCACGTTGGTTGGTGATGCCGATGGCCGCGATCTGATCGGAGTTGATATCCGCTTTGGCCAGCGCTTCGACCAGCGTCGAGCTTTGGGAAGCCCAGATTTCCATCGGGTCATGTTCGACCCAGCCTGGCTTAGGATAAATTTGTTCAAATTCTCGCTGGGAGACGCTGACGATATTGGCATCATGATCCATCACAACGGCCCGGGAGCTGGTAGTGCCCTGGTCAAGCGCAACGATATATTTTTTGTCGGTCATAGTCGGTGTCCCGTAGTCAGATTACAGCGAAGCTTTATGTTGAGTGGTGGAAGAGGAGGGGCTCTGTTGCTCTTCCTCCACGCAGGTGTCGCAAGGCAGGTGACGGCCAATCAGCTTACGATAGCTGAATGCGCCCAGCGCCGCGCCGACCACCGGTGCGCACAGCGGCACCAGAAAATAAGGAATATCTTTGCCGCCGGTGAAGGCGACGTCGCCCCAGCCGGCCAGCCAGGCGAAAGCTTTCGGGCCGATATCACGCGCCGGGTTCATGGCGAAGCCGGTCAGCGGTCCCATGGAGGCGCCAATCACCGCAATCAGCAGGCCGATCAGCAGCGGAGCAAGCGGACCGCGCGGCACGCCGTTGCCATCGTCGGTCAGCGCCAGGATGACGCCCATCAGGATAGCGGTAATCACCATCTCTACCGCGAAGGCCTGCACAAAATTGATATGCGGGTTCGGATAGGTGGAGAAGATGCCGGCCAGATCGAGGCTTTCTACGCTGCCGCGGACCATATGGTGGGTGGTTTCATAATCGAGGAAAAGATTGTAGTAAAGCCCGTAAACTAATGCCGCAGCGCAAAAGGCGCCAGCGAATTGCGAAATGATAAAAGGGACGACTTTGCGGCCATCGAAGCAGGCGAACAGCCAGAGTGCGATAGTTACCGCAGGGTTAAGGTGCGCACCGGAGACCCCAGCGGTCAGGTAGATCGCCATGGCGACGCCCAGACCCCAGATGATGCTGATTTCCCATTGCCCGAAGCTGGCTCCCGCGACCTTGAGCGCAGCCACGCACCCAACGCCGAAAAAGATCAACAACCCGGTACCGAGGAACTCTGCGATGCACTGGCCTTTTAAGGTTGATGTTTGGCTCATAATCGAATCCTGAAGCGTGGTGATGATTATTGTATGTAGGGTGGTCACAGACGACCATATTGCCATGTAGGCATAGTGTTAATTTATCGTTAACGAGCAAAAACGAGAAATATCGAACTTCAAATGTGTGTACCGCGTCAAGAAAATGAGCGTTTTCGCGCCATCCGCGCGCATTGAGACCGGTGCCGGAGCGTTTCACCTCGCATTTTGTTAACCATAAAATTAACAATGACCCATGAAGTACGAGCGAACTGCGCTGAAAGCACCAGGTAAAGACTGAAAAGTGTTGCAAACCGCAATCTGCGCGGCTTGCCGCTGGACAGGGGCGGCGGGGATTCATACAATCGACGATAACACCGCTATGTGCGCTAATTTTCGTTAAGGCGGGACCGCGTATACGAAACACGAGTTTCTATCAACGCCTTGCAAGTTCAGGAGAGGTATGACGATGTCATTAGAAGTGTTTGAGAAATTAGAATCTAAAGTTCAGCAGGCGATTGATACCATCACTCTGTTGCAGATGGAAATCGAAGAGCTGAAAGAAAAGAACAACACTCTGGTTCAGGAAGTTCAGAGCGCGCAGCATGGTCGTGAAGAGCTGGAGCGCGAAAACAGCCAGCTGAAAGAGCAACAGCAGGGCTGGCAGGATCGCCTGCAGGCGCTGCTGGGCCGTATGGAAGAAGTCTAATCGCTTCGCGCCCTCTCCCGCCCGGGAGGGGGCAATCCTTATTCACCTCTTTATATCCACAAGTTATAGCCAATCTTTTTTTATTCTTTAATCATTGAATCGCTTTCTGGCACGCTTAGCCCATCACAACACACATAAAGAGAGCGGTGCGATGAATAAGTGGGGCGTAGGGTTAACTCTGTTGCTGGCATCCGCCAGCGTTCTGGCAAAAGACATTCAGCTTTTAAACGTTTCTTATGATCCAACGCGCGAGCTGTACGAACAGTACAACAAAGCGTTTAGCGCGCACTGGAAGCAGGAGACCGGCGACAACGTGGTGATCCGCCAGTCGCACGGTGGTTCTGGCAAACAGGCGACCTCAGTGATTAACGGTATTGAAGCGGATGTGGTCACACTGGCGCTGGCCTACGACGTAGACGCCATTGCTGAACGCGGCCGTATCGATAAAAACTGGCTGAAACGCCTGCCGGATAACTCCGCACCGTATACCTCAACCATCGTGTTCCTCGTCCGCAAGGGCAACCCGAAACAGATCCATGACTGGAACGACCTGATCAAACCGGGCGTGTCGGTCATTACCCCGAACCCGAAAAGCTCCGGCGGCGCCCGCTGGAACTATCTGGCAGCCTGGGGCTATGCTCTGCATCAGAATCACGGCGACCAGGCGAAAGCCCAGGAATTCGTCAAAGCACTGTATAAAAACGTGGAAGTGCTGGACTCCGGCGCGCGTGGTTCGACCAATACCTTCGTAGAACGCGGCATCGGCGATGTGCTGATTGCCTGGGAAAACGAAGCGCTGCTGGCGACCAACGAACTGGGCAAAGACAAGTTTGAAATCGTGACCCCGAGTGAGTCGATTCTGGCTGAGCCGACCGTCTCTGTGGTCGACAAAGTGGTAGATAAGAAAGGCACGCGCCAGGTGGCGGAAGCGTACCTGAAGTATCTCTACTCGCCGGAAGGCCAGGAGATTGCGGCGAAGAACTTCTACCGCCCGCGCGATCCGAATGTGGCGAAGAAATATGCTAACGAGTTCCCGAAACTGAAGCTGTTTACTATCGATCAGGAGTTCGGCGGCTGGACGAAAGCGCAGAAAGAGCACTTCTCCAACGGCGGCACCTTCGACCAGATTAGCCAGCGTTAATCCTCTTGTCCCTGCTTGCGCTACGCTTAGCAGGGCTACAGTTTTGCGCGGTGCGTAGCCCGGGTAAGGCGTCAGCCGCTACCCGGGATAACTCCCCGCCCGCCATCTGTTTTCATTTAGTCATCAAATTACGTTACTCTTCCGCTTCAGGCTTAACAGGGAATGAAAATGAGAAGAGTAAGATACTTTTTGCTGGCGCTGCTGGTGGCGATCCTCGCGGCGCTGGCGGGCGGCTACTACTGGCTGCACTCCGGCAACCCGGACGCATTACGCAAGATTGTCCTGCAGCAGTGCGTACCCCATCAGCAACAGCAGCAAAATCCGTCGCCGTGCGCGGAAGTGAACCTCAAGGGCGGCTATGTGCTGTTTAAAGACCGTAACGGCCCGCTGCAGTATTTGCTAATGCCGACCTACCGCGTTAACGGCACCGAAAGCCCGCTGCTGCTGGACCCGTTGACTCCGAACTTCTTCTGGCAGGCCTGGCAGGGACGTGAAATCATGAGTCAGCGTCACGGCGCGCCGGTTCCTGATAACGCGATATCACTGGCGATTAACTCGCGCAGCGGACGCACGCAAAACCATTTCCATATTCATATCTCCTGCCTGCGCCCCGATGTGCGCGCGCAGTTAGATAAGGATGCGGGCGCGGTCAGCAGCCGCTGGCTGCCGCTGCCGGGCGGGCTTCAGGGCCATGAATACCTGGCGCGCCGGGTGACGGAGGCCGAACTGGCCCAGCGCAGCCCGTTCCTGATGCTGGCGGAAGAGGTGCCGGAGGCGCGCGAACATATGGGACGCTTCGCGCTGGCGATGGCGCAGCAGAGCGACGGCTCGCTGGTGCTGCTGGCGACGGAGCGTAACCTGCTGACCCTGAACCGGGCTTCAGCGGAAGAAATTCAGGATCATCGTTGCGCCATCCTTAACGCAAACCACTAGTTCTGGCGTTTACCTGTCTTACCTGTCGTCGTATTCTTGCTGAAAAAAACGACAGGAGACAGGCATGTCGCTCTGGCTTACCCACCCGCTGTTCCTTCCTTCATTGATTGTCGGCGTCACCATTGTGCTCTGGGCGACGTCGCTGCTGCCGGAATTTATCACCGCGCTGCTGTTCTTCGCGGCGGCGATGATGGCCAAAATCGCTCCGCCGGAGGTGATCTTCGGCGGCTTTGCCTCCTCGGCGTTCTGGCTGGTGTTCAGCGGCTTTGTGCTCGGTATCGCGATCCGTAAAACCGGGCTGGCGGACCGGGCGGCGCAGGCGCTGTCTGCGCGGCTCACTGACTCCTGGCCGCGGATGGTCGGCAGCGTGGTGTTGCTGAGCTACGCGCTGGCGTTTGTGATGCCTTCCAACATGGGACGTATCGCGCTGCTGATGCCGATCGTGGCGGCGATGGCCCGCCGCGCGGGCATTGTCGATGGCAGCCGCGGCTGGTTCGGCCTGGCCCTGGCGGTGGGGTTCGGCACCTTTCAGCTTTCGGCGACGATTTTGCCCGCTAACGTGCCAAATCTGGTGATGAGCGGCGCGGCGGAAGGCTCGTACGGTATCCATCTGAATTATGTTCCCTATTTGCTGCTGCATACGCCGGTGCTTGGCTGGCTGAAAGGGGCGGTGCTGGTGGCGCTGATTTGCAGGCTGTTTCCCGGCAAGCCGCATCCACCGCGTGACCTGGCGCCGCTGCCGCCGATGAGCCGCGACGAGAAACGTCTGGCGTGGCTGCTGGCGGTAGTCCTCACGCTATGGGTGACCGAGAGCTGGCACGGCGTCGGCCCGGCGTGGACAGGCCTGGCGGCGGCAGTGGTCACGCTGCTGCCGCGGGTGGGCTTTATCAACGGTGAGGAGTTTGCCAGCGGGGTGAATATGCGCACCTGCATTTATGTTGCCGGGATTCTGGGACTGGCGATCGCCGTTACCCAAACCGGAATTGGCGGTGCGGTGGGCAATGCGCTGCTGCAGGTGATGCCGCTGGATAAAGACAATCCGTTCACCAGCTTCCTCGCCCTGACCGGGATAACCAGCGCGCTGAACTTTATTATGACCGCCAACGGCGTGCCGGCGCTGTATACCACTTTTGCGCAGAGCTTTGCCGACGCGACCGGTTTCCCGCTACTCAGCGTGATCATGATTCAGGTGCTGGGGTATTCCACGCCGCTGCTGCCCTATCAGGCGTCGCCGATCGTGGTGGCGATGGGGTTAGGCAAGGTCCCGGCGAGGGCGGGGATGCAACTGTGTCTGGCGCTGGCGGCGGTGAGTTATCTGATTTTACTGCCGCTGGACTACGCGTGGTATCAGCTGTTGGGGAAACTGTAACGGCAAAAGAAAGCCCGGCTTGCGCTGTGCTAAGCCGGGCTCCCACGTTTTGTCAGTCACCCCGGTCGCGTTTCGCCACCGGGAAAAGCGAATTACGCTTTTTTCGCTGCTTCTGCTGCTTTAACGATCACCGCGAAAGCGTCAGCTTTCAGGGAGGCGCCGCCAACCAGCGCGCCGTCGATGTCCGGCTGGGTGAACAGCTCTGCTGCGTTGCCAGCGTTAACGGAACCACCGTACTGGATGATCACTTGCTCAGCGATTTTCGCGTCAGCTTTAGCAATGTGGTCACGGATGAATTTGTGCACCGCCTGAGCCTGAGCCGGGGTCGCGGATTTGCCGGTACCGATAGCCCATACCGGTTCGTAAGCGATAACCACGCCTTCGAAAGCGGCAGCGCCCTGCGTTTTCAGCACGGCGTCGATCTGACGTGCGCAAACTTCTTCGGTTTTGCCCGCTTCGTTTTCGGCTTCGGTTTCACCGATGCACAGTACCGGGGTCAGACCCTGCTCTTTCAGCACAGCGAATTTCTTCGCGATCAGCTCGTCGGATTCTTTGTGGTAGGTACGACGCTCGGAGTGGCCGATGATGATGTACTGTGCGCCGATATCTTTCAGCATTTCGGCGGAGGTTTCACCGGTGAATGCGCCGGACAGGTTCACGTCAACGTTCTGCGCGCCCAGGTGAATGTGGCTGCCTTCTGCCGCACGTTTAGCCAGGTCCAGATACATTTCCGGCGGGGCGATGGCAACTGCACAGCCGCTTACGCCAGCCAGCTCGGTACGCAGGTTCGCAACCAGTTCGTTTACCATGTGGCGGCTGCCGTTCAGTTTCCAGTTACCCATCACTAAAGGATGTCGCATTTTAATTCTCCACGCTACTTAAGCGAATTAAGGAATATAGCCGCCCCAGAGGGCAGCATGGTCTGTGAAACAGTATAGAGACTCGTCACTGGAAAGGCTTTGCTTTTTGTCATTTATTGTTGCCTTCCAGCGTTTCAGATAACGCCAGCTTAATCGGTTCAATGGCGAAGGTCAGACCCTTTTCGCCATGATCTGCCACCACATAGCGTACAGCGCCTTCGGTATCGGCAAAGTAGCGTTTGCCCTTGCCGGCGGTCAGCAGTTTCTGCAGCTTTTGCTGGCTTTGCGCCGGGCTAAGGGTGGGGACAAAGGCGCGGATCATGGCGCTCATATACTCCAGCGCTTTGGCTTTCGCCGCCTTTTGCTCCGGCCCCTGGATCGGCAGCCAGGTGATCTGCATGGATTTGATCTTCAGCGTGCCGCGCTCCAGCGCGGTCGAGGCATAGAGATTTTCATTAATTTTGCTGGCGGCGCGGGTCAGATTAGCCTGATCCCGGCTGGTGGCGATGGAACGGAATTCGTTCAGGGGCAGCTTCGGGTTATCGGCGTTAAATTTTTCCCGGAACTGGCTGATCGACAGGTCAAAACTCGGGGCGCCAGAGAGCAGATAGGGCGCCGCAGTCGCCGATTCGCTTTCTGCGGACAACGCGTGCGGGCCGACGGTCAGGCCCATCAGCCCACTTAAACACAAGATTGTCCACTTCTTCATGCCCGTCGTTCCTTTTTTTGCCTGCTGACGATTAAATCGGGAAGCGCGGCGCTTGTCAAAAAGTCACGACGCCAGGGTAAACTACGCAGACGATGATGATAAGGAAAAACGCATGACCCTACAGCAGTGGTTATTCTCAATTAAAGGGCGCATTGGCCGCCGCGATTTCTGGATCTGGATTGCCATTTGGCTGGTGACCATGAGCGCCCTGTTTACCCTGGCAGGCAGCAATCTTCTCAACCTGCAGACGGCGGCGTTTATTATCGTCTGCCTGCTGTGGCCGACGGCGGCGGTGGTGGTCAAGCGGCTGCACGATCGCGGCAAATCCGGATTGTGGGCGCTGCTGATGATTCTGGCGTGGATGCTGCTGGCGGGGAACTGGGCGATGCTGCCGCAGGTCTGGCAGTGGGGCGTCGGGCGCTTTGTGCCGACGTTGATTATCGTCATGATGTTGATCGACCTGGGGGCGTTTGTCGGCACCCAGGGCGAGAATAAGTTCGGCAAGGAGACCCAGGACGTGCGCTGGAAAGCGGACGCCTGATTACCAGTAGTGCTCCGCTGTCATATGGCCCGGCCGGCGACGCAGATGTTTGGTCATCTGCCGGGTCTCTTTTAACAGCTGTTGGGTATCGCGCACCATTTGCGGGTTGCCGCACAGCATGACGTGGCTGGTGTCGGTGTTCATCGCCAGCCCGACCGCCTCTTCCAGCGCGCCGGTTTCAATCAGGAACGGTACCCGGCCGGTCAGCGAGCCTTCCACTGTTTCGCGACTGACCACGGTCTGGATGCGTAGTTTACCGGCATAGCGCTGCTCGAGTTCGCGCATCAGCGGCAGATAGCTCAGGTCCGCGGCGTAGCGGACGGCGTGGACCAGTACCAGGTTGTTAAAGCGTTCAAGATCTTTGCCTTCCTGCAAAATTGACAGGTACGGCCCGAGGGCAGTGCCGGTCGCCAGCATCCACAGGGTATCGCAATCCGGTACCTCCTCGAGGACGAAGAAACCTGCCGCTTCACTCACCACCAGGACTTCATCGCCCGGCTTCAGCGCCGCCAGACGCGGGCTCAGCTTGCCTTCCGGGACGGTGACCAGATAGAACTCGAGATCGGGATTGCCGGGGGCATTGACGTAGGAGTAGGCGCGCTGCACGCGTTCTCCGTCGATTTCCAGTCCGAGCTTGGTAAACTGCCCGGCGGTAAACGGATGAACAGGCGCCCGCACGTATAAACTGAACAAGGCATCCGTCCAGTACTCCACTTTTGTCACTTTGCCGCTAACCCAGTCCGCCATCGTCTTCTCCTGTTGCCAAGCGATGCCTTATCTTCGGTCCAGACGAGTAAGATTTCCACCCCGAAGGCACAAGAAAGCTCTATTGATCAAATATAAACGAAGAACAGGGCAACCGCCTGCGGACGGTTGCCTGGGAGAGAAAAAGCGGTATTACAGGATGTGCTGCTGGATGTCCGGATCTTTACGGTCGAGGTAATGAATCGACTGAATACGACGGATAGTGCGCGACTTGCCGCGGATCAGCAGCGTCTCGGTGGTGGCCATGTTGCCCTTGCGGGTGATGCCGTCCAGCAGATCGCCTTTGGTGATCCCGGTGGCGGAGAAGACGACGTTATCGCTGCGCGCCATTTCATCCAGACGCAGCACTTTGCCTGCTTCAATGCCCATGGTTTTGCAGCGCGCCAGCTCGTTTTCACCGATGCGGCGGTTCTCTTCGTTATCGCCCTTCACGTGGTGGCGAGCCAGCAGACGCCCCTGCATATCACCGTCGAGGGCGCGGATCACCGCGGCGGAAACCACCCCTTCCGGCGCGCCGCCGATGCCGTACAGTACGTCGACTTCGCTATCCGGCATGCAGGTGAGAATAGAGGCCGCGACGTCGCCATCGGGAATCGCGAATACACGCACGCCCAGCTGCTGCAGCTGGGCAATGACCGCGTCGTGGCGCGGTTTCGCCAGCACGGTGACGGTCAGCTCGCCCAGCGGTTTTTTCAGGGCGCGGGCGATATTGTGCAGGTTCTCTTCCAGCGGCAGATTGAGATCGATAGCGCCTTTAGCACCCGGGCCGACGATCAGCTTTTCCATATACATATCCGGCGCGTTGAGGAAGCAGCCCTTATCGCCGACCGCCATCACCGCCAGGGCGTTGGCCTGGCCCATCGCCGTCATGCGGGTGCCTTCGATGGGATCGACAGCGATATCTACCGCATCGCCCTTGCCGGTACCCACTTTTTCGCCGATATAGAGCATCGGCGCTTCATCGATTTCGCCCTCGCCGATGACGATGGTGCCGTCGATATTGACGAGGTTAAGCATAATGCGCATGGCGTTAACCGCTGCGCCGTCGGCGGTATTCTTATCGCCGCGGCCCAGCCATTTATAGCCCGCCAGCGCGGCGGCTTCGGTGACACGCGAAAATTCGATGGCCAGTTCTCGTTTCATAATCCACTCGTTGTGTAGAAAAATTGCCCGCAGCGCGGCAAAAGCGCGCGCTACGCGTTGGAATAGCGTTCGGTTTCCGGCATCCAGCGCTCGATAAGCGCCTGGGCCTGCAGCGGATAGCGTTCATGAATATGGCGAGCAATGCGTTGAACGTCGGGGATCATCGCCTGATCGCGCAGCAAGTCCGCTACTTTAAATTCGGCGTTGCCGGTCTGGCGGGTGCCGAGCAGCTCGCCGGGACCGCGGATTTCGAGGTCTTTCTGAGCGATGACGAAACCGTCGTTGCTGTCGCGCAGGACCTGCAGGCGTTTCTGAGCCGTTTTGGAGAGCGGCGATTTATAGAGTAGCACGCAGTGGGAAGCGACCGCGCCGCGCCCGACGCGCCCTCTGAGCTGGTGCAGCTGCGCCAGACCCAGACGTTCCGGGTTTTCGATAATCATCAGGCTTGAGTTAGGCACGTCAACACCGACTTCAATCACCGTGGTGGCCACCAGCAGATGCATCTCGCCCTGCTTGAAGGCCTGCATTACCGCCTGCTTCTCGGCCGGTTTCATCCGCCCGTGGACGAGGCCGATATTAAGTTCCGGCAGCGCCAGTTTGAGCTCTTCCCAGGTCGCTTCCGCCGCCTGGGCTTCCAGCAGATCGGACTCTTCAATTAGCGTACAAACCCAATAGGCCTGGCGCCCTTCGTGGGTGCAGGCGTTGCGTACGCGGTCGATAATATCGCTGCGCCGGGTGTCCGGGATGGCGACGGTGGTCACCGGGGTTCGGCCCGGCGGCAGCTCGTCGATAATCGAGGTGTCCAGATCGGCGTAGGCGGTCATTGCCAGGGTGCGGGGGATAGGCGTGGCGGTCATGATCAGCTGATGCGGGTGGAACCCCTGCTGCTGACCTTTTTCCCACAGCGCCAGCCGCTGATGCACGCCGAAGCGGTGTTGTTCGTCGATAATCACCAGCGCCAGGCCGTTAAACTGCACCTGCTCCTGGAAGATGGCGTGAGTGCCGACAATCATCTGCACTTCGCCGCTGGCGATAGCCTCCTGCTGCGCCTGACGGGCTTTGCCTTTCTGTTTGCCCGCCAGCCAGCCGACTTCTATGCCCAGCGGTTCAAACCAGCTGCGGAAGTTATTGGCGTGCTGTTCGGCAAGCAGTTCGGTGGGCGCCATCAGCGCCACCTGTTTGCCGTGGGCGATAGCGCGCACGGCGGCCAGCGCGGCGACCAGCGTTTTACCGGAGCCAACATCGCCCTGCACCAGGCGCATCATCGGCACGTCCAGCGCCATATCGTGTTCGATCTCGGCGGTAACCCGCGCCTGCGCGCCGGTGGGCTTAAAGGGCAGGGAGGCCAGCAGCTGGTTTTTCAGGGTATCGTTGGCGCCGAGCGGCAGGGCGTGATAGCGCTGGGCGCCTGCCCGCAGCGCCAGCATGCTGAGGTTATGCGCCAGCAGCTCTTCCAGAATCAGACGCTGCTGCGCCGGGTGCTTGCCGCTTTCCAGCTCGCTAAGTTGCAAGGAGGGAGGCGGACGGTGCAGCGTACGCAGCGCTTCCGGCAGGCTCATCATCCCCTGCGCCAGCTCCGGTGGCAGGAGTTCGCTAATCGCGCAGGTTTCCAGGAGCTCAAGCGCCTGATCGGTGAGCTTGCGCAGGGTCGCCTGCTTGATGCCTTCGGTGGTCGGATAGACCGGAGTTAACGTTTCCTGCAGTTCTGGGGTGCTCATATCGCCCTGGACGCGGTATTCCGGGTGGATCATCTCGGCGCCGTACTTCCCGCGTTTGGCTTCACCGTAGGCCAGCACCCGACGACCAGTCGCGAGGCTGTTTTTCATCGCCGCGTTAAAGTTGAAAAAGCGCATGGTGAGGATGCCGGTGCCGTCGCTGATCTGGCAGGTCATCATCCGCCGGCCGCCGAAGGTGATATTGCTGTTGAGCACTTCGCCTTCCACGGTGGCATAAACCCCGGGAAGCAGCTCGGCTATCGGGTAAAGATGGGTGCGATCTTCGTAACGCAGCGGCAGGTGCAGCAGCAGGTCCTGAACCGTATGCAGGCCGATCTTCGCCAGTTTACTGCTTTGCGCAGCGCCCACTCCGGTGAGTGAGCTGAGCGGTACGGCATCGAGCAGGCGGCCTGACATCAGGTTTACCTCGTTGCCTGCATGGTAGCCCACCATGCGTCATCGGCTTCCACTTCGCCCTGCTCGTTGACGTGGGGGTAAGGCAGATCTTTTTGTCGGGCGACGCGGGCCAGCACCGGATAACCGCCTTCGAACAGCAGGCGCTGCTGCTCTTCCGGCGGCAGCATGCTGTTGGCGCGTTGGTACATCCCGGCGTTCTGCCGCTGGCGCTGCGCCTCGTAAAGGATCAGCGCCGAGGCGACGGAGACGTTCAGCGACTGCACCATGCCGATCATCGGGATAATGATGTCCTGATCGGCCAGCGCCAGCGCTTCCTGGGTGATGCCGGTTTTCTCCTGACCCATCAGGATGCAGGTTGGACGCGTATAGTCGATTTCACGAAAATCGATGGCTTTGTCGGAAAGGTGAGTGGCGAGAATTTGCATGCCCTGGCCTTTCAGGTGGCCGACGGCATCTGCGATGGTGCGGTGGGTTTTCACCTGCACCCAGCTGTTGCTGCCCGCGGCGGCGGAGGCCATGGTACGCATCCGGCTGCTTGGCCAGACGGCATGCACTTCGTGTACGCCAACGGCATCTGCGGTCCGAATGACCGCAGAGACGTTATGAGGCTTATGGACCTGCTCCATGCAGACCGTCAGGTCAGGCTGACGCCTGGCGAGCATCTCGCAGATACGCTCGTAGCGCTTTGAGTTCATAAAGCTAGTTTCGGTTACGGGTGACTTTAATCACGTCCGGCATGACGCGGATTTTGCGCATGATATTCGCCAGATGCACGCGGTCACGCGCGGTCAGGCGGATAAAGGCGCTGTATACGCGGCCATCTTTCTCTTCCGTATTCAGGCTCTGGATATTGGAAGACGCGGTGTTGATCGCCGCCGTCAGGTTAGCCAGCGCGCCCTGGTGGTTAAACATGTCCACCTTGATTTCGGTGATGAACTCCTGAGCGGTCTCTTTATCCCACTCAACCGCCATAAATTTCTCCGGCTCTTTCTGGTAGCCGCGAATGTTACGACAGGATTCATGGTGGATAACCAGCCCTTTACCCGGGCTGACGTGGGCGATAATCGGGTCACCTGGGATCGGGCGACAGCACTTGGCGAAGGTGATCAACACGCCATCGGCGCCTTTGATCGGCAGATGGCCGTGGTTCGACGCGTTAGCCGGTACCGGCGCCGCAGCGGCTTCGCCCTGCTGCAGGTTTTTCGCCACCACGACGCTCATGGCGTTGCCCAGACCGATTTCCGCCAGCAGATCGTCAAGCGTGGCCAGCTTCATGCGATCGAGTTCGCGCTGGATATTCTCCGGCGGGATCTCGGCGAGTTTGCGGCTTCCGCCCAGCGCGTGATTGAGCAGACGACGGCCAAGGCTGACCGAATCGTCGCGCTTAAGGTTTTTCAGCAACTGACGGATCTTGGCGCGCGCTTTCGAGCTGACGACAAAGTTCAGCCAGGCGGCATTCGGGCGTGCGCCCGGCGCGGTGATAATTTCGACAGTCTGGCCGCTGGAGAGCGGCTGCGACAGCGGATAAGGCTGGCGATCGACGCGCGCGCCAACGCAGGCATGGCCGATATCGGTATGCACCGCGTAGGCGAAGTCCACCGGCGTGGCGCCGGCGGGCAGTTCGACAATGCGACCTTCCGGGGTGAAAACGTAAATCTCATCCGGGAACAGATCGGATTTTACGCTCTCGATAAATTCAAACGAGCTGCCGGCGCTCTGCTGCAGCTCCAGCAGGCTTTGCATCCAGCGCTGAGCGCGGATTTGCGCGGTGGTGCTGCTTTCGCCGCCGTGCTCTTTATAAGCCCAGTGCGCCGCAACCCCCATCTCCGCCATCTGGTCCATGTCTTCGGTACGAATTTGTACCTCGACCGGGACGCCGTGGGGGCCGATCATCGAGGTATGCAAAGACTGATAGCCGTTCGCTTTCGGAATGGCGATGTAATCTTTGAAACGACCTGGACGCGGTTTGTAGAGGCTGTGCATCTGGCCGAGCACGCGATAGCAGATATCGGCATCATGGACGATAACGCGGAAGGCGTAGATATCCATGATCGAGTGAAAACGCTGCTCTTTAAGCACCATTTTGCAGTAGATGGAGTACAGATGCTTTTCGCGACCGCTGACGCGGCAGGGGATCCCCGCTTCCTGCAAACGCCCTTCGATTTCAGAGAGGATCTTTTGGATCATCTCCTTACGGTTGCCGCGCGCCGCTTTGACCACCTCTTTAATGACGCGGTAGCGGTTAGGGTACAGCGCTTCAAAGCCCAGCTCTTCGAGCTCGGTCTTGATGTGATGGATACCTAAACGGTGCGCCAGCGGGCTGTAAATTTCCAGCGTTTCGCGGGCGATGCGGCGGCGTTTATCCGGGCGTAACGAGCCCAGAGTACGCATGTTGTGGGTGCGGTCGGCAAGCTTGATGAGGATGACGCGGATGTCCTGCACCATCGCCATGATCATTTTGCGAAAGTTTTCGGCCTGCGCCTCTTTCTTATCGCGAAACTTGAGCTTATCAAGTTTCGACACCCCCTCTACCAGTTCGGCAACGCTTTTACCAAAAAGCTGTTCCATGTCCTGGTAGGTGGCGGGGGTATCTTCAATCACATCATGCAGCAGCGCGGCCATCAGCGTTTCATAGTCGAGCTTCATCTCGGCCAGAATGCAGGCTACCGCGACCGGGTGCGTGATATAGGGTTCACCGCTTGAACGTGTCTGACCCTCGTGAGCGTCACGTGCAACGAGATACGCCTGCCGAAGGCGCTTAATTTGCTCTTCCGGCAGGTAGTTTTGAATCAGCTGATTCAGGCTTTCAAACAGATACAAGGGCGACCCGCTGTGTGATTAACGACGACCTTCAGCAATCGCGGTAACGGCTTGTAATTCAGCGGCTTCCTGCTCTTGCTGTTCCTGGCGCTCACGTACGTCGAGGATCTGGTTGTTGATCAGACCTTCTTCGATTTCGCGCAGTGCGATAACGGTGGTTTTATCGTTTTCTTCCGGTACCAGCGGATCCTTTCCGCCTACCTGCATCTGACGAGCGCGACGCGCGGCGACCAGTACCAGGTCAAAACGGTTACCAATTTTCTCTACAGCGTCCTGAACAGTTACGCGTGCCATACTTAAAATGCTCCACAGGTGAAGAAATGACTGGGCATGATACTGAATGTGGGTTCAGTCTGCCAATAGTTTGGTGATTAAAGCGCCATGTCGCTGCTTTTGGCGGCTCATGCGCAGACGTTCAGCGCGGATGATATTTTTCAGGTCGCTCAGGGCGGTGTCAAAATCATCGTTCACAATCAGGTAATCATATTCCGCGTAATGGCTCATTTCCGCAACGGCCTGGGCCATCCGTTTCGCGATCACCTCTTCGCTGTCCTGGCCGCGGCCGCGCAGGCGACGGTCCAGTTCATCTTTTGACGGCGGCAGAATAAAAATGCTGCGTGCGCCGGGCATGCTTTTACGGATCTGCTGCGCACCTTGCCAGTCTATATCGAGGAAGACATCGACGCCGGTCGCCAGCACCTGCTCGATCGCTTTACGCGACGTGCCGTAATAGTTGCCAAAGACCTCTGCATGTTCCAGAAACGCGTTTTCGCCAATCATCGAGCGGAATTCGTCGTGATTCACGAAGAAATAGTGTTCGCCGTGCACTTCACCCGGACGCGGCGCCCGCGTGGTATGGGAAACCGATACCTGGGTGTCATACAACGGTTGGGTTTTTAATAAAGCCTGAATCAGGCTGGATTTACCCGCGCCGCTAGGGGCGGAAACAATATAAAGCGTGCCTTGAGCCATGAGTGTCTTTTGTATGTGGTTATCGAAAGAGGTCCTACATACGAGCCTATTATACACGTCGCCGCGGCGTGACGCAGTCATTGTCACACTTTTTGCCGCGGTTTCTTTCATTTTGCCTGCCGTTTTCCTGAATTCGCCAGCCGTTGCTGCAATGAGGCGTAAATCCTGGAAGGCGCTTCGCAAGGCGAAAAAGTACCCATCGCGGTTCGCGGTGTTCTACAGCAGACTCTCCGCCAGGTGACGAAGGAGAGGAATGCTATGCGAAAAGGAGGGTGGTGGCTGGCGATGGGGATGTTCTCTGCCAGCGCGCTGGCGACGTGTCCGGACTGGCCGCCGGCCAAAGGAAGGCAGGAGATTTCACGCCTTCATCAGCAAATTGTCGCCTGGAAAGAGGACTACTGGCGACAAGGCGCCAGCGAAGTGAGCGATGAGGTTTACGACCAGCTCACCCTGCGCCTGGCGCAGTGGCGACAATGCTTTCCGGGCACGACGCCTGAAGATGACGATCTGCCTCCGCCCACCGGCGATGCGCGTCATCCGGTGGCCCATACCGGCGTGCGCAAGCTGGTGGATGAGGTCAGCGTGGCCCACTGGATGAAAAATAAAACCGACCTGTGGATACAGCCTAAAGTGGACGGCGTGGCGGTGACCCTGGTCTATCGCCAGGGGAGTTTGGTTCAGGCCATTAGCCGCGGCGATGGTCTGCGCGGTGAGGCATGGACCGCCCGAGCGCGGCAGATCCCGGCGCTGGCGAAAGTGACGACCGGTGAACTGGCCAACAGCGTGCTGCAGGGGGAGCTGTTTCTGCGCCGGGACGGCCATGTTCAGCAGCAGGCTGGGGGGATGAACGCGCGGGCGAAAGTCGCCGGGTTGATGATGCGAGCCGACGCGGCGGCGGCGCTCAGTCAACTGGACGTTTTTATCTGGGCCTGGCCAGACGGCCCGTCGGATATGCGCCGTCGACAGCAGCTGCTGACGCAGGCGGGGTTTAAGTACAGCGGGCAATATACCCACCCGGTGACACGCGTCGAACAGGTGGCGCAGTGGCGCCAGCGCTGGTATCGCTCGCCGCTTCCCTTCGTCAGCGATGGCGTGATTGTGCGCGAAGGGCGCGAACCGCCGGGACGTGCCTGGTCTCCCGGAAAGGGAGAGTGGCTGGCGGCCTGGAAGTATCCTCCGGCCTCGCAAGTGATGGAGGTACGGGCGATCCATTTCAGCACCGGCCGCAGCGGCAGGCTCAACGTCGTGGCCCAGCTTGAGCCCCAGCGGCTGGATGATAAACGCGTGCAGCGGGTTAATGTTGGCTCTGTGGCCCGCTGGCAGGCGCTGGATATTGGGGTTGGCGATCAGCTGCAGATCAGTCTGGCAGGGCAGGGGATTCCTCGGATCGACGCCGTCGTCTGGCGGACGGCCGAGCGCCATAAACCGACGCCGCCGGCGGCGAAATTCAATGCGCTAACCTGCTATTTCGCCACCCCTGAGTGCAGCGAACAGTTTCTTTCCCGGCTGATCTGGCTGTCATCAAAGTCCGCGCTGGATGTCGATGGCGTGGGGGAACATTTATGGCGCGCTATTCAGCAGCAAAACCCGATGACGCATATTTTTTCCTGGCTGGCGCTTACGGTGGAGCAGCTGCAGGCGGTGCCAGGGATCTCCGCCGCCCGCGGGCAGCACCTCTGGCATCAATTTGATCTCGTTCGCAAACGGCCTTTTATCCGCTGGGTGCTGGCGATGGGGCTCCCGGTGCCTCAGGGGGCGCTGGCGCAGCTCGAAAGCGAGAACTGGCATCTGCTGGCGGCAAAAAGTGAAGCGCAATGGCGCGCGCTGCCGGGCGTGGGGGAGATCAGAGCCCGCCAGTTGGTGGCCTTCCTGCACCATCCGGATGTGGTGGCGCTGGCGCAATGGCTCAGTGGGCAGCGCATTCCCGGATTTTGAGGCGGTTAGTGGCTATCATGGGTGTAGTGGAAGACCGGTAGCCCCAGTTTCCAGCGCAGTGCCAGCATGCGGGCGGTAAAGCCGAACAGCAGCGTAGCCAGCACCACCACATCGTGGCTGCTGACGTAATGTTGCAGGGCAATATAGAGTACGGCTGCGGCAAACGAGATCCCGGCATAGAGCTCTTTCTGGAAGACCAGCGGAATGCGTTTGCAGAACATATCGCGCAGTACGCCGCCAAAAACGCCGGTGATGACCGCGGCGATAGAGGCGATGATCGGACCTTCGCCCATATCCAGGGCGATCTGCGCGCCGATGATGGAAAACACGATCAGCCCCAGCGCGTCCAGCACCAGAAACAGCCGGCGAAGGTGAGGCATCACTGGAGCGGCAATGGTGGTGAGGACGGCGGCGACAGCGACAATAATGACATATTCCGGATGTTTCACCCAGCCGAGAGGATAATGTCCCAGCAGGATATCGCGAACGGAACCCCCGCCCAGCGCGGTCGCGGTGGCGATAATGATGACGCCAAACGTGTCCATCCGCCGGCGCCCGGCAGCCAGCGCGCCGGTCATGGCTTCCGCGGTGATACCGATTAAATACAGAACATGAAGCAGCATAGATCCCCCCAGATAATGGCGGGCAGGTTAACGATTTGTGCGCAGGATCACGATTGAGATTTTCTAAAGCGAATCATTTACGCCAGGAAAAATTAATGGAAGTAGTATCTGTGATGGCTTGATTTAAAGGTTTATTGATTTTTTAGGTATTTTTATTGATTAGAAAAAGTAATGCTAAGTGAAGCGACGGGTATCACTATCGAAGACACTATGATTACGCAATGTTTAAGTCTCGTCCTTTATTCTTTTATTTTTCCTTTTCAAGGCCTGAGAAAATGAGCGTCGCCGCCGGGAATAAAAACAATCTGACCCGCCTGATAGCCGTGGTATTAACCGGGATTCTGGCTGGCCTGGCCGGCATGGTGCTGGCGCTGATTTTACACGCGATACAGCACCTGGCTTTTGGCTACAGTGCCGGGCAGATCGTCGGTTCGGTGTCATTTTTACAGGGCGTCACGGAGTCGTCCTGGCCACGCCGCATCGCGGCAATCGTGGCCGGCGGCGTCGTCGCCGGATTTGGCTGGTGGCTGCTTGGTCGCTATGGGCAGAAGCGGATTTCCATTGCGGCGGCGGTGGCCAACCCTTCCGTACCCATGCCAGCAGGCACCACGACGATCCACGCCCTGCTGCAGATCGTCACCGTAGCGCTGGGTTCCCCGCTTGGCCGCGAAGTGGCGCCCCGGGAAATGGGCGCGCTGGGGGCGGGGATGGTGGCGCGTAAGCTGGGCCTGCTGGAAGATGAAACTCGCACGCTGATCGCCTGTGGGGCGGGCGCCGGTCTGGCGGCGGTCTATAACGTCCCGCTGGCAGGGGCGTTGTTCAGCCTTGAGGTCATGCTGCTGTCGTTTAGCTGGGAAAAAACGCTGGCGGCGATAATGACCTCGGCGATTGCCGCGTGGACGGCCACCCTGGGGTTAGGGGATGAATCGCAATACCATTTTGTTTCCAGCACGCTTCCGCATTCCTTTCTCTGGTGGGCGATTCTGGCGGGCCCGATTCTTGGCACCGGCGCCTGGCTCTTTCGTAAAGCGACCAGCGCAGCGCGTTCACGTGTCCGAAGTAACTGGCAGATGCCGGTGTTCTGTCTGCTGGGGTTTTCCCTTCTTGCCATCCTGAGCCTTTATTTCCCGGAACTTCCGGGCAATGGCAAGGGACCAATGCAGCTGGCGCTCAGCGACGGGCTGCCTCTCTCTATGGTCGCTATCCTGTTAGTGTTGAAGATGGTGGTGATCCTGGCGGTGCTGCGCGGCGGCGCGGAGGGTGGATTGTTAACCCCGGGGCTGGCGGTAGGCGGACTGGTCAGTCTGCTGCTCTGCGCACTCTGGCAGCTCGGCTTCCCTGGCGGAGATAAAAGCAGCTTCGCTCTGGTGGGGGCGGCCGCGTTTCTCGCCGCCTCCATGCAGATGCCGCTGACCGCGGTGGCGCTGGTGATGGAGTTCACCCACATGGATCACAGCTATCTTGCTCCGGCGCTGCTGTGCGCGGCAGGGGCGTTTTTAACCTGCCGGGCGCTGGACAAAAAATAGGTTTACCGAGCCGCAGTGAAAGTGAACAGGGAGGGGCCCTTCATCCGGGAAGTAAAATCAGCCGCATTTTTCCCTGATGGTTGCCTCATGGTTAATAAGCCATTTTTTACGTGCAACGCCGCCGCCGTAACCGGTCATCGAACCATCTTTGCCGATAATTCGATGGCAGGGGATGATAATCGCGACGCGGTTAGCGCCGTTTGCTGCAGCCACCGCGCGCGTGGCCGTTGGTTTACCTATATCCATCGCAATCGATTGATAATGCGTCGTCTCACCGAAGCTAACGTACTGTAAATGGCGCCAGACCGCTCGCTGGAATTCGCTGCCTGGGGTATCAAGCGCCACCTCGAACGATTGACGCCGCCCGGCAAAATACTCCGTTATTTCCTGTTGCGCCTGCCGGGTGTGGGCGTTTTCACCAGCGATGATGCTGGCGTCGAACCGTCGCTGCAGGTCGCTGAATTCTGTCTCCAGCGCTCGTCTGTCGACAAACTCCAGCAGACAAATCCCCCGCTGCGTTGCACAAACAAACATTGGCCCTAACGGGGTGGTAAAACGATGAATTAAAACAACCTGGCGTTGCGCGCTGGGTGCGGAACCGGTCAATTTTTTGCAGGTATAGCCGAAACCGCTTAAGGACTCATAGCCGCTATCGAAAGCGACATCGGTGGTTGATCGGCCTGCTTTCAGCTCCTGAAGCGCCATATTAACGCGCTGCATCCGTTGAAAAGCCTGAAAGGTGACCCCGTGGTTTTGCAGGAACCAGCGGCGAACGCGTTCCGGGCTAATATCGTGCTGACGTAGTTCGCTATCACTGAGGCGAACCTTCGGGTCTTCTCGCAGCAGGCGGAGCGCTTGCTCAACAAAGGCGGGGGCTGTCCGGGCATTCTCCGTCGGGCGACAGACTTTGCATGGCCGGAACCCGGCATCCAGAGCGGATTTAACGTCATTATAGAATTCGACGTTTTCCCGCCTGGGTTTTCGCGCCCGACAGACCGAGATACAAAATACGCCGGTGGTTTTCACGCCAACGAAAAAGACGCCGGTAAACTCCACAGCGCGTTCAAGCAGCGCCTGATACCAGATATCGCACTGGATGCTGTCGGTAATTTTCATGGTCAAAAAACACCCGAGAAAGAGTAGTTAGCTTGCACCTGACATAATAAGTCTTTCAGTCTGGCCTGTGTGGCAGCATGAATAAAATTGCCCATCGAAATTCGTTTTACGCCCAGTGCCGATAAGGTACTGAAGTCCGCCAGCTCAGGCATACACATTACGTTTAAGGGTAAAGGCACGTGGCGGACAATGGCGGTAATATCTTCCGCGCGGGTGACGCAAGGCACAAAAAAACCGCATCCGCCATGGTTAGCGTATAACTGACCGCGATAGAGCGTCTCATCCAGTGCATTGGGTACGTTGAGAAGAAAGGTATCGGTGCGGACATTAACAAACATATCGGGACAAGCGTGGGTGATTTCCTGGATTTTGGCGGCAAAGACCACGGCATCGTCAAGACGACGCGTATTATTCACCACATGACTATCCTCGAGGTTTATTCCGCTCACGCCGAGATGCGCCAGACGCTGGATATTGTCAATGATGTGGCTGGTTGTGGCGCTGTAGCCCGCCTCTAAATCGACGCTTAACGGCAGTTCGCTAACAGCTTTGATGTGTGAGACGATATATAACAGCTCGTCAAAACTCATCTCTTCGCCATCTTCATACCCTAACATTGCGGCGATAGCAGCGCTGGAGGAGCCCAGCGCCTGATAACCGGCCTGCTGAGCGGCCTGAGCGCTGCTGGCATCCCAGACGTTGGCAAGCAACAACGGTTGGTTTTGCTGGTGAAGCGCGTTGAAGTTCATTCTTTTCTCCCGCGGTGGTGTGTCCCCAGACTGTGCCGCGTTGGGCTCATTTGCCACAACCGAAAACTGGACGACTATTTTTATACGTAGATTCTTATCGTCAGCCGGCGGGAGAGATAAATAAAAAGGCCATGATTGATCATGACCTTTTATACGGTAGTGCCTGGATGGGTGAGAAAGCGTTACTCGATATTCTGTATCTGTTCGCGCATTTGCTCGATCAGTACCTTCAGCTCAATCGCGGAGTTGGTGACCTCGGCGTTAATCGATTTTGACGCCAGGGTGTTCGACTCACGGTTGAACTCCTGCATCATAAAGTCGAGACGGCGACCCACAGCCTCTTTCTTTTTCAGAATGTTGTAGGTCTCTTTAACGTGCGCTTCAAGGCGGTCCAGCTCTTCGGCAACGTCGATACGCTGCGCCATCAGCACCAGCTCTTGCTCAAGACGGTTATTTTCCAGCTGCACTTCCGCGTCTTCCAGTTTGGCAACCAGACGCTCGCGCTGCCACTGGAGGATTTCCGGCATATGGGCGCGAACTTTGGTCACTTCGCCGCTCACTCCTTCAAGCCGCTGCTCGATAAGCGCTTTCAGGGCCTGGCCTTCCGTTTCGCGGGCGACGATGAAGTCGTCCAGCGCGCCATCAAGAGCGGCCAGAATGTCGGCGGCGATGGCGTCGAGATCCTGCTCTTTGGCGGCCATCACGCCCGGCCAGCGCAGGATATCAACCGGGTTGATTTCCCCTTCATCGCTCTGCATTTTCACCCAGTTGGCAGCGTTCACCAGCTGTTTAGCCAGGTTTTCGTTGAGGATAAGTTCACCCTGTGCGCTGGGATCTTGTTCAAAACGCAGAGTGCATTCGACTTTACCGCGAGTCAGGCGGGCGCGAATGCGCTCGCGTACCACGGGCTCCAGACTACGGAACTGCTCCGGCAGACGGAAGTACGTTTCCAGATAGCGCTGGTTTACCGAGCGCAGCTCCCATGCGGCGCTACCCCAGTCACCCTTGATTTCACGGCGGGCATAGGCGGTCATACTGCGGATCATAGACGTTCCTGTTTTCGTAATAATGAATGCAAGGATTATAGCTATGCGGGCGGTGACTTAACAGGAATAGTGATGAAATACCTGGATGGCGATTGTTTTGAGGGGCATAGCCGCAATCTATTTCATGCAATTACTAAGTTAAGCGAGCGGTATGCTTCTGTTGTGGGTAAAAATAAAACATTTTGTATTGGCAATTTTACGTCAATGACGCTGTTAAGTTATATGTGGTTAATTATTCGGGCTTACTGAAGAAATGGTTTTTCTGCGCTTTGTTGACCGCGGGGAGATATTACTTTTTGCTGTAGTTAATGGTTTTATGTTATTTGGCGTGAACATCAAATACAGATGATGCTATACGAGCTAGTTTCTTGGCGGAAAATATGATTAGAGTGATGATTTCGTGCCAAATATAACCACTGGAAATACTATGGTGTATTATCTTTAAGTATTATGTATGCTTTTTTTGAATTTATTACGGCGAATATATTAAACCTGCTATTGTTTATATTGTCTTCATGAATATTATCACTTCAACTATATTCATTAATTTTGTATTAGTGGGTTTTCATTTTGGGCGGTATTGTCCGACAGAAGGATCACGAGTATAGTCGTTTTAGATTAGTTCTATAAAAAGGATTTTAATATGAACGCTATCTTTGACAGAGTCATGCGAGAGTTTTTCCCGGATACCAATATCCCACACTGGAAAAAATGGGTTTTCAGAGTCGCATTTGGAAATAAGGTATTCTCTCGTTTAATAAACGACGAACGGTTAATTAATAAAAATGGTGTGCATTGGGTTAGTTCGGTCGTTGATTTTTTTAACGTCCGATGTGAAACGGAATACTCTGACTTTAATAATATACCCCGACAGGGTGCTACAGTTGTTATTTCAAATCATCCGACGGTGATGGATGGCATTGCTTTAATACATACTATCGCTCAGGTCAGGAAAGATATAAAAATAGTGGCTAACCATATTTTGCCAATGATATTCCCACAGGTGGCAGAACTTACCATTGGTATTGAGAATATGGCTGGTAAGATGAGCCATAAGAAATTCAGGGAAATGAACGATCACCTGAAGAACGGTGGTGTGTTGATTATTTGTCCTGCAGGTAAGTTGGCTAGCTGGTCTCTTTCAGGTTTACAGGAACATCAATGGAATCCCGGTTTTTTACAACTGGCGATGAGAAACAACGCGGCGCTGGTACCTGTCCATATTACGGGATCAAACAGCAAAACTTATTATTTAGCTGCGACGGTCTGGCGGCAACTGTCAAATATAATGATTATTCGTGAAGCGCTACGCCATCGTGGTAAGTCCATGAAAATCAAAGTAGGGCAGCAAATAGCCTTATCTTCGTTTAATCGATTTAATAAAGATCTGTCTGCCGCGTCAAGTGTATGCTTGATGCATCTCCAGAGCATCGGAGAGAATGGCCCGGCGCTGGTAGATACGGTTTCTCCGCAACAATTAACAGGTAGTCGAGAGAGTTTAATAAACGCAATAGAAGAGTGCGAAGTATTAAGACAATTTGATGATGGTAGAAAATTATTGATATTTCGCTGTAATACCCTCGGAGACTCACCCATTATTGATGAGCTAGGGCGCTTACGCGAGCGCTGTTATCGCGATATTGGCGCTGGATCCGGTAAAGACAGAGATAATGATGTTTTTGATGAAACCTATTACCATGTCATTTTATGGGATCCTTCTGATGAAGAAATACTGGGTGCCTATCGTCTAATACCCGTTGGTGAGCAGTTAGCGCAACATGGAATAACAGGCCTCTATAGCAACAGCCTGTTCAAGTACCATAATAATGCCTATTCCTGTTTAAGCCAGTGTGTGGAAATCGGCCGTGGATTTATCCAGAAGCCTTATCAAAAAAGTAATGTACTTGATTATTTATGGCGGGGGATATTTGATTTTATAAAAAGATATCCAGACTATAAATATTTGTTAGGTGTGTTAACGATTCCCGGCTCTTTTCCTGAAGAGGTGCAGAAACTCATTGTAAGTTTTTATAATATGTACTTTCCAAGTTCGGTTAACTTTTGTACGCCAATTCAATTATTCACTGCAGAAGGTGCACAAAGTGATAGCCCATTTTCCGGAAATGATTTTAGAGACGACTGGCGTGTGCTTAACGATTTACTAAGAGTAAAAGGTTATGAACTACCATGGCCTTTTAAACAGAGCGCTAAATGGTTTTCTCCAGGCGGATCGTCGATTCTTGCATTCACAAAAGATGATGCTTTTCACTCGATCGCTGGTTTAAACCTGAGTGCTCTCGATAAATTGAATGAAATATACTTTAAGCATTATTTAAAGGATTAAACTGACGATAACGTTAGGGTTTGGAATGAGAATAATTCAATCCAGACATCAGTAATGAAAAACTCTATGCGTACGGATGCGTTTTAATGCAAAAGCCAGTAAATATATTTATTGTTGTGATAGCGATGCTGATGATTACGGGGTGTGATAACAAACCGGAGAACAAGTTATCTGGTTATTCACATGGCGAATTTGTCTATCTTTCTTATTCTTCCACTGCAAAAATTGAACAGCTATTCATTAAGAAAGGAGATAATGTCACGCCTGGACAAGAGTTAGTGAAGATTGAGTCCTTTGATGCGCAAAATATTTTCCTGCGAGCTGAGGAAAAACTTTCTGCAGAGAGCGCATTATTGCGAAATCTGGAGTCGGGAGAGCGGCCTGAAGAGCTGGATATTATTCGTGCCCAGATTAAAAAAGCACGATCGGCGGAATCCCAGGTAAAGCGTCAGCTTGAGCGGTATCGTAATCTTTACGCCAGTCGCGCCATCTCGCTCGCAGAATGGGAGGATATCCGGGATGAGTTAACGCAAAAAGGCGCGCAGGTTGAAGAGTTAATTAATCAACTCAAAGCGCGGCAACTGCCTGCCCGTCAGGATGAGATTAGCAAACAGCTCTCGATGGTGGCCGCGGCAAAACTCGAACGTGACAAGGCGCTTTGGGATGTCCAGCAAACGACGATTGTTTCTCCGGTCAATGCTAAAGTCTTCGATATTATTTATCGTGCCGGGGAACGGCCCACTGCCGGCAGACCAATAATTAGTCTGTTACCTCCTGAGAATATAAAAGTACGCTTTTTTATACCCGAGGCGATGCTTGGTAAATTTAAAATCGGAACTAAGGTAAAACTGATATGCGATGGTTGCGCTGAGCCCATTGCTGGCGTGATTAACTACATCAGTCCTGAAGCGGAATTTACGCCTCCGGTTATTTATAGTACGAAACGCCGGGAGAAACTCATTTTTATGGCTGAGGCTGTTCCTGCCCGGAAGCAGGCTGAGCGGATGAAAATCGGCCAGCCGTTTGATGTGGAGGTTATTGGTAATGAATAATCTTTGTATTGATGTAAAAAATCTCAATAAGTATTTTGGTGAGCATCACGTCGTAAAGGATTTCTCTTTGCAGGTGGCAAAAGGCGAAATTTATGGTTTTCTTGGGCCGAACGGTAGCGGGAAAACAACATCGATTCGGATGATGTGTGGTTTGATTACCCCGGATTCAGGTGAAGGCTCTTGTCTCGGCATGGACATCTTTACGCAGCGGGAAAAAATAAAAAAAAAGATAGGTTATATGACCCAGTATTTCTCAATGTGGGGAAATTTAACCATCCGGGAAAACTTACTTTTTATCGCGCGGTTGTATAGCCTCGACCAACGTAAAGCCCGGGTTGAACGCGCGCTTTCAGAGTTAGGCCTCACTACCCGACAGCATCAGCAGGCCAGGGAGCTTTCTGGCGGCTGGAAGCAAAGAATGGCCCTCGCCGCTTGCATGTTGCATGAACCCGTTTTGTTGTTTCTCGATGAACCAACCGCTGGCGTGGATCCGAAAGCGCGGCGAGAGTTCTGGCAAATGCTGCATCAGTTATCGGACAGAGGGATCTCAATCCTGGTGAGCACGCATTATATGGATGAGGCCGAGCGCTGCCATAAGGTTGCCTATCTGTCTTATGGCCGTCTGTTGGCGAATGGCACTATTTCGTCGATTATCGCGTCCCAGAATCTGATCACCATGCGAACCAGTGGCACCGGTCTGACGCTGCTTGAAAACCAGCTACAACGCTTGCCGGATATTGAGCAAACGGTCATTTTTGGCAATCAGCTTTATATTACTTCCAGAGATGAAGCCAAATTAAAGTCCACGCTTTTTGCATTTACACAACAGGGCTATGAGTTCTGTCAGGTGGCTACCAATCTGGAAGATGCATTTACCTACTTGATGAAAAACGATTGTGAAAAAAATTAATTTAAGCTTCTCCTTTACCCGTTGGATCGGCGTGGTTATTAAGGAAATCCACGAATTACGTCGTGATAAAGTCAGCATTAGTATGGTGCTCCTGACACCTATTTTTCAGCTGATCATTCTTGGCTATGCGATCAATATGGATCCCCATAATCTTCCTACCGCGTTATTAAATTACGATACCGAACGCATGAGTCATATTTTTGTGACGGAAGCGCAAAATACAGGGTATTTTTCAATGATTCCTGTCGATTCAGAAGAGGCGGCGCAGAAAGCGTTCGTTCGGGGAGATGTCACTTTTATCGTGACAATTCCTGAGGGGTTTACGCGCAAGATGCTGCGTGGAGAAAAGCCTCAGCTGTTAATTCAGGGGGATGCCATCGATCCGATAACCACGGGGAATGCGCTAAGTGCCCTTGTACAGGTGGCGAAATCGATGTTTCAACACGATTTGCCGGGCGACATGCGTGTCTCGCAAAAAGAGGATGATTTCGAGCTTATTATCCATCGGATGTTTAACCCTGAGGGGATTACCCAGTTTAATACTATTCCAGGTATTATGGGATCGATACTCAGTACTACCTTGATCCTGATGACCGCCCTGTCTATTACCCGTGAGCGAGAAAACGGGGCGTTAGAAAATTTACTGGTCTCTCCTTTGACCGGGTTTGAGGTCATTGTCGGGAAGATAACGCCTTTTGTTGTCATCGGTTTGTTCCAGGCGACGTTAATTCTGATTGCCGCTGTGCTATTGTTCGATATTCCCCTTCATGGTAGCGTTTTTCTGCTTTTTTTTGTGCTGTTAATATATGTTTTCCTCTGTCTGTCAATTGGCATTGGTATTTCTGGCCTGGCACAAAACCAACTGCAGGCGCTGCAAATGTCGTCATTTTACTTTATTCCTTCCATTATGCTTTCCGGCTTTATCAGCCCCTTTATTAGTATGCCTGACTGGGCGAAAGCCATTGGCTCCTGTTTACCGCTGACCTATTTCATCCGACTGGTTAAGGGCATCATGCTGAAAGGCTATTCTGCGATGGCATTATTACCCGACCTTTTGCCACTGTTCGGCCTGGCGGTGATAGTGATTGGCGTGGGGTTGAAATCTTATCGTAAAACACTGGACTGACATTATGTGCATGCCCGGCACGTGTTGGCATAGGCTTTTCGCCATGAAATTCGTATAATGCGCCCCACATTCGTTTCAAGCCGGAGATTTCTATCATGCGTCCAGCAGGCCGTAGCGCTAATCAGGTGCGTCCCGTCACCCTGACCCGTAATTACACAAAACACGCTGAAGGCTCCGTGCTGGTCGAATTCGGTGATACCAAAGTGTTGTGCACCGCTTCCATTGACGAAGGCGTTCCGCGTTTCCTGAAAGGACAGGGGCAGGGCTGGATCACCGCTGAATATGGCATGCTGCCGCGCTCAACGCACACGCGTAACGCGCGTGAAGCAGCAAAAGGCAAGCAGGGCGGCCGGACGATGGAAATTCAGCGTCTGATCGCTCGCGCGCTGCGCGCGGCGGTTGACCTGAAAGCGCTGGGTGAATTCACCATCACCCTCGACTGCGATGTGCTGCAGGCCGATGGCGGCACCCGTACGGCGTCGATTACCGGGGCCTGCGTGGCGCTGGCCGATGCGCTGAACAAACTGGTGGCAGCCGGCAAGCTGAAAACCAACCCAATGAAGGGGATGGTTGCCGCGGTGTCCGTTGGTATCGTTAACGGCGAAGCCATTTGCGATCTGGAGTACATCGAAGATTCCGCAGCGGAAACCGACATGAACGTGGTGATGACCGAAGATGGCCGCATTATTGAGGTGCAGGGGACGGCAGAAGGCGAGCCGTTCACCCATGAAGAGCTCCTCACTCTCCTGGCGTTAGCCCGAGGGGGGATCGAATCCATTATCACGACGCAGAAGGCGGCGTTAGAAAATTAATGATTAAGGCGACTGAGAAGTCGCCTTTTTTTTGCGCTTCATCCTTCATTACACCTGCGAAGGATGAGCGCGTAGTCTGACAATGATGAAAGTACCAAAAGGAGCGAATCCATGAAGCCGTATCAGCGCCAGTTTATTGAGTTTGCGCTTAGCAAGCAGGTTCTTAAGTTTGGCGAGTTCACGCTGAAATCCGGGCGCAAGAGCCCCTATTTCTTCAACGCCGGCCTGTTTAACACCGGGCGCGATCTGGCACTGCTGGGCCGTTTTTATGCCGAGGCGCTGGTGGATTCCGGGATTGAGTTCGACCTGCTGTTTGGCCCGGCCTATAAAGGTATTCCGATCGCCACCACCACCGCGGTGGCGTTAGCCGAGCATCATGACCGCGATCTGCCTTACTGCTTTAACCGCAAAGAGGCAAAAACCCACGGCGAAGGCGGCAACCTGGTCGGTAGCCCGCTGCAGGGGCGTGTGATGCTGGTGGATGACGTGATCACCGCCGGTACGGCGATCCGCGAATCCATGGAGATTATCCAGGCCCAGGGCGCCCAGCTGGCGGGCGTACTGATCTCCCTGGATCGTCAGGAGCGCGGCCGCGGCGAGATTTCCGCTATTCAGGAAGTGGAGCGGGATTACGGCTGCCAGGTTATCTCAATCATCACTCTGAAAGAGCTGATTGCTTATCTGGAAGAGAAACCCGAGATGGCGGAATATCTGGCGTCAGTTCGTGCCTATCGTGAAGCCTACGGCATCTGATGATGCATCCGGCAGCCTCGGCTGCCGGATATTTCCTCTATACCAGCTTAGCGCCCTGCGCATTGACGTACAGCGAATAGATTGACGTACTGGACGCCATAAACAGCCGATTGCGCTGTTCGCCGCCAAAACACAAGTTCGCGCAGCGCTCCGGCAGTTGAATGGTGCCGATATGCTTACCCTGAGGGTTAAAGATCCGCGCGCCGTCGAGTTCTTCGTTTCCGCTTCCCCATCCGCACCACAGATTGCCGTCTGCGTCGCAGGCGATCCCATCGGCGGTACCGTTGCCACAGTCGAGATACACCCGTTTATTTTTCAGCGTATTGCCTTCCACGTCCCACGCCAGAATTAAGCGGTTCGGTGTCGCCCGGCTTTCCACCACGTACAGGGTCTTTTCGTCCGGCGAGAAACACAAACCATTTGGCCCTTTTATGTCGCCCAATACCACGCTTAGTTTGCGGCTTTCCGGCTCCAGGCAATAGACGTTTTGCGGCAATTCTGGCGTTGCTTTGTGGCCTTCGTAAAAGCCGCTGATGCCAAATGGCGGGTCGGTAAACCAGATGGTACCGTCTGACTTCACAACGATATCGTTTGGGGAATTGAGGCGCTTACCTTGGTAGCTATCGGCCAGTACGGTGACAGATCCATCGTATTCGGTACGCGTAATGCGGCGGGTGTCGTGCTCGCAACTGATTAAGCGCCCCTGTCTGTCGCGGACGTGGCCATTGCTATAATTGGCCGGGTAGCGAAAGACGCTGGTTTCTCCACTGATTTCATCCCAGCGCATGATGGCGTTATTCGGAATGTCGCTCCACAGCAGCATTCGCATGTCGCCGAACCAGACCGGGCCTTCCGCCCAACGGAAGCCGCTGGCGATGCGTTCAACCTTTGCGCTGGCAAGCATATAGCGACGAAAGCTGTCATCGACGGCCACGATGCGTGGGTCAGGATAGCGTTCAGAAGGGGCCCATGCTGCGAAGCTTTTTTGACTGACTAGTAGCGATGCGGTTGCCAACCCGCCTATCTTCAATAAATCCCGCCGTGACGTCGCCATCAAATCTCTCCTTGTCGGGTGGTGTTGGGGGAGGGTGAAACGATCAGCAAGCTGGATAGTAGGAAAGGAAAGCGGAAACGCGCATTGGGCAATTCAACCAATGGCCCTGGGATTTGCAACAAACTTACGCAGATTGCGAGGAGAATCATGCAGCCTGGCGGCTGCATGTGAGGATTTACTGCAGCTGTGCGGCGACCAGCGGCCAGCGGGCCTCGAAATCATCCGTCGGACGATATTTGAACTCGCTGCGCACAAAGCGCGACAGCATGCCCTCGCAGAAGGCCAGCAGCTGGCTGGCCAGCAGGGTTTCGTCGAGGGTGTAGCCTTCGCCTTCACGCATTTTTTTCTCGCGCATCACCTGACGCAGCTGTACTTCGATGCGTTCAAAAAGCTGGTTGATGCGGCCCTGTAGCCGGTCCTGTTCGAACATCAGCGCGTGCCCGGTGAGGATACGCGTCAGCCCAGGATTACGCTCGCCAAACCCAAGAATCAACAGAACGATCAGGCGCAGGCGCGCGGTGGTGTCCTTTTCATCTTTCAAAATCAAATTGATGCGCGTAATCAGACTGTCTTCAATGAACTCGATCAGGCTGTCAAACATGCGGGTTTTGCTGGGAAAATGGCGATACAGCGCGGCTTCGGAGACGCCGACGGAAGCCGCCAGTTTCGCGGTGGTAATACGTTGACTACCATCGCTGGATTCCAGCATGAGCGCCAGAGATTGAAGTATTTCTTCGCGACGATTCCGTTTCGCAGTTTGCTTTTCTGCCATGTTTTAAAATACCCCTGAAAATAAGCACTTGTCAGGCAGACATCCACAACGCGACCGCAAACCGGAGTTTGCGGTGATGTTATTGCGTTATGCGCGTTGGGATGCAGGTTCCGTGTTGCTGGGCTTATTTACGCCCTGAGTGACCGAAGCCGCCTTCGCCGCGGTCGGTGGCGTCAAACTCTTCCACCAGGTTAAATTCCGCCTGCACGACCGGCACAAAGACCATCTGCGCGATACGTTCGCCCGGCTCGATAATAAAGCTCTGCTGACCGCGGTTCCAGACGGACACCATCAGTTGCCCCTGGTAATCGGAGTCGATGAGGCCCACCAGATTGCCCAGTACTACGCCATGCTTATGGCCCAGGCCGGAGCGTGGCAGAATTACCGCCGCCAGAGAGGGATCGGCGATATGAATCGCCAGGCCTGTCGGCAACAGCGTGGTTGCACCCGGCGCCAGCTCTACGGCGTCGTCGAGACAGGCTCGCAGGTCAAGTCCGGCGGAGCCGGAGGTGGCATAGGTCGGCAGCGGAAATTGCTGGCCGACACGCGGGTCCAGAATCTTAACGTCGATTTTTTTCATCATAACGGGTCACGATCTCGTCGAGTAATAATTGGCCCAGGAGTTCCTTGCGCTCAAGTGGTAAGCGCTTTTCCCCATCCTGCCAGAAAAGGTGTAATGCGTTGTTATCGCTATTAAAGCCCTGATCAGGCTGAGAAACATCGTTAGCGCAAATCAGGTCGAGGTTTTTGCGGGCACGTTTTTGCCGCGCATATTCTTCCACATTATTCGTTTCGGCGGCAAACCCAACGACGTAAGGGCGATGGGCTTTTAGCGCCGCAACCCCGGCCACGATATCCGGGTTTTTAATCATTTTTATTGTTAATTCATCACCTTGTTTTTTAATTTTATCTTCGGCGATGACGGCGGCGCGGTAATCCGCCACCGCGGCGCAGCCAATAAAAATATGCTGCTGCTGAGCGCCGGCCTGGACGGCGGCTTCCATTTCCAGTGCGGTAGTGACATCAATGCGCTGCACAAACGGCGGTGTCGGTAGTGATACCGGGCCGCTGACCAGGGTCACGTTCGCGCCCCGCTGCGCGGCGGCGGCGGCAATCGCGAAGCCCATTTTGCCTGAGCTGTGGTTGCTGATGTAACGCACCGGATCCAACGGCTCACGGGTCGGGCCCGCGGTAATCATGAGGTTGAGATGTTGCAAATCTTTGACAGGGGAGGCGAAATGCTGCGCGGCCATCTCCACGATGGTTAACGGATCGAGCATTCTCCCCGGGCCGACGTCGCCGCAGGCCTGGCTGCCGCTGTCCGGTCCCCACAGCAGCAGGCCGCGGGAAGCCAGCGTCTGCAGATTCTGCTGGGTGGCCTGCGCGCGATACATCTGCTGGTTCATGGCGGGCACCACGGCAACCGGGGAAGGGGTGGCAAGACAGATCGTCGACACCAGGTCGTTGGCCATGCCGGCCGCCACGCGGGCGATTAAATCAGCGGTTGCCGGGGCGAGGATCACCAGGTCGGCCCATTTCCCGAGCTCAATATGGCCCATGGCCGCTTCCGCCGCCGGATCGAGCAGGCTGTCGGAAACCGGATAGCCGGATACCGCCTGCAGGCTGAGTGGGGTGATGAACGCTTTTGCCGCCTCCGTCATCGCGACACGCACCTCCGCGCCGCGTTCGCGCAGTCGGCGCACCAGTTCCGGGGTTTTATACGCCGCGATACCGCCGCTGACGCCCAGGACGATTTTTTTACCCGCCAGAGTCATCATGATGTCTTCCTGTTGCCGTAGACCAGAATCCGCGCATCTTATCACAATCCTGTCGTCGTCGTGCCTCTGGCGGGCATTCACTTTGCGAGCGGCTACGCAGGGTGAAAAGCAGCGGGTCGGCAGCGCCGTCAGGCTGTGCCAGGATAGGCAAATTCACCCAGGAGGGCGCATGGACGAAACGGAAAATCTGATGCCACGAGAAAAGATGTTGCAGTACGGCATCGAAGCGCTAACGGATGTTGAGCTGCTGGCGCTGTTTCTGCGCGTCGGCACGCGTCGTCAGGATGTGCTCGGCTATGCGCAGGCGTTACTGCAGCGTTTTGGCTCGCTCTACGCTCTGCTTTCCGCGGATAAAGCGCAGCTGATTGCCGTGGATGGACTGGGGCTGGCGAAATATGCGCAACTGAAGGGTATTGCCGAGCTGGCGCGACGCTATTTTAGCTCACAGCTGGTCGAGGAGGCTGCGCTGGTCAGTCCCTCGACGACGCGGGAATTTTTACAAAGCCAGCTTACGGAAGAAGAGCGCGAGATCTTTATGGTGATCTTTTTAGATAATCAGAACCGGGTGTTGAAACATAGTCGCCTTTTTTCTGGTACTCTTAGCCACGTTGAGGTGCATCCGCGAGAAATTGTACGCGAAGCCATCAAAGTGAACGCTGCCGCCGTGATCCTTGCGCATAATCATCCCTCCGGTAGTCCGGAGCCGAGCCAGGCAGACAGGCTGATTACCGAAAGGGTGGTAAAATGTTGTCGATTCATGGAGATACGCGTGCTTGACCATCTGGTTATCGGCCGCGGTGCGTATGTATCTTTTGCCGAGCGTGGCTGGATTTAGCCCCGAACTGGCGATCCTTCGGGATCTTTGTCTGTTCGGGACTTGAGCACATCGCCGAGTCAGCGTATACTACGCCACCTTTGAGAATCTCGGGTTTGGCATTTGGGCCTGGCAGTCGAGAGTTCACATTGAACTGCGATGACCAGGCTGTAAAGCCTGACGAGGCGCCAATACCCCATACGAAGCTCGAGCTAATTTGATTTTTGGAGAATAGACATGTCCCGAGTCTGCCAAGTTACTGGCAAGCGTCCGGTGACCGGTAACAACCGTTCCCACGCACTGAACGCGACTAAACGCCGTTTCCTGCCGAACCTGCACTCTCACCGTTTCTGGGTTGAGAGCGAGAAGCGTTTTGTCACCCTGCGCGTATCTGCTAAAGGTATGCGTGTAATCGATAAGAAAGGCATCGATACAGTTCTGTCTGAACTGCGTGCCCGTGGCGAAAAGTACTAAGTACTTAGAGGAAATAAATCATGGCTAAAGGTATTCGTGAGAAAATCAAGCTGGTTTCTTCCGCTGGTACTGGTCACTTCTATACCACCACGAAGAACAAGCGTACCAAACCGGAAAAAATGGAACTGAAAAAGTACGATCCGGTTGTACGTCAGCACGTTATCTACAAAGAAGCTAAAATCAAATAATTTTAGCCTCCTTGTATAAAAACCCCGCTTCGGCGGGGTTTTTTGTTTTTAAAACTCCCCCATATTGCTTTCACATACTCCCTTTTCAGTCACCTGTCCGTGAAGCACAATACGTCGGGTAAATGGAGGAAAATCATGCCTGAATTACCAGAGGTTGAAACCAGCCGCCGCGGCATCGAGCCGCACCTGGTTGGCGCAACTATTCTGCACGCCATTGTGCGCAATGGACGGCTGCGCTGGCCGGTTTCCGAAGAGATTTATCGCCTGAGCGACGTTCCGGTACTCAGCGTGCGGCGTCGTGCCAAATACCTGCTTCTGGAACTGCCGGACGGCTGGATCATCGTCCATCTCGGGATGTCGGGAAGCCTGCGTATCCTGAGCGAAGAGCTACCGGCCGAAAAACACGATCACGTTGACCTGGTCATGAGTAATGGCAAGGTGCTGCGCTATACCGATCCGCGCCGCTTTGGCGCCTGGCTGTGGACCAAAACGCTGGAAGACCATCCGGTACTGGCCCACCTTGGCCCGGAGCCGCTCAGCGATGAATTTAACGCCGACTATCTTCAGCAGAAATGCGCGAAGAAAAAAACTGCGATCAAACCCTGGCTGATGGATAACAAGCTGGTGGTAGGGGTCGGCAATATCTACGCCAGCGAGTCGCTGTTCTCGGCCGGGATCCATCCCGACAGGTTGGCTTCTTCACTGTCGCGGGAAGAGTGTGAGCAGCTGGTGAAAGTGATTAAGCTGGTCCTGCTGCGTTCGATAGAGCAGGGCGGCACCACGCTGAAGGATTTCCTGCAAAGCGATGGCAAGCCGGGCTATTTTGCCCAGGAGCTGCAGGTCTATGGCCGCAAGGGCGAACCGTGCCGGCTCTGCGGCACGCCGGTTGTCGGGACCAAACATGCCCAGCGGGCGACCTTTTATTGCCGTCAGTGCCAGAAGTAGTTCTCAGGAACAGGAACGTTTGTAGGCCAGGTCAGCGTAGCGCCACCTGGCACAAAGACCGGGACAGAGCCGGTGTGGATGGGCGGCGCAGTGTAGCGCCAGCCTGCGTGGCTCATGCCCCAGCAGATAGATGCGTTACTTCAGCTTATTCAACAGCGCCTGGTGGACGTTAGCTGGCAGGAAATGAGAAACGTCGCCCTGGTGACGCGCCACTTCCTTCACCAGTGAGGAAGAGATAAATGACCACTCTTTGCACGGCATCAGGAACACGCTCTCAAGGGTGGGCATCAGGTGGCGGTTCATGTGGGCCAGCTGCATCTCATACTCGAAATCCGCCACCGCCCGCAGGCCGCGAATTAAAATATTGGCCTGCTGCGCGCGGGCGAAACTGGCCATCAGGTCGCTAAAGCCGATAACCTCCACGTTAACCAGATGCGCTGTTGCCTGAGTGGCCAGCGCGATACGCTCGTCGAGGGTAAACATCGGCTTTTTGCTCGGGCTCGCGGCGATAGCCAGCACCACTTTATCGAACATGCTCGCCGCGCGGGTGACAATGTCGATATGACCGTTGGTGATGGGATCAAAGGTACCCGGATAGATCGCTTTTGTGCTCATGATTACCCTTTCTCCGAGTAGCCGTGGCTCAGCGCCCACAGCTCGGTATATTTCGTAAACGTATACTGCGCGTTGACCATCGCCAGTAACCAGCCCTGCTTACCGTCCAGCACCCCACCGCGCAGCAGCAGCGTTTTCAGGAACGCGCCCAGGGTATGGCTGAAAATGCCCGCCATCGAGGTCTTCTTGCCCTTGCGGTGGCGCTCAAGCGCCCACGCTGCAGCATACGCCAGCTGTTTTTGCTGGAAGCCAGCGAAGTCGCGGCAGGTCAGATGCAGGAGATCGCCGGTTAGCGGAATGACCTCAGCGCCCAGGCTATCCAGCGATTCATGGACCAGATTATCGTTATAGCGGTAACGAGCGCGTTCGTACAGGCGCAGCACGCGATCGGGATACCAACCGCTGTGGCGCATAAAGCGTCCGAGAAAGTAGTTGCGACGAGCGATGCTGTAGATAGCGCCGCGCTGCGGCGCTGCCAGCACCTTAAGAATAGCCTGCCTGAGTTCTGGCGTGACGCGCTCATCGGTATCGATCATCAACACCCAGTCGCCGGTGGCATAGTCCTGCGCGCGCTGGCGCTGAATACCATAGCCTCGCCAGTCGGTATGGGTATAGACCTGGGCGCCGAGGCGGCGGGCCAGCTCGACGGTGTTGTCGGTACTGCCAGAGTCGAGGACGATGATTTCATCTGCCCAGCTAACGGAGTCCAGACAATCCGGCAGCAGCTCCGCTGCATCTTTGGCGATCATCACCACGGAAAGCCGGTTCGACATTAATGACTCCGTTGCGGCATGTAAGGTTGCAGTAACTTGAGCAGACGCGACAGCGCGCCCTGGTTCTGGTGCAGCACTTCCACCGCGTGACGGCCATACCACAGGCGGTAGTCTTCATCGGTCAGGAGCGTGGACACTTCCCTGACCAGCGAGTCGGCGTCGGTGACCGTGATCAGGCCATCATCCTGCTGCAGCTTGGCGCAGATATCTTTGAAGTTGAAGGTATGCGGCCCCATCAGCACCGGAATGGCATGCGCCGCCGGCTCGAGCGGGTTATGGCCGCCGCGCTCCACCAGGCTGCCGCCAACGAAGGCGAGGTCGGCAATGCCGTAGAGCAGCATCAGTTCACCCATGGTATCGCCAATCACCACCTGGGTACTGGAGGAGGGGATCTCGCCGGTGCTGCGCAGAGTAAAGCTCATTCCGGCCTTTTGCACCATCTCACGCGCGTCGGGGAAGCGCTCCGGATGCCGAGGAACGAGGATCAGCAGCAGGTTCGGGAAGGTCTCCAGCAGTTTTTTATGCGCCTGCAGGATGATTTGTTCTTCGCCGTCGTGAGTGCTGGTGGCAATCCAGACCTTGCGGTGTGGCGCCCATTGGCGGCGCAACGTAATCGCGCGGGCCGCCAGCTCCGGGGTGACGGAGATATCGAATTTCAGACTTCCGGTGACCGCCAGCTGGTTGCGCTTCAGTCCGAGAGCAAGGAAGCGGTTGCCATCCTCTTCATTCTGCGCGGCGATAAGCGTAATACGGCTTAACAGGCGGCGCATAAAACCGCCCAGTTTGGCATAGCCTTTGGCGGAACGTTCAGAAAGGCGGGCGTTGGCGATCACCAGCGGGATCTTACGCTTATGCAGCGCGGCCACCATATTCGGCCATAGCTCGGTTTCCATCACGATAACCAGCTTCGGCTGAACGGTATTCAGGAAGCGGTTCATGGCGCCGGGCAGATCGTAGGGCAGATAGACGTGATGGACATCTTTGCCGAACGCCGACATGGCGCGCTCGGAGCCGGTCGGCGTCATGGTGGTGACGGTGATCGGCATCGAAGGGTAGCGGTGGCGCAGAGCGCGAACCAGCGGAATGGCGGCCAGGGTTTCTCCGACGGAAACGGAGTGCAGCAGAATGCCATCCGGCTCTACCTTGTTCTGACAGAAGCCATAGCGTTCCGCCCAGCGTTTACGATAGGCAGGAGCCTTACGACTGCGCAGCAGCAGCCGCAGCCACACCAGCGGCTGAATAAGGTAAAGTAGGGTGGTATAAAGCAATTCCAAACTATTTATCCGTTCTCTGTTTTGGCGGGCAAATTCTAAGCATTTAGCCCGCGTAAAGCTATCTCTTTGGCGGAAACAGCGGGTTTTTGGTCTATACCGCGTGGCGATAACGCTTAATACGCAGATAACGGCGTCCCAGGCGCCAGCGTAAACGGAAAGTACAGGCGTTTTTCCAGATTAACCGCCAGATACCGCGGTCGAAGAATTCTTTAATAATAACATGCTTTTTCGACTCATCTTTCATGCTGTCGAAGGTGTGGATGATCCCCAGGCCTTCTTTGGCGATCTGCCAGCGACAGGCGGCGATATGGCGCACTTTATCCGGGTAGCGCTGGTTGATCGCCTCCAGCATCTCCAAAATCTTCATATAGTGGCGCGCCGAACGCATCAGCGTGTCGTCGTTGTCCGGCTTATGCGACACCGACTCAGAGTGGATGTAGTAATCATAGAACTGCTGGCTGGTGTACTGCACGCGCTCCGCGGCCAGCAGCGCCTCTGTCGTCCACGGGATATCCTGATGGCGCAGGCCGGGCTCGAAATGGAAGTGATGCTGGCGGATAAAGTCGTGGCGATAGATGTTGAGCCAGGTGACGTGTAGAAACTTCCGCGAGTCCAGGGCCTGCTTGAGCCAGACATGACCCGGCAGCACGCCGGTCGAGGGCAGGCGATCCAGCGGGAAGATCGGGTGGCTCTCGCGGCGCTTTTCATACACGTAGGTGCCGTTGCAGGTCGCGATATCGAGATGTTCTTTCTCGGCCATCTCCAGCAGCGTGCGATACATGCCCGGATAGAGTTTGTCGTCGATATCCGGAAACGCCAGATATTTGCCGCTGGCGGCGGCGAGGCCGGTATTGCGCGCGACCGAGACGCCCTGGTTTTCCTGCTCCAGTACCTGGACGTTCTGCAGCCGATCCCGCCATTCGGCGATCACCGCCAGGCTGTTGTCCGTCGAACCATCGTTCACCAGGATCAGTTCATAGCTTTCCAGCTGCTGCTGTTCAAGGCACTCAAAGAACTGCGCAAGAAATTTCTCACCGTTGTAGACGGCAGCCACGATGCTCAATAAAGGCGTTTGACTCATAAATCTTCGATCCTGGTTAACTAACGGCGTCAGGTGCGCTGCAGCTGACGGTACTGCTGACAAATGGACACGACGCTGAATTTTTCCAGCGCGGCGTCGTCGATAGTCGGCGGGTTATGGTAAATGCTTTGCATCGTCTGAGCCAGCGCCGGACTGGTCAGATCCGCCAGACCGCGGGCAAGTTCGCCGGTGAGGATCTCGGTGACGCCGCCGGGGCAGCGGGTGCTGGCAACCGGCGTATGCAACAGCAGCGCTTCCACCACCACATTGCCGAATCCTTCGCTATCGGAGCTTAAAACCAGCATCCGTGCGCCTTTGATCCACGGTAAGGGGTTTTTCTGAAAACCCTTGAACCACACCCGATCGTCAACCTGCAGCGTTTTGGCCAGCTGGCGCAGGCGCTGCTCTTGCTCCGGTTTTCCCTGGCCTAACAGCACCAGCGGCGCGTCAATGCCGCTTTGTGCATAGGCTTCGAGCAGGCGGTCGTGGCGTTTGCCCGGATGGAAGCGGCCGACGTGAATCAGATAGTCACCGGCCGGTCGCTCACTGTCGGCTTCCGCCTCGGCGCGCAGAGTGGCGATATCGAAGGGGTTGTAGATAGTTTTCAGCTGTGCTGGACGCAGGGCGAAGGCTTCCACCAGATCGCGTCCCACGGCGTCGGAAACCGCCACCACGTTGCGACCCTGGTAAATTCGCTTAATTTTCTGCTGCTTCATCCAGCGGTCAAAGCCGGTGCGGTGCCCGAGATAGGAGGCAGAGAATACGCCGTGCAGGCAGAACCAGACGTTACGCTCGCGCAGCGCCCGGCTGCGGGCGACGATGCGGTCGGTTTTGTGCAGGTTGGAAAGCACGAGGTCAAATTGCCCCTGCTGTTCGGCCCGGATGACCGCGGCGTCCAGCTGGCGGGCGCGGCGGGACAGCTCGGTCAGCTTGCGCCACGGTTTACGGCAGCGATCGGCCACCACCTGATAGTCGAGACCCTCGGGCAACGGATACTCGCAGACATCGCGCAGCGAAATGAGCGACACCCGATCGCCGTCGCGCAGGAACTGTGCTGCCAGGGTCAGGACCACTTTTTCCGCGCCGCCGCCGGGTAAACCGTCAATCACAAATAAGATGCGCATCGTTATTTCACCAGATCCTGATAAAGAGAAAGCAGCTGGGTTGAGAGTCGCTCGCTGGTGCAGGCCATGATGCGCTCGCGGGCGCGACCGCCTTGCGCGGAGCCCAGCGCGCGGGCAGGCAGGGCCATCACCGCCTGCTGCAGCGCCGGGATATCCAGGGCGTCGCAGACGTAACCGTTGTGGCCGTCGACGATAAACTCCGCCCCGCCGCAGCCGGTGGTGGTGATCACCGGCAGACCGCAGGCCATCGCTTCGAGAATGACGTTGGGGAACGGATCGTAGAGGGTGGGCAGCAGCAGACCATCGGCCATCTGATAGAAGGGCAGCGTCTCCGACTGCATGCCGAAGAAGCGCACCCGCGCTTCGCAGCCGAGACTCTTCGCCAGCGCCTGATAGCGCGGCTGATCCTTATCTTTGCCAACCACCAGCAGATAGCGATCGGTGGGGGCGATGGCGCGGATTGCCGCCGCCAGTCCCTTGCGCTCAAAGCCGGAGCCGACGTAAATCAGGCAGGTTGCCTGCAGCGGTAGCTGCCATTTGGCGCGTAAGGCGGCAAAGGTGTCTTCGCCCGGCGGTAGAAAACGCTGGTTATCAATGGCGTTATAAATAACGTGGATCTTCTCCGCCGGCAGGCCAAAGTCTTCGATAATTTCGCGCTTGATCATCTCGGCGTTGCAGATCACCCCGCGCAGGTGTGAGTCTTCATACATCTCGCGCTCCGCCTGCATGACGTAGCGATGATAACGGTCGGCGAACAGCAGGCGGCTTTTCCAGGCCGGTAAAATGCGCGAGCGCTGCTGCAGCCAGCGGCGATGAACGCCATCGCCAGCGCGGTAGAGATCGCAGCCGGGAATACGTTCATGGCTCTGCACCAGGTCAAAAGACTCACGCTGCCAGAGCGCGCGCGCGGCGTTGGCAAAGCCGCGCTCGCGGCTGATGCGCCCCCATTTGCGCGGATTACAGATATGGATCTGCCAGTCCGGTTTCACCGGCCCCTGCCATTCGCGGGTGATGACGTTCAGCTGCAGATGACTGCTGTCGAGGGCTTCCAGCGCGCGGGAGACAAACCGTTCTGCGCCGCCGTCCGGGCGGTACTTCTGCCGCACCAGAGCCAGCCTGAATTTACTCATGCCAGTACCTTTTTCGCCGCCGCGATCACGGCGTCGGTAGGAATTAAATCGAGATAACGTTCTTCGGTGTTGGTGTTGATGTCATCCGGGTCGGGTAGCGGACCGAAGTCGCCGGCCCAGATCACCTCGCCTTTCGCCTGCCACGGACGCCAGAAGGTCAGCTTCGAGGGGCCGAACAGGGCGACCAGCGGAGTGCCGAGCGCCGCAGCCATATGCATCGGCACCGAGTCGACGCCGATAAACAGGCGGGCGTGATCGATCACCGCCGCCAGCTGGCGCAGCGTTAACTGGCCGGCTAAAGAGTGCAGACGCGCCTGCGGGCAACCGGCGATGATGGTATCCACCATCTTCTTCTCTCGATCGTCGGGGCCGGAGGTGAGCACCACCGCGTACCCCTCGGCAGACAGCGCGTTGATCAGCGCACTCATACGATCTTCGCGCCAGCATTTAAAGAACCAGCGCGACGTTGGCTGGATGACGATGTAGTTTTCCCGGAACTCCTCCGGCAGCAGGGCGCGGCTGGTGGCCCAGTCTGCTTCGCTGTAGCCCATCCGCGCCGGCGCGTCGTTCAACGGGAGACCGAGCGGAGCGAGAATAGAGAGATTCTGCTGTACCGTATGCAGCTGGTTGTGCTGTTGGGTGGAGGCCAGCGCGGTGTGGCAATAGCGCCAGACCGGGTGGCGGCGCTTCGGAAAATCAAAACCAATCCGCGTCGCGGCGCCGGTCAGTTTGCTGATAATCGCGCTCGGCCACTGGTCAGCAAGGTTAAGCACCATATCGTATCGCTGCTGACGCAGCGTCTGAATGAGCTGCCATTGCATCTTCAACTGATGCCTTTTTCCCTGCTTTTTCCAGCGGCGATCGAGACCATAAATATGATGGATATCGGGGTTGGCGGCGAGCATATCCCGGGTCTCTTCATACAGCAGCACATCCACGCTGGCGGCGGGATACTGCTGTTTCAGCGCGTGAATAAGCGGCGTGATCAGCAGCATGTCGCCATGATGGCGCAGCTTAATGACCAGGATCCGCGCCGGGTTCAACGGGCCGCGGGAGAGGTTTTCAGGCGTCATACTCTGTTCTTCATCCAGGATAAGGGTTCCGATTCTAGGGGATCAGACAGATTGAGAGAAGCGTTGTATTGCTCTACCATGACCCGATACGTATGGCCTGAGGACGTTTTCGTGCACAATCCCGCATTTCTCATCACGATTGATACAGAGGGCGATAACCTCTGGCAAAAACATGACAGCATCACCACCGAGAATGCGCGTTATCTCCCGCGTTTTCAGCAGCTTTGCGAAAAGTATGGCTTTAAACCGGTCTATTTGACCAACTATGAAATGGCCATCGACCCCTTTTATATCGAATTCGCCAGAGACGTGATTGCCCGCGGCACCGCGGAAGTCGGCATGCATCTGCATGCGTGGAACAGCCCGCCGACCGAGCCGCTGACCGCCGATGACTGGCGGCATAAGCCTTATCTCATTGAATACAGCGATGCCATGATGCGTGAGAAGGTCGACTATATGACGCATCTGCTGGAGGATACTTTCCAGACTAAAATGGTCAGCCATCGCGCCGGGCGCTGGGCCTTTGACGAGCGCTATGCGCGTCTGCTGGTGGAGCACGGTTATCAGGTGGATTGCTCGGTGACCCCGCGGGTGAACTGGAAGACCGCCAAGGGAGCGCCGCAGGGCGATGGCGGGACCGATTATCGCCGCTTCCCGCAGCATGCCTATTTTCTCGATGAAAATGATATCAGCCGCGAAGGCCACTCTCCGCTGCTGGAAGTGCCGATGAGCATTCAGTACAAGCACTCAGCGTGGATGAACAGCGTGAAGCAGGGCTACGATCGCCTGCGGGGTAAAGTGCGTTCCCCCTCCGTACACTGGCTGCGTCCGATGGGCGGCAACGTGGAGACGATGAAAAAAGTCGTCGAACAAACGTTGACGCAGGGCAATGACTACGTGGAATATATGCTCCACTCTTCAGAGTATATGCCCGGCGGCAGCCCCACGTTCCAGAATGAACGGGATATTGAGCGTTTATACGCTGACCTTGAAGCCTTTTTTAGCTGGCTGGCGCCGCAGGTGAAGGGCATGACGTTGGCAGAATATTACCAGCGGAAAATCACACAGCGCTAACACAGCTCAAGGTACCGTATGCGTATCCTTAAACAATTAACGCGGAAAAAGAATGCTTTTTTCCGCGGCATTAAATTTAATTTAATTAACTATCGATACAGAAATAAGCCGGCGCGTAAAGCCTTCGACCCAGCGGCTGTCCGCCGCGTACTGCTATTGCGCCTGGACGATAAAGTCGGGGATATGGTGGTCACGACCGGCTGCGCCAGAATACTGGCCGAACGGGGATATCAGGTTTCGGTGTTAACCGGACCAATATGCTGCGAAATATTAGCAGGCTCAGAATTCATTCAGCAAGTATATTTATATCGGCCGCGCATGTCCTTAAATACGTTGCGGGCGGTAGGTTTTGATGCAGTTATCGATTTTGATGACGTCACCAGCTATGAACGCTTTAAATTACTCGCCGATTTACGGGCGGCCAGCGTGATTGGTTTTAATAAAGATCAATATAAACTTTACGATCATTCGATCGCTTTTTTTGACAGCAACAGCCATATTTCCCAGCGCTATAAACAGGTGGTGAAACTGTTTGGCATCGTTGACGACCACCCGTATCACTATCATCTCCCCGGCTGCCGCCATGAGCGGGAGAAAGTGGCTCGCTTGCTTTCCCAGGCCGGAGAGGTCGAACTGCGTATCGCCATTAACCCTTTTACCGCGTCTGAGGATAAAGACTTCTGTCGTCACCAGGTGGCGACCCTGGTCGAGCGGTTACGCGCCCTACCTTACCGGGTCTGTATCGTGATGGTGGGGCGTAGTGAGAAAATCCGCCAGCTGGGGCTGGATATGGCGCTGTATATCGCCGACAGTACCATCAACTCCGCCGTCGAAGTGATCCGCAGCTGTGATTTAGTCATTACGCCAGACACCTCGATCGTGCATATCGCCCGGGCCTTCGATAAACCGATGGTGGCGGTCTATAACAAGCGCAAACTCAAGGATACCGGGCTGCCCGGCTATCACATCTGGGCGCCGGGCTATGACAAGGCGAAACAGATCGTCTGTGAAGAAGCGAATGTCGCCGATGTGGCGATTGAGTCAGTGTGGCCCGTGATTAAAGAGCAGGCCGACCGGCTGGTCGCCGCCCGCAGTTGATTTAAAAGTGAATATAAAAAAGGGCCGCTGACGGCCCTTTTTGTTAGCGTTTTTCCGCCAGCCCTTTGCTGAGCGCGATGCCCAGCGGCAGCCAGAACAGCACCCAGGTTTCCCGGGGGTTGCTGATGATAAACATCCCCTGCGAGGCCATAAACACCAGCGCGTAAAACAGGATCGCCAGACTGTAGCGGCTGTCGGTGCGGCGCTTGCGCCACGCCTGCCATAGCCCACAGGCAATGACCGCCAGCAGCAGCAGTAACCCCACGATGCCGCCTTTCAGCAGGGCACCCATATACACGCTGTGGGTGGTAGTGATGTGCTCGCCGCTGTAGTTGATGAAATCCAGTTCATAGCTGAAGCCGCGCCCCAGCCACGGCTGGCTGGCCATCTCCGACAGCGTATGATGCCAGATGCTCAGGCGCAGCCCGCTTTGGGTGCCAAGCTCTTCGAAACGGGCGAGCAGCATGTCGCCCACCGGCGTCATGACCAAAAGCAGCGCTACCAGCACAGCCAGCGCCGCGGCGATCAGCAGGTTGCGGCGGGTGAAGACGTGCAGGTGCAACGTGCAGCCGACCGCCAGCACCAGGGCGATGATCGGCCCACGGCTTTGGGTGAGCAGCAGCATCACCAGCATGATGACCACCGGCAGATAGAGCCAGTGGCTGGCTTTTTCTTTCAGTAGCATGCCGCAGATTAAAATGCCGATGCCGCAGTAACCGGCAAGATCGATAACGTTCGTTGGCCCGGGGTTCTCGGGGGAGACCGCTCGTGCAGTGAGGACCAGCGTGTGGTCGATAATCAGCGTCCACAGGGAGAGCACGGTGATCCCGCCAACCACCGCCAGCATGGCCAGGCGGCGGGTTCGTTCGTCGCTGAGCAGCATCGTCATCAGCAACAGATACCCCGTCAGATACACGCCGTGGGTGATCGGCGAGTCAATATGCTGTGGCGTATGTCCCCACAGGTTACTGAGGGCGTAATAGATAAAGAAAGCTGCCAGCAGCGTCCAGGTCTGCCACTGCTCGCGTAACAACCCGGCCAGCGCCTGGCGGTTTTCCTGGCGTACCAGCGACAGCAATAGCAGCAGGATCGATAAATGCAGCAGATTATTGGTCCGGGTGGACATGCAAAAAATCGCGCTGAAAAATAAAAACAAAGGAAAGACAATCGAGTAACCCTGTCTGGCGAAGTTACTCACTTTTAAAGTACTCATTAAACGCAACCTTTTCGAAGATAGTATCCGGCACAGCGCTTTCTGGGGAAAAATTAATCACCCGAATCTGACGTTGCTGCAGTACCTGCGCGGCATGCGCAAAGGAGGGCATGACGAGGGTATCCACTTTTGTTGCCAGGTAAGAAGGCAATTTTTCTTGTTGTGTTTCGTAGAATCGCGGCTGGTTAAAGTTGGTCATATCCAGGCCGCTCACCAGGATAGTATTGAAGCCCAGCCAGGCGAGAATTTGCAGCGCCCAGTAGACCACCGTGCCGGCATCAAAGATGCCCTGGCGAATATCGGTGCTAAAACAGATATCCGGGCGCTGAGGATGAAAGCACATCGCCGCATTCTGCTGGTAAGTGCGCTTTATCGCTTCGCTGGCGACTTTCGGCTGGTAAATCTTATAGCAACCGTCCTCAATCAACGCCAAACGGCAGCGTAGTGCGTCCCCATAGCGATCGAGGATTTTGGCGATCCCGTGCATGGTGGTGAACAGCAGAATCTCCGGCTGGCTGACAATGGCGCGGATAATATCAGGCTTCTTATCGAAAAATTCCATGTCGACGATGGTATAGAGCGAAAAGTGCAGCCGGTCGGCAAGATGCCAGGCGCCATTGACGCCCATCACCGGGATCGTTTTCGACAACAGGGAAAAATCGATATTGCGGGTTGAGGGGCCGGTGGCGGTCAGCAGGACTTCGCCCTGCATGCTGTTTTTCAGCGCGCTCAGGCTGACCAGCGGCACCGTTTTCCCTTTATAGCGTAACGCGCTGATTTCGCCGCTTGGCGCGCGCGTAATACGGGTAAAAGGCCACAGATTTTCATTGTGGCGATAAGCGCGAGGGCGCGTATAGCGGTAGATCTGTTTAAACAGGGATCCCATCAGCGCAGCCCCTGATTTTGCAGGAGAAGATGAACCCGGCTGGCCGGAATATCGCTGGTGCTGGTGCTGTTTTCCGGCCTGACGATATGCTGGTTTTTACCGTATCCGCCAATCAGCCCCGGATCGGTCGGGCCGTAGAGCGTGAAGTTCGGTTTATCCAGCGCGGCGGTCAAATGACTCAGTCCGGTATCGACCGAGACGACAGCCCGGGCGCTGGCCAGAACCTGCGCCACCTGCTCAAGGCTCATGCGCGGCAGCACTTCAACATACTCCCGGCCTTCCGCCAGTCGTTTTGCCCGCGCCTCTTCGTGCGGGGCGCCCCACGGCAGCTTAATACGGACGCCGCTGTCGGCCAGCAGATCGAGAAGCTCCTGCCAGCGGGTTTCCGGCCAGTGTTTATCATCGCGGGTGGTGGCGTGCAGGAACACCAGATAGGGCGCGGCAGCGCTAGCCCCGTGCTGCAGGAAATGGCGCGCAATGGCGTAATCCCCTTGGGTCTGGGGTTTCGCGTAGCCGAGGCTTTTGGCGAACAGCTCACGGGTACGCTCCACCGCGTGCTGCTGTTTCTCGATATGGTGGCGGCGGTTGTAAAACAGGCTGGCCAGCGGCTCGCGGGCCGTTTGCCAGTCCATACCGTGCTTCACGCCGTGCGCCAGGCGAGTGACCAGCGCGGCGCTTTTCACCAGCCCCTGGGCGTCGATGATGGCGTCATACTTTACCGCCTGAACGGCCTCGCGGAAGGCTTGACGCTCCGCTTTAATCGGCGCGGAAAACCAGGCTTTACGCCAGCGGCGGATCGCCACCGGGATCACCCGCTCGACGCTTTCATGCCAGGAGGGGATCTGCGCGAAACCCTCTTCAACCACCCAGTCGAAGCGAATGCCGGGGATGGCCTGCGCAGCGTCGGTTAGCGCGGGCAGCGTGTGCAGCACGTCGCCCATGGACGAGGTTTTTACGATCAATACCCGCATCCGTTACGTTTCCTCGTGCTCGGTTTTTTCCGCTAACAGTTCGTTCAGCTCTTGCAGGACGCGTTCTGGGGTGATGTCGATCAGGCTCTGATGATAGCCTTCCGCGGCATCGCCTTTGCGCACCTTGTGGTAGCCGCTAATCAGGCGGATAACCCGCGCTTTATGCGACAGCGGCGGGGTGAAGTCCGGGCTGCTCGGGCCATACAGCGCCACCAGCGGGCGGTCCAGCGCGGCCGCGACGTGCATCAGCCCCGAATCGTTAGTCACTACAGCTTTACAGGCGGCGATCAGAATGACCGCCTGCTCCAGCTGGGTTTCACCCGCCAGATTACGGCACCAGGCCTGCTGCTCGCTGCTGAGGGCGGCGATGATCTCTTTGCCGGCCTCGTTATCTTTCGCCGAGCCGAAAAGCGCAATCTGATAGCCATCGTCGATGAGCTTTTTAGCCAGCGCAGCATAGTGATAGTGCGGCCAGCGTTTGGCCGGACCGAATTCCGCGCCGGGACAGAAGCCGATGATCGGCCGCTCGTTTGAGAGATTAAAGGCGTTGCAGGCCTGTGATTTTTCGCCATCGTTAACCTGCAGCTGCGGCCACAGCAGCGGCTGCGGCAGATCTTTGGCGCAGCGCATCACGCCGTTGTCGTAGGCCAGCGCCACGTAGCGTTCCACCATCAGCGGCCAGGCATCTTTGTCCAGTACCCGGGCGTCGTTGAGCAGGCCGTAGCGCATCTCGCCGCGCCAGCCGGTGCGCAGCGGGATGTTGGCAAAGAAGGGGACTAATGCCGATTTAAACGAGTTCGGCAGCACGTAAGCGCGATCGTAGCGACGCTCGCGCAGGCTGTGGCCGAGCTTGCGGCGTTCGCCGATAGCCAGCGCGCCGTGGCCCAGCGGCATCGGGATCGCTTCATTCACTTCCGGCATGCGCGATAGCAACGGACGGCACCAGGCTGGCGCCATCACGTCGATAATCGCCTGGGGATAGCGCGCCCTGAGCGTACGATAAAGACTTTGCGACATCATCATGTCGCCCACCCAAGACGGGCCTACCACCAGAATTTTCATGTTATCTCTTACGCATCCCGATTCAGCCAGGCCATATATTCCGTTACGCCTTCGGCAACGGTTTTGAACGGTTTGTCATAGCCCGCTTTGCGCAGGTTAGTCAGATCCGCCTGGGTGAATGCCTGGTAGCGGCCTTTCAGTTTGTCCGGGAACGGGATGTACTCAATGCTGCCTTTTTTATGGAAAGCCAGGGTCGCATCGGCAACCGCCTGGAAGGATTCCGCGCGGCCGGTGCCAAGGTTGAAGATCCCGGACACGCCGTTTTCCCAGAACCACAGGTTGACGTCTGCCACGTCGCCCACGTAGACGAAGTCGCGCTTGAAGCCGTCGCTGCCTTCGAACAGTTTCGGACTTTCGCCATTATTCAGCTGGGTGTTGAGGTGGAAAGCGACGCTCGCCATGCTGCCTTTGTGGCCTTCGCGCGGCCCGTAGACGTTGAAGTAGCGGAAGCCGACGATCTGCGAATTGGCTTCCGGCAGGATCTGGCGGACGTATTCGTCGAACAGGAATTTGGAGTAGCCGTAGACGTTCAGCGGCTGTTCGTACTCACGGGACTCGATGAAGTCGCTGGTGCGCCCGCCGTAGGTGGCGGCGGAAGAGGCGTACAGGAACGGGATTTCACGCTCCAGGCAGTAGTGCAGCAGCTCTTTAGAGTACTGATAGTTGTTATCCATCATGTACTTGCCATCCCACTCTGTGGTGGAAGAGCACGCGCCTTCGTGGAAGATCGCTTCGATTTCACCGAACTCTTCACCCGCCATTATCTGGATCAGAAAGTCTTCTTTATCCATGTAGTCAGCGATGTTCAGGTCAACCAGATTCACAAACTTGGTGCCGTCTTTCAGATTGTCGACAACCAGAATGTCGGTGATGCCTTTGTTATTCAGCGCTTTAACGATGTTGCTGCCGATAAAGCCTGCGCCGCCGGTAACGATGATCATAACTGTACCTTTGAAGTTGGGAGCCCGAAGACAATCCGGGCATGAATGCTCATATCATATCACCACATGAGCAAGCCTACAGCCATTCGCAGAATAAGGTGCTGGGCTGACGTGATTTATGCTGCAAATAATTCATTCAGGCCTGCATCATCTCGTATCAGCGTATAGCTTTGGGTAATATGTGCCAAATTTTGCCGAATCTGGAGAGTTGCAATGCGTGGTGATTTCTACAAACAGTTAACGAGTAATCTGGAAACCGCTCGGGCCGAAGGCTTGTTCAAAGAAGAGCGGATCATCACCTCGGCGCAGCAGGCGGACATTACCGTCGGCGACAGCCATGTGATTAACTTCTGCGCCAATAACTATCTGGGTCTGGCGAACCACCCGGAACTGATTGCCGCAGCGAAATCCGGCATGGACAGCCACGGTTTCGGGATGGCCTCGGTACGCTTCATCTGCGGCACCCAGGATACGCATAAGCAGCTGGAGAAGAAGCTGGCCGATTTCCTCGGTATGGAAGACGCGATCCTCTACTCCTCCTGCTTTGACGCCAACGGCGGCCTGTTTGAAACGTTGCTCGGGCCGGAAGACGCCATTATCTCCGACGCCCTGAACCATGCCTCGATCATCGACGGCGTGCGCCTGTGTAAAGCGAAGCGCTTCCGCTATGCCAACAACGATATGCAGGAGCTGGAAGCGCGTCTGAAAGAAGCCCGCGAGGCCGGCGCGCGTCACGTGCTGATCGCCACCGATGGCGTCTTCTCGATGGATGGCGTGATCGCCAACCTGAAAGGCGTTTGCGACCTGGCGGATAAATACGATGCGCTGGTGATGGTCGATGACTCCCACGCCGTCGGCTTCGTCGGCGAAAACGGCCGCGGCTCTCATGAATATTGCGACGTGATGGGTCGCGTCGACATCATCACCGGCACGCTGGGTAAAGCGCTGGGCGGCGCCTCCGGCGGCTACACCGCCGCGCGCAAAGAGGTGGTTGAGTGGCTGCGCCAGCGTTCTCGTCCGTATCTCTTCTCCAACTCTCTGGCGCCGGCCATCGTAGCCGCCTCCATCAAAGTGCTGGAGATGGTTGAAGAGGGTGCAGACCTGCGCGATCGGCTGTGGGCTAACGCGCGTCTGTTCCGCGAAAAAATGACCGCGGCAGGCTTCACGCTGGCGGGCGCCGACCACGCCATCATTCCGGTGATGCTGGGTGAAGCGGTGGTGGCGCAGAACTTTGCCCGCGAGCTGCAGAAAGAAGGGATCTATGTCACCGGCTTCTTCTATCCGGTGGTACCGAAAGGCCAGGCGCGTATTCGCACCCAGATGTCGGCGGCGCATACCCCTGAACAAATTGAGCGTGCGGTGGAAGCCTTTACCCGCATCGGCAAACAACTGGGCGTCATCGCCTAATAAGGGTGTGAGATGAAAGCGTTATCCAAACTGAAAGCGGAAGAAGGCATCTGGATGACCGACGTACCGGAACCGGAAGTCGGCCATAACGATCTGCTGATTAAAATCCGCAAGACCGCCATTTGCGGAACCGACGTGCACATCTACAACTGGGATGAGTGGTCGCAGAAGACCATTCCGGTGCCGATGGTGGTCGGTCACGAATACGTCGGCGAAGTGGTGGGGATTGGTCAGGAAGTGCGCGGCTTTAAGATTGGCGACCGCGTCTCCGGCGAGGGGCATATCACCTGCGGCCACTGCCGCAACTGCCGCGCGGGCCGCACCCATTTGTGCCGCAACACCATCGGCGTGGGCGTCAACCGCCCGGGCTGCTTTGCCGAGTATCTGGTGATCCCGGCTTTTAACGCCTTTAAAATCCCCGACAATATCTCTGATGACCTGGCGTCAATCTTCGACCCGTTCGGCAACGCGGTGCACACCGCGCTCTCCTTCGATCTGGTCGGGGAAGATGTACTGGTTTCCGGCGCCGGTCCGATCGGCGTGATGGCGGCGGCGGTGGCGAAACACGTCGGCGCGCGTAACGTGGTGATCACTGACGTCAACGAGTACCGTCTGGAACTGGCGCGCAAAATGGGCGTCACCCGCGCGGTGAACGTGGCCAAAGAGAACCTCAATGACGTGATGGCCGAGCTGGGCATGACCGAAGGTTTCGACGTGGGCCTGGAGATGTCCGGCGCGCCGCCGGCGTTTCGCAGCATGCTCGATACCATGAACCACGGCGGCCGTATCGCGATGCTGGGTATCCCGCCGTCGGATATGTCCATCGACTGGACCAAGGTCATCTTCAAAGGGCTGTTTATTAAAGGGATCTATGGTCGCGAAATGTTCGAAACCTGGTACAAAATGGCGGCGCTGATCCAGTCTGGTCTGGACCTTTCACCGATCATCACCCACCGCTTCGGCATTGATGATTTCCAGAAAGGTTTTGACGCGATGCGCTCCGGCCAGTCCGGTAAAGTGGTTCTGAGCTGGGAATAACGCCTCCGGGCTGTTGTAAAAATCAGCAAAAAAGGCGCCTGCGGGCGCCTTAATTTAGATTTGGATAACATTTTTAGCCTGCTTAATATTAAGCGCACAATTTCTACATCGATTTTACGGTTATTCGCTTATACAGTGTGTTTAGTCGCGGTTTAACTTTGTAACTATCATGCTTAAACTCTCCGTATGCTTACTGACCTGTAACTCTGCGCGCCTGCTGATGGAGGTGCTGCCGCCGCTGCTGAAGGTGGCCGATGAATGTATCGTCGTCGACTCCGGCAGCACCGACGAAACGGTCTCTATTTGTCAGCAGTTTGGTCTCACCGTCCATCATCATGCCTATAAAGCCCACGGCGCCCAGATGAACTATGCCATCGGGCTGGCCAGCCATGACTGGGTGCTGTGTATGGATAGCGATGAGATTCTTGATAACGACGTGGTGGCGGCCATTCAGGCGTTAAAAGCGGGCGAGGAGCCAGACCCAACCTGCGCCTGGCGTCTGCCGCGCTACTGGTTTGTGCTCGGCACGCAGGTGCGGACGATCTACCCTATTTCTTCGCCGGATTACCCGGTGCGTCTCTTTAACCGCCAGCAGGCGCGGTTTAACGACCGGCCGGTGGATGACCAGGTGGTCGGACACGCACGCTCCGTCAGGCTGCCGGGCTTTGTACGCCATGACACCTTTTATTCGCTGCATGAAGTGTTTAATAAGCTGAACAGCTATACCACCCGGCTGGTGAAGTACCAGCAGATCAAACCTTCGCTGACGCGGGGGATCGTCAGCGCCATTGGCGCTTTCTTTAAGTGGTATCTCTTTAGCGGAGCGTGGCGCTATGGCAAAGTCGGCGTGGTCACCGGCCTGTACGCCACGTTTTACAGCTTTCTCAAATATTTTAAGGCGTGGTACGCCCACGAAGATAACCAGGCGCCCGTCGCGCAAAAGCGAACGGACCCCTGAGTGGTCTAGTTGCCGGGATTGTCCCAGCCCTGCCATTTGAGGCGATAGTACTGGACCAGCGCGCTCTGGCTGATGCTGTCGCTGAGGATAGTGAAGAAGCGGCTGGCGTTCACGGGCTCCAGCGGGCGCTTCGGCTTGCAATACTTCACGCCGTGGAACGGATTACGCGGCTTCTGCTGCTGCGGCGGCGTTTGTTGCGCGGGCGGCTGAGCGTAGTTTGGCGTCGAGTTGTCGACCTGCGGCTCGTTGAGCAGGCTGCTCGGGCGCACCAGCGTGATATCCGGCGGCAGGTTATAGACCATCTGCTGCAGCACCCGCACCGTCGTTGGATGCGGATGGCCAATGGCTATTGCCGAACCGTTGCGCCGCGCCAGGGCGATGGCGCGATTGAACTGGGTGCGGATATCGGCTTCATTCTGCGTATCGTCAAGAAACACCTTGCGCTTAATCACCTTCACCCCGGTGCCCTGCGCGGCGCGCATGGCCTGGGTGTTGCCGATGGTGACGCTATCGAGAAAATAGAGATTGTAGCGCTCCAGGGCCTGCATCACCTTCTGCATACCAAACAGGTTGGAGGTCATCGCGCTGCCCATATGGTTATTCAGCCCGACGGCGTAGGGAACTTTGCCGTAAGCCTCGCGAATGATGCGCTCGATCTCCTCGCTGCTCATTTCGGGACGCAGGGTGTCTTTTTCCAGCGGCTGTTTGCTGAGCGGCGCCATCGGCAGGTGGATGAGCACTTCATGGCCCAGATTATGCGCTTTAGTGGCCATTTCCCGGGCGTGCGGCGCGTTCGGCAGCACGGCGACGGAGATAGTTGACGGCAGCGCCAGCACCTGATTCTCGGTCTGCGGGCGGTAGCCAAAATCGTCAATAACGATGGAGAGTTTGCCAGCGAACGCTGGCGCCGCCAGAGCCAGCGAACCGGCTACGGCAAGAGCAATTGCGCGAAATTGAAGCAAAACTTATCTTCCCAACCACGGCTGTGGATTGACCGCCTGACCCTGGCGGCGAATTTCGAAATAGAGCGACGGACGGCCCTGACCGCCGCTGCTGCCTACGAGCGCGATAGGCTGACCGGCACGAACCTGCGTACCGACGCTGACCAGCGCGCTTTGGTTATAGCCATACAGGCTCATGTCGCCTTTGCCATGTTCGACCACCACCACCAGACCATAGCCCTGCAGCCAGTCGGCCAGAATGACCCGACCATCGGCAATGGCTCTGACTTCGGTGCCTTCAGACGCGGCGATAACCATCCCTTTCCAACGTAGTTCACCTTGCAGCTGTTCGCCATATCGATGAAGGAGCGGACCGCGAACCGGCCAGAACGCCTGGCCGCGCGGCGAGCCCAGCCCGCCGGTGCGTGACATCAGCGAACGCTCGCTTTCCGTTGGTTTATAGGTGGTGCCTTTGCGCGATGCTTCCTGCTGGCGGTCGCGCACCGCCTGCGCATCGCGAGCTTCCCGATCGGCTCGGGCTTTGGCGGCAGCCTCCGCCTGGGCGATACGACCGCGTAGGCGCGATTCGTTAGCCCGCAATTCACTTAACTGTTGCTGACCCTGCTGAATGGCGGACTCCAGACCGGAAAGGGTCTTTTTCCGTTCGTTACGCGCCTGCTCCAGCTTCGCCTGCTGGGCTTTTTGTTCGTAGACCAGCGTCTGCTGCTGGCTCTGCTTCTCTTCGAGCATCGACTTTTGCACCGCCATCTCTTCGCGCGTTTTCTTCAGCTCCGCAATAGTCTCCTGACGGGCCTGGTTGAAATAGCTGAAGTAGACCTGCATCCGCTGATTGCGCTGGCCCTCTTCACCGCTCAGCACCATCTGGATGCCGGTATGCGGCCCCTGGCGGAACGCGGCGTCAAGCTGCGCGGCGAGGTTACGTTCCTGAGACGCGCGCTGACGCTCCAGCTTCGCGAGAGAAGCGTTCATCTCGTCAATCTGCTTATTGAGCTGGTTCAGGCTGTCCTGGGTTTCACGCAGTTTGCGGGCCGCGGCGGCGATCGCCTCTTCCTGCGCTTTGAGCTGGGCGAGCAGGCTTGCGCGCTGCTGCTGCTGTTGCTTAATCGCCCGCTGCCTGGCGGCGATGTCGGCCTGGATGGACTTTAGCTGATCGCGATCGTCGGCGTGCGCAGATGACGCGCACAGCAATACGCCAGCGCTGAGCGCGCTGGCGTAAAGGACGGATCGAACTGCCGTTGCGATCCATGTAGTTGAATACGTCGCCTTTCCCCTCATGGGGAAGGATTATTCCACGATGAACAGCGGCTTGCCAGTCATCTCTTGCGGGATTTCCATTCCCATCAGCGACAGCATGGTCGGGGCGATGTCGGAAAGTTTACCGCCATTGACCGCTTTGACCACTTTGTTACCGACGTAGATCAGCGGAACCGGCAGATTGGTATGGGCGGTGTGCGCCTGACCGGTGGCCGGGTCGCGCATCTGCTCGGCGTTGCCGTGGTCGGCGGTGATCAGCAACTGGCCGCCAACGGATTCCACCGCCTGAGTCACCTGGTCGATGCAGTGATCCAGCGCTTCAACCGCCTTCACTGCCGCTTCCATCACCCCGGTATGGCCAACCATATCGCCGTTCGGGTAGTTACAGATGATGGTGTCGTATTTGCCACCTTTGATGGCGGCGACCAGTTTCTCGGTCAGCTCGGCGGAGCTCATTTCTGGCTGCAGATCGTAGGTTGCCACTTTTGGTGAGTTAATCAGAATACGCTCTTCGCCTTTAAACGGCTCTTCTACGCCGCCGTTGAAGAAGAAGGTGACGTGAGCGTATTTCTCGGTTTCGGAGATGCGCAGCTGGGTTTTATCGTGCTTCGCCATCCACTCGCCGAAGGTGTTAGCCAGTGAGGCGGGCGGATAAGCGCAGGCGACTTTGATGTCGGCGGCGTATTCGGTGAGCATCACGAAGTCGAGGTTAACCACTTTCTTACGCGCGAAGCCGTCGAAGTCGGCGTTGACGAAGGCGCGGGTGATTTCACGCGCGCGGTCAGCACGGAAGTTCATGAAGATCAGCGCGTCGCCGTCTTCCATCGCGGCATCGGCCTGGCCGGCGGCGCGGATAACGGTGGCTTTGACGAATTCGTCGTTTTCGTCACGGGCGTAGGCGGCCTGCAGACCCGCGACGGCGGTATCGGCCTGGAATTCGCCTTTCGCCAGGGTCATCAGATCATAAGCTTGTTCCACGCGATCCCAGCGGTTATCGCGATCCATGGCATAGTAGCGGCCAATAATAGACGCGATGCGGCCTTTGCCCAGCGCGGCAAATTTGGCTTCGAATGTCGCCAGCGTTTTTTCCGCGCTGCGCGGCGGCGTATCACGGCCATCAAGGAAGGCGTGCAGATAGATTTTCTCAGCGCCGCGCTCTGCTGCCAGCTCCACCATCGCCATGATGTGATCTTCGTGGCTGTGGACGCCGCCCGGAGACATCAGGCCCATGATGTGGACCGCTTTACCGGCGGCAACCGCTTTGTCGACCGCGGCGGTGAGTACCGGGTTGGCGAAGAAGGTGCGTTCTTTAATTTCAACATCGAGACGGGTCAGGTCCTGGTAGACGATACGACCGGCGCCCAGGTTGACGTGGCCTACTTCGGAGTTCCCCATCTGACGGTCCGGCAGGCCGACTTCCAGGCCAGATGCATCGATCAGGGTATGCGGACGTTTGGCCCACAGGGCGTCCATTACCGGCGTTTTAGCGCTGTAAATGGCGTTATCCTGTTGGTCTTCGCGATAGCCGTAGCCATCCAGAATCACCAGTACCATAGGTTTTTTAGAAACCGACATTGCGACAACCTCATGCTCAAAGACAGAAATTTTGCGTAATTTTACTACAGCTGAATCGTTTAAATCCCCGTGAAAGATCAAAGAAAGGGAAGGGGCGGCGTCAGAGGCGATGATGAAGGCGGCTTTTTTTTCGTGACCGCCCGCAGAAAATACATTACATCGCGCTCACTGGCTGTATTTGCCGCAATGCACAGGTATACTCCTTCCCTGGTTTTTTATCACTTAGTCGGGAGTTGTAACCCCCCATGCAAGAAATTATGCAATTCATCGGCCGTCACCCGGTCCTGAGCATCGCGTGGATCGCGCTGCTGGGTGCGGTACTCTTCACCACCTTTAAAGGGTTGATGTCGAAAGTTAAAGTCATCACCCGTGGTGAAGCGACGCGTCTTATCAATAAAGAAGATGCGGTGGTGGTCGACCTGCGTCAGCGTGACGATTTCCGTAAAGGCCATATTGCCGGCGCCATCAACCTGCTGCCTGCCGATATCAAAGCCAATAACGTCGGCGAGTTGGAAAAACACAAATCGCAACCCATTATTGTGGTAGACGGTTCCGGCATGCAGGCGCAAGAGCCAGCCAGCGCGCTGAACAAAGCCGGGTTTGAAAAAGTCTTTGTACTGAAAGAGGGCATCGCAGGCTGGAGCGGCGAAAACCTTCCTCTGGTACGCGGCAAATAACTTACCTCGCGTGGTAATGCCGCCGCGCTTTCCCCTTCATGCCTGACGTGAGGGGAAGCTCAGGCTGCGGCGTAAAACCCCAGGGTAAAAACAGGAGTAAAGTCATGGCCAATATTGAGATCTACACCAAAGCGACCTGCCCGTTCTGCGTACGCGCGAAAGCGCTGTTGAACAGCAAAGGCGTAACGTTCCATGAGTTGCCGATCGATGGCGATGCCGCGAAGCGTGAGGAGATGATCCAGCGCAGCGGACGGACGACGGTTCCGCAGATTTTTATTGATGCGCAGCACATTGGCGGCTGTGACGACTTGTATGCGCTTGATTCACGTGGTGGACTTGATCCCCTCTTGCGCTAATTTTTGCGCGCTTTCCCTGGCGGAAGCGCGTATTTAAGGACAACACGAAAGGGTTTTACTATGTCAGAACAAAACAGCACCGAAATGACCTTCCAGATCCAGCGTATCTATACCAAAGATATCTCTTTTGAAGCGCCGAACGCGCCGCAAGTTTTCCAGAAAGACTGGCAGCCGGAAGTTAAACTTGATCTGGATACCGCCTCCACCCAGCTGGCTGAAGGCGTTTATGAAGTGGTGCTGCGTGTGACCGTGACCGCCGCGCTGGGCGAAGAAACCGCGTTCCTCTGTGAAGTACAGCAGGGCGGTATTTTCTCCATCGACGGCATCGAAGGCACCCAGATGGCGCACTGCCTCGGCGCATACTGCCCGAACATTCTGTTCCCGTACGCGCGTGAGTGCATCACCAGCCTGGTTTCCCGCGGCACCTTCCCGCAACTTAACCTTGCGCCAGTGAACTTCGACGCGCTGTTTATGAACTATCTGCAGCAGCAGGCTGGCGAAGGTGCTGAACAACATCAGGATGCCTGATGAACGCACTTAATGCTGCAATGACTGTGATCGGTGCCGGCTCTTACGGCACCGCTCTTGCCATCACCCTGGCAAGAAATGGCCACCACGTTGTGCTCTGGGGCCATGACCCGAAACATATCGCGACGCTGCAACACGATCGCTGCAACGCCGCGTTCCTTCCCGATGTGCCTTTCCCGGATACGCTGCATCTTGAGAGCGACCTGGCCACCGCGCTGGCCGCCAGCCGCGACATCCTTGTCGTGGTGCCAAGCCATGTGTTCGGCCAGGTATTACGTCAGATTAAACCGCTGATGCGTCCCGACGCACGTCTGGTGTGGGCGACCAAAGGCCTCGAGGCTGAAACCGGCCGCCTGCTGCAGGACGTAGCGCGTGAAGCGCTGGGCGATGATATCCCGCTGGCGGTGATCTCGGGGCCAACCTTCGCCAAAGAGCTGGCCGCCGGTCTGCCGACGGCGATTTCGCTGGCAGCGACGGATCCGCAGTTTGCCGAGGATCTGCAGCACCTGCTGCACTGCGGCAAAAGTTTCCGCGTCTACATCAATCCGGACTTTATCGGCGTGCAGCTCGGCGGCGCGGTGAAAAACGTCATTGCCATCGGGGCCGGTATGTCGGATGGCATCGGCTTCGGCGCCAATGCGCGTACGGCGCTGATTACCCGTGGGCTGGTGGAAATGTCCCGTCTCGGCGCGGCGCTGGGCGCCGATCCGGAAACCTTTATGGGCATGGCCGGTCTCGGTGACCTGGTGCTCACCTGCACCGACAACCAGTCCCGTAACCGTCGCTTCGGCATGATGCTCGGCCAGGGTATGGACGTGCAGAGCGCCCAGGACAAGATTGGCCAGGTGGTCGAAGGCTACCGCAATACCAAGGAAGTTCGCGTTCTGGCACAGCGTTTAGGTGTCGAAATGCCAATAACCGAGGAAATTTATCAGGTATTGTATTGCGGAAAAATTGCGCGCGAGGCAGCATTGACCTTATTGGGTCGCGCCCGCAAGGACGAGCGCAGCAGCAATTAGCTTTCCTTTGTCACCTGAATGACCCTGCCAGCGCAGAACTGGCAGGTCATTATCATATCGTCTGGAGTATGCAATGCCGTGTGAAGAACTGGATATCGTCTGGAATAATATTAAAGCCGAAGCCCGGGCTCTGGCTGACTGTGAGCCGATGCTCGCCAGTTTTTACCACGCTACGCTACTCAAGCATGAAAATCTGGGCAGTGCGCTGAGCTATATGCTGGCCAACAAGCTGGCCTCGCCGATTATGCCAGCGATCGCCATTCGCGAAGTGGTGGAAGAGGCCTATGCCGCCGATCCGGAAATGATCGCCTCCGCCGCCTGCGATATTCAGGCGGTGCGCACGCGCGACCCGGCGGTGGATAAATACTCCACGCCGCTGCTCTACCTGAAGGGTTTCCATGCGCTGCAGGCCTACCGTATCGGCCACTGGCTGTGGACTCAGGGCCGACGTGCGCTGGCGATTTTCCTGCAAAATCAGGTCTCCGTCTCCTTCCAGGTGGATATTCACCCGGCGGCGAAAATCGGCCGCGGGATCATGCTCGACCACGCCACCGGCATTGTGGTCGGCGAAACGGCGGTGATTGAAGATGACGTCTCTATTCTGCAGTCGGTCACCCTCGGCGGTACCGGTAAAACCAGCGGCGACCGTCACCCGAAAATTCGCGAAGGCGTGATGATTGGCGCCGGGGCGAAGATCCTCGGTAATATCGAAGTGGGACGTGGGGCGAAGATTGGCGCCGGTTCGGTGGTATTGCAGCCGGTTCCGCCGCACACCACCGCGGCGGGCGTACCGGCGCGCATCGTTGGCAAGCCGGAGAGCGACAAGCCGGCGATGGACATGGATCAGCATTTCAACGGCATCCACCACACCTTCGAGTACGGCGACGGGATTTGATGTATTGTGCCATTTGCCGCTGTTAAGCTCAGATATGTAGCCCGGATAAGGCGCGGTGCGCCGCCATCCGGGAATGGCTCAGGTTAGCTGCGCAACACGGCGCCCGGATACCCCAGCTGGCGCCAGGCCTCATACACCACCACCGACACCGCGTTGGACAGGTTCATGCTGCGGCTGTCCGGCATCATCGGAATACGGATTTTCTGCTCTGGCGGCAGGGCATCGAGGATGCTGGCCGGCAGACCGCGGGTTTCCGGGCCAAACATCAAGAAATCGCCATCCTGATAGCTCACTGCGCTGTGCGCCGGCGTGCCTTTGGTGGTCAGGGCGAACAACCGCTGTGGCTGCGCGCAGGCGAGAAACGCCGCGTAATCCGCATGGCGCTGCACGGCAGTGAACTCGTGATAGTCCAGTCCGGCGCGTCTCAGGCGTTTATCGTCCCAGGTAAAGCCCATCGGCTCAATGATATGCAGACTGAAGCCCGTGTTGGCGCACAGGCGGATAATATTCCCGGTGTTCGGCGGGATCTCTGGTTCGAATAACACGATGTTCAGCATACTGCCCCCTTAATTGCGGGGGGCAGAATAGCAGATATTTGGCGAACCCTCACCCCGGCCCTCTCCCTGAGGGAGAGGGGGAAAACCGGCGCCGGTTGGTGGATCGGAGGGTGCGGGTAAAGGACTCACTCATCAGTCGATACTTCTCGTGGACAGAGGCTCAGGGAAACGCCGCCGCTAACCTGTCTGCCGGACAGTCCCCTCTCCCTTTGGGAGAGGGTTAGGGTGAGGGGAGAGAATGACGCCGCCTACGCGGCGTTGCCCTGCTTCAGCGCATCGAAGGTCTGCAGCGCTTCGGCGTTCTGCACCAGCGAATCACGGCTGATTTCACGGATGGTTTTCGCCCCGGTCAGGGTCATCGCCACTTTCATTTCTTTTTCGATCAGGTTCAGCAGATTCGCCACGCCCTGCTTACCGTGGGTCGCCAGGGCGTACAGATACGCGCGGCCCAGCAGTACGCTGTCGGCGCCCAGGGCAATCATCCGCACCACATCGAGACCATTGCGGATGCCGCTGTCGGCGAGAATGGTAATGTCGCCTTTCACCGCGTCGGCAATCGCCGGCAGGGCGCGGGCCGAGGAGAGCACGCCATCGAGCTGGCGGCCGCCGTGGTTAGAGACCACAATGCCGTCAGCGCCGAAGCGCACCGCGTCGCGGGCGTCCTCCGGATCGAGGATCCCTTTGATCACCATCGGACCGTCCCAGAAATCGCGGATCCACTCCAGGTCTTTCCATGAAATCGACGGATCGAAGTTATTCGCCAGCCAGCCGATGTAATCCTCCAGACCGGTCGGTTGGCCGAGATAGGCGGAGATATTGCCCAGATCGTGCGGGCGACCGTTAAGGCCGACGTCCCACGCCCACTGCGGATGAGTCACCGCCTGCCAGTAGCGGCGCAGGGCGGCGTTCGGGCCGCTCATGCCGGAATGGGCGTCGCGGTAGCGGGCGCCAGGGGTCGGCATATCGACGGTAAAGACCAGCGTCGAGCAGCCGGCGGCCTTGGCGCGCTCCAGCGCATTGCGCATAAAGCCGCGGTCGCGCAGGACGTATAACTGGAACCACATCGGGCGTTTGATGGTCGGGGCGACCTCTTCAATCGGGCAAACGGAAACGGTAGAGAGGGTGAACGGAATGCCTTTGTCGTCCGCCGCGCCGGCGGCCTGCACTTCGCCGCGGCGAGCGTACATGCCGCACAGCCCGACCGGCGCCAGCGCCGTCGGCATCGCCAGCTTCTCATTGAACAGAGTGGTCTCGAGACTCAGATCCGACATATTGCGCAAAATACGCTGGCGCAAGGCCACATCGGACAGGTCCTCGACGTTACGGCGCAGGGTATGTTCGGCGTAGGCGCCGCCGTCGATATAGTGGAACAGAAACGGCGGCAGGATACGCTGTGCGGCGGCGCGATAGTCGCTGGCGGCGGAAATAATCATCACGAGTTCTCCCTGGAATTTTCATTGTGGTCACCGGGCAGGCGGGTAATTCGCGCCTGGCGGGCCTGGTCTTCATCAAAACGTTTAATCGTGGCGTGGACAAAACCTAAGTGGCCCATCATCGCCTGGCGCGCCGCCTCGGCGTCACCGGCAACAATAGCCTCCATAACGGCCTGGTGCTGTTCAGTCAGGCGGGCAAACACCGGCGGCACCAGATACATGCGCTGGCGGCTCTGCTTAACGGAGGAGTGCAGCAGGTCGAAAAAACCGCGCATGGTTTGCAGGAGCACCACGTTATGCGAGGCTTCGGCGATGGCCAGATGGAAGCGGACATCCGCCTGCGAGGCGATATCCGGATCTTCACTCTGGGTCGCTTCAAAGCACAGACGAATTTTTTCTTTATCGGCGTCGGTGGCCCGCATCGCTGCGTGCCACGCGGTGCTGGCCTCGATGGCGTGGCGGGCTTCGAGGATGTCGAAGCTGTAGTCCGGGTCATCGGCCAGCAGCGTCTTCAGCGGCTGGACGATGTTTTGCTCCGACCACGGTTCATGCTGCCAGCGGACGAAGGTGCCGCCGCCGCGACGGCTCAGCAGCACGCCTTCATTGACCAGCATCGCCAGCGCTTCGCGCAGGGAATTGCGCGAGACGCCGAGCTGGGCGGCGAGCTGGCGTTCCGCGGGCAGTCGCATGCCCGCCTCCAGCTGTTGTTCTTCAATCAGCGCCCGGACGCGACGCGCCACGTCGTCGGCCAGGCGTTTAGGCATCACTATCACGGGATCATCCAGGTTAAAACGTAGGCCTGCAGCGTGGTGATCAGGCCCACCATGCAGGTGAAGATCAGGCTGTGTTTGACGGTAAAGCGGAACAGATCCGACTCTTTACCCACCAGGCCTACCGCGGCGCAGGCGATGGCGATCGACTGAGGGGAAATCATCTTGCCGGTGACACCGCCGGTGGTGTTGGCCGCGACCAGCAGAATATCGGAGACGCCAATCTGCTGCGCGGCCGTTGCCTGCAGTGCGGCGAACAGGGCGTTAGACGAGGTGTCCGAACCGGTCAGGAATACCCCCAGCCAGCCAAGGAACGGCGAGAAGAAGGTAAACGCGTGGCCGGTATGCGCCAGCGCCAGGGCCAGGGTCGACGACAGCCCGGAGTAGTTGGAGATAAAGGCGAACGCCAGCACCATGCCGATAGAGTAGATCGGCAGCGCCAGATCCTTCAGCGTCCCGGCGAAGGTGGTCAGCGCGTCTTTTGGCTTCATGCGCAGCCAGACGATGGACAGCAGGGCGGCGAACAGAATGGCGGTGCCGGTTGCCGACAGCCAGTCGAATTTATACACCGCGGCGTATGGCGTCGCGGCGCTAACTACCGGCGGCATACGGGCAACCATTTTGTCGAGGAACGGCACCGAAATATTGATGACGAAGTCATACATTGCGCCGCCCGGTGCGAACAGCGCTTTAAACGGCGGTACGCTCCACAGGGTCACGGTGGCGGTCAGGAACAGGAACGGCGACCAGGCGCGGATCACTTGTCCCGCCGTGTAGCGGGTGCGGGCCAGCGTCATATCCACCTGCGAGGCGCCGATATCGCCGAAGCGGAAGATGCGTACCGGCTGCCAGCGTTTGAGGAACAGGGTCAGACAGACCAGGGAGACCAGCGACGAGATGATGTCCGGCAGCTCCGGGCCAAGGAAGTTAGAGCTGAGGTACTGGGCAATAGCGAACGAACCGCCTGCCACCATCACCGCCGGCCAGGTCTCTTTGATGCCGCGCCAGCCATCCATGATGGCCATGATCCAGAACAGGACGATAATGGTCAGGAACGGCAGCTGACGGCCCACCATCTGGCCGATAGCAAAGCTGTCGATACCGGTCACCTGGCCGGCGACCAGGATCGGGATGCCCATCGCGCCGAAGGCCACCGGCGCGGTGTTGACGATCAGGCACAGGCCAGCCGCATACAGCGGGTTAAACCCAAGGCCGACCAGCAGCGCGGCGGTAATCGCCACCGGCGCGCCGAAACCCGCCGCCCCTTCGAGAAAGGCGCCGAACGAGAAGCCGACGATCAGCATCTGCAGGCGCTGGTCCGGCGTAATCGACAGAATCGATGAGCGGATGATGTCGAACTGCCCGGTCTTCACCGAGATTTTATAGACGAAGACCGCGGCGATAATAATCCACGCGATAGGCCACAGGCCGTAGAAGAAGCCGTAGACCACCGAGGCTAAGGCGCGGTCCACCGGCATTTTATAGAACAGCAAGGCGACGGCCAGCGCAATAGCGACGGTCCAGGTGGCTGCGAGGTAGCCTTTCAGTTTGAGCTTAATCAGCGCAAAAAAGAAAAACAGAATCGGTAGCGATGCGATAAGACTGGATAACCAGATATTACCGGCGGGATCGTAGTTTTGTTGCCAGAGATTCATGCAGGGTCTCCATCGGGCCGCCAGGAGAGGAGGGCTGAGTCTGCGCTCATTGCCGATCCCATCGTAGGTAAAATTGGCCCGGCCAATTAAGGGTATCAGGGTTGATGACAACGAATGGTTAATCAGATGTTGCTCTTAAGCAACGTGTTTGTGATGTATTTTGATGTATTTGTGAACTGCTGGGGGGTAGATGAAATTATTGGTTGGACCAATCGACCTGACTGAGGGTAAAAATGTGGGAAGTGAAGACAGAATGACCCTCTCCGGGCGGAGAGGGCAGGGGATCAGAATTCGCTGCGGGCGAAACCGGTCATCTCTTTCAGACCCATTTCCCGGCCCAGGGCGGTCATCGGATGGACGACCACCAGACCGCGAACGCTTTTCTTCAGCTTGCCCATATCGGCCTGCTCTTTTTTGGTGATCGCGCGGCGGAACGGCAGGCTCATTAGTTTCTGCGCCTCTTTGCTCAGCTTCTGGCTCTGGACGGAACGCAGACGTTCAATCTCCGCTTCCAGGGTGGCTTTTTCTTTTTCCAGCTCGGCGTATTTGTCGGCGGCTTCCACCAGCGACAGCTCGGCCTGCTGATGGCGGATGGCGTCGAGACGGTCGCTCAGGCGCTTGATTTCATTTTTTTCGACTTCTTTCATGATGACTTAATCTGTTAATAAAGGGGCTTCATTCGCCTATAGTATGTGCCGTGACCGCCATTGTTGATAGTTATTTATCAAAAATTCGCCGTTTATCGCCCGCAGAATGCTATACCAGCGCTCGCTAATAATTTGAATTTTATTAATATTCCGCCTAATACCCGTTCTAATTTCATTTCTGTGAAGCCCGTCGGAAGATAAGCACGTTTTCCTTAACCCGCGCCGGTGATTTGGCTAATGCTTAATCAGATTATTCCCAAAAGGAGGACGTGATGGCAAAGATCGGCGACGGCGTACCACGTTTAATCGATAAAGCGGTTGATTTTATGGCTTCCAGTCAGGCGTTTATGGAGTATTTGAAAAAATCTCCGCGTCTGCAGCATATACCGCGAGATATTCCCCAGGATAAGGAAGCGTTGTTTCTGCAGCGTCTGGAATATTATCGTCAGCTTTACCGGCCGACCTGCGACCAGACGGAGCCGGAGTCAGAGCGTTGATTTCTGGAAGGCTTTTTTTAAGCTGATTCGCGAAATCAGCTCAGTCAGGGACAACACCATTGTTGAGCGCACCATCTGCTGGTAACGCAGCTTCTGCATTGCCAGCAGTTCGGCATCGCTATCATCAAACTGCGGCGTTGGCGGCAGGGCGGCGACGCAGTGCAGCTCGCCGAACGGCCCGATAATTTCGTCGTCGGTAAAGCTGTACTCATTGCCGTCGTGGTTAAGCTCTTCGCGCAGGGCCATCAGCAGTTCGGCGTCTTCATATTCGGCACGACTTATCACCCCAAGGCCATAAATCAGCTTCAGGCGTACAGAGAGATCGCCGAGCGGCCCGCTGCCCTCCAGCAAGGGCTCGACGGCGTATTTCACCGCGTAGTCGTCTTTACGGAACACCTGAAGCACCAGAATATTGACCGCTTCCGTTAACAGTTCGACGGTGGCGATCAGGAAGCTTCGTACGGTTTTGCCAGCATTCAGACGCTCAAGCACACGGTTTTCAAATGCTTGTGTTTCTTCCATCATTGCCTGCATATCTGACAGGAGTCGTAATGGGCGCGACGTTGGTCGCGCCAGGTTGTGCATCATTTTTCCGCGTTGTAGTCGTTAACGGCCTCCGCGACGACATCACTTGCGGCATCCAGGCCGGAAATCTGCGCCAGCGCGGCCTGCGGCCCCTTGTCGGCGATCAGTGCCGCCAGCTCCTGCGCCTGCGGATCGTCTTCGCTACGGAAATGCATCGCCGCTGCAATCCCTTTCACCAGGTTGCGGTGCGGCAGACCGTATTCCAGGGTACCCAGCAGCGGCTTAATTAAACGGTCGCCAGCGCTCAGTTTGCGCAGCGGCTGACGGCCAACGCGCTCAACATCGTCTTTCAGGTACGGGTTCTCGAAACGTCCAAGAATTTTCTGGATATAAGCCGCGTGTTTCTGCGGGTCAAAGGCGTAACGTTTGATCAGCACCGCACCGCTCTCTTCCATCGCGCCCTGCACGACGGCACGAATTTTCTCGTCGAGGATCGCGTCGCGAATCGTCTGGTGGCCCGCCAGTTTTCCGAGGTAGGCGGTTATAGCATGCCCGGTGTTCAAGGTGAAGAGCTTGCGTTCGACAAATGCCATCAGGTTATCAGTTAATTCCATTCCCGGGATAGTCGGCAGCGCGCCCTTGAACTGCGTCTTATCGACAATCCACTCGCTGAAGGTTTCCACGGTGACTTCCAGCGGGTCATGGGTGGCGGAAGCCGATGGCGGCACAATACGGTCAACGGCTGAGTCGACAAAGCCGATATGGGCTTCAACCCACGCTTTATCTTCTTCCGCCAGCGCGTTAAACACGTGGCCTTTTAACTGCGTGGTGCCGCGCACCATATTTTCGCAGGCGATAATGTTCAGCGGACGTTCGCTGCCCTGCGCTTTGCGCTTCGCCAGCCCTTTGGCGATGGCCGGGGCGATGCGCTCAAGTACGACGGGACCGACGGCGGTGGTGACCAGATCCACCTCAGCGATCAGGTCCACAACCTCATCGCCGATGCTGCTGACGGCATTGACGCCGGAGACAGTATCCACCTGCTCATTCTCACCGACGACGTGAACCTGATAGCTATGACGGGCATTCAGGGCATCAAGTACGGTCTGATTGACATCGGCGAACGTCAGTTCAATGCCCGCGTCGGCCAGCAATTTACCGATAAAGCCACGTCCGATATTACCTGCGCCAAAATGTAATGCTTTCATAGTATTAACCTTCAATTAATGTTTTTACCTGAGAGGGCTGGGGTGAGGCTTTGCCCCTCACCCAAACCCTCTCCCAAAGGGAGAGGGAATGGACCGCTTTGGTTATTTATTCAACAGTGCCAGAACCTCGTCGACGCTGGTGGTTTTCGCCAGGCGCTCAATCACGGTTTCGTCATCCAGGGCGTTAGTCAGGCTGGTGATAACCTGAATATGCTCGTTGTTGCGGGCCGCGATGCCGATGACCAGACGGGCGACATCGTCTTCATCTTCCCCAAAGCGCACGCCTTCCGGGTACTGGCAGAAGACGACGCCGGTTTTCAGCACACGGTCTTTCGCTTCGATGGTGCCGTGCGGTACCGCGATGGACTCGCCGAGATAGGTCGAGGTCAGTTTTTCGCGGTCCAGCATCGCCTGCACATATTCCGGCTCGACGTAGCCGCCTTTCACCAGCTGCTCGCCGGCGAAGCGAATGGCTTCTTCTTTGGTGGCTGCTTTGCGCCCGAGGAAGATGTTATCCGCACCCAACTGGAACAGGTTTTTGTCGCCATCATCAAAGCTGTCTTTCAGGCTATCGGTAACTTTCACTTCATTCTCGATGTGGCGCTGGGCCGCGACCAGACGCTCAGTCAGGCTGGTGTACAGACCGCTGTCGAGGAAGTTGGTCAGCGAAATATGCTGCGCCTGTGGTACCTGGCGCATCGCCCGCTCGGTCAGGTCACGGTGAGTGATGACCAGGTCAACATCCGGCGGCAGGTTATTGATCGCGCTGTTGGTAACCGAGATGTTACTCAGTCCGGCATCCTGCACTTTCTTGCGCAGCACCCCGGCACCCATGGCGCTGGAACCCATCCCGGCGTCGCAGGCGACGATGATTTTACGCACATGGCTCAGGTCGTTGGTGACATTACCGGCCGCCAGCGGGCTGGCGCCTTTGGATTCCGCTTTCATGTCATGCATACGACGCGTTGCGGCTTCGATATCGTCTTCTTCTTTTACCTTGCTGGTCTTCAGCAGAATCGCAGAGACCACGAAGGAGACCGCCATCGCTGCGATAATCGCGGCGATGTTAGCGAAGTAGGCGCCTTTCGGCGTCATCGCCAGCACCGCCAGGATAGAGCCAGGGGAAGCCGGAGAGACCAGACCGCCATTGAGGATGGTCAGGGTGAAGACACCGGTCATCCCGCCGAGGATAACGGCCAGGATCAGACGTGGGTTCATCAGCACGTACGGGAAGTAGATTTCATGGATACCCCCCAGGAAGTGGATGATAGCCGCCCCGCCTGCTGACTGTTTTGCGCTGCCGCGACCAAAGAACATGTACGCCAGCAGAACGCCCATCCCCGGACCCGGGTTAGCTTCAATCAGGAAGAAGATAGATTTACCCAGCTCGTGGGACTGCTGAATACCCAGCGGCGAGAAGATACCGTGGTTAATGGCGTTATTGAGGAACAGGATTTTTGCCGGTTCCACGAAGATAGACGCCAGCGGCAGCATGTCGTGCGCCACCATAAAGTTAACGCCAGCTGCCAGAATTTTCGACAGAACTTCAACCGCCGGGCCAATGCCGAGGAAGGCCAGAATGGCGAGGATCATCCCGATGATGCCAGCGGAGAAGTTATTCACCAGCATTTCAAAACCGGATTTGATCTTACCGTCTACCCAGTTATCGAACTTCTTGATGCAGTAGCCGCCCAGCGGGCCGGCAATCATTGAGCCGAGGAACATCGGCATATCCGCGCCGACGATAACGCCCATGGTGGTGATCGCCCCGACCACGCCACCACGTTCGCCGCCGACTAATTTACCGCCGGTGTAACCGATCAGCAGCGGCAGCAGGTAGGTGATCATCGGACCGACCAGCTTCGCCAGCGTTTCGTTTGGCAACCACCCTGTCGGAATGAAAAGCGCGGTGATGATACCCCACGCGATAAACGCGCCGATATTCGGCATCACCATATTGCTGAGGAAACGACCAAAGCTTTGCACCTTGATCTTGATATCGGATGACATAAAACACCCCTTCTTCTGTTTTGCGTATCGCGCAGGCTTAAAGCCCGAGGTTTGTTGTTAATGTGGCGGCAGAGGTAGCCGGGCCCTGATTGATAGTGCGAAATCTGGCACTGAATCGTTTAGCTGTCCAGCTAGCGCCCTTTTGTGTGATACGGATCACATGAATATAGGGGGCAAAGCGCTTTTTGTAGTGATGTTGATCACATAATTCCTGTGTAAAAAAACAACACAGCGCCTTTTTAGCCGCTGATCTGCCTTTTTGTGTGATATTTGTCACAATTTTGTTTCGTGGTTTTGTTGTTTGTTTGTGATTTTGATCACAAAGAATTTCACGGTGGATTTTTGCCGCTGTGATCTCGGCCCGGTTTTGCGGCCAGGGCGAGGTGGCTCTGTAACTAAGCAACCTTAACTGCCGAATAACTTTTTTACGCCGGATGGCAAAAATGAAAGGCGTGAATTATGCTCAAAATAGCGGCCCGAATGTCAGTGGGTCGTGAATAAAATTCATATAAATTATTAGCGTAAAGCCGAGGGAATTATGTTTCTCAATTATTTTGCGCTGGGCGTTCTGATCTTCGTTTTTCTGGTCATTTTTTATGGGATTATCATTATTCACGATATTCCTTATTTGATCGCCAAAAAACGCAACCACCCTCATTCCGATGCTATTCATGTCGCCGGATGGGTCAGTCTTTTTACTCTCCACGTCATCTGGCCGTTTTTATGGATTTGGGCCACGTTGTACCAGCCTGAGCGCGGCTGGGGCATGCAGCATAAGGCGAATACGGCCCCTGATGAACCTGAAAAAGAGACCGATATACAACAGCTTCGCCAACGACTGAGCGACCTTGAACACCAGGTGGCGGCCATCCAGCGGCCGCAGTCCACCTCTGCGGCGGAGAAATAATCTATGGATCTGTTGATAATTTTGACCTACGTGGCCATCGCCTGGTCGATATTTAAAATCTTCAAAATACCGGTAAATAAATGGACGGTACCTACCGCGGCGCTGGGGGGCGTATTTATTGTTAGCGCGCTTATTTTATTAATGAACTATAACCACCCTTACACCTTTCTGGCGCAAAAGGCGGTGATATCTATTCCTATTACGCCGCAGGTTACCGGAGTGGTTAACAGCGTCACCGACAAAGCGAATCAGCGCGTCAAAAAGGGTGAGGTGCTTTTTACCATTGACCCGGCACGCTATCAGGCGCGGGTCGACCGTCTGCAGGCCGACCTGGTGACGGCGCTGCACAGTATTAACACCCTCAAGGCGCAGCTCTCTGAAGCCCAGGCCAACACCACCCGCGTGTCGGCGGAGCGCGATCGCTTATACAAGGACTATCAGCGCTACCTGAAAGGGAGCCAGGCGCGGGTGAACCCGTTCTCGGAAAGTGACATCGATAACGCCAGGCAGAATTACCTTGCCCAGGACGCGCTGGTCAAGGCGTCGGTGGCGGAGCAGGCGCAGATCCAGAGCCAGCTGGACAGCATGATCAACGGCGAGCAGTCGCAAGTGGTTAGCCTGCGCGCCCAACTGGCGGAGGCGAAATACAATCTCGACCAGACCACTGTGCGGGCGCCCAGCGATGGGTATATCACCCAGGTGCTGATCCGCCCGGGGACCTATGCCGCCTCGCTGCCGCTGCGTCCGGTGATGGTGTTTATCCCGGAGCAAAAACGGCTGATCGTCGCCCAGTTTAGGCAAAACTCCCTGTTAAGGCTGGAGAAAGGCGACGACGCGGAAGCGGTGTTTAATGCTCTGCCCGGGCAGGTGTTCCACGGCAAACTGGTGAGTATTTTACCGGTGGTGCCGGGAGGAAGTTATCAGGCGCAAGGGGCGTTACAGTCGCTGACCGTGACGCCGGGCAGCGATGGCGTGCTGGCGACCATCGAGCTCGACCCCAATGCCGAAATTGATGCGCTGCCTGATGGTATCTACGCGCAGGTGGCGGTCTACTCCGACCATTTCGCCCACGTCTCGGTGATGCGTAAAGTGCTGCTGCGGATGACCAGCTGGATGCACTACCTCTATCTCGATCATTAATGCGATCGGCGGCAGGTTGAGCGGGACGCTCACCTGCCTTTTGTCCTGCCCTGAGCCATACTCATATCTTTGTTGGCGATAATTTGTTGGCGATAAGGAGCAGGCTATGAAACTGATCGGCAGCTACACCAGTCCCTTTGTGCGCAAAATCTCCGTGATCCTGCTGGAAAAGCGCATCCCTTTTGAGTTTGTCAACGAATCCCCCTACAGCGAAAGCAACGGTGTGGCGCGCTATAACCCGCTGGGCAAGGTACCGGCGCTGGTGACGGACGACGGTGAGTGCTGGTTTGACTCCCCGGTCATCGCCCAGTATCTGGAGCTGCTGGGCGTGGCGCCGCCGATGATCCCCGCCGACCCCAGAGCCGCTCTCAGGATGCGTCAGCTAGAGGCGCTTGCGGATGGGGTGATGGAGGCCGCCCAGGCGCTGGTGCGTGAAAAGGCTCGCCCGGGCGCGCAACAGTCAGAGCAAGAGCTGCTCCGCCAGCGGGAGAAAGTGGCTCGCGGCCTCGACCGGCTGGAAGCCTGCGCGGCAGACGGAACGCTGCGCGGCGACGAGGTTAATCTGGCGACCATTTCCACGGCCTGCGCCATTGCTTATCTGAACTTTCGCCGGGTCGCGCCCGGCTGGTGCGCCACCCGGCCGCAACTGGTGAAGCTGGTGGATGCGTTGTTCCAGCGCGCCAGCTTTGCGCGTACCGAACCGCCGCGGACTTGACCCAGGCAGGTAACAGTTTGCGCAAGGAGGCGTTACAATCGCCGCTGATTGTTGACTCCCTCTCCCGTCGGGAGGGGGGAAAATAACTTACCGCCAGGCCCATTCATGACTACCGATATTCGTGCGCTTTATACCCGGCTTCCGGCCATTGACCGCTTACTACGCGACCCCGCTTTTTCTCCCCTGCTGGCGCAGCACGGCCATTCGCAGGTGGTGGCGCAGCTGCGCCAGATGCTGGATGAGGCGCGGGAACAGATTAGCCAACGGCAGACGCTCCCTGACTGGAGCCATGACTGGCTGCACGCCTGTGAGCAGCGGCTCACCGCCGGCCAGCGGAGCGCCCTGCGTCCGGTGTTTAATCTCACCGGTACGGTATTGCATACCAATCTGGGGCGCGCCATCCAGGCGGAGTCGGCCGTGGAGGCGGTTGCCAGCGCGATGCGCGCGCCGGTGACGCTCGAATATGATCTCGACGACGCCGGGCGCGGCCATCGCGATCGCGCCATTGCCGATCTGCTGTGCCAGATCACCGGCGCGGAAGATGCCTGTATCGTGAACAACAACGCGGCGGCCGTTCTGCTGATGCTGGCGGCCACCGCCAGCGGCCGCGAAGTGGTGGTTTCCCGCGGCGAACTGGTGGAGATCGGCGGCGCATTTCGCATTCCTGATGTGATGCGTCAGGCGGGTTGTCAGCTGCACGAAGTGGGTACCACCAACCGCACCCATGCCAAAGACTATCGTCAGGCGGTGAATGACAATACCGCGCTGCTGATGAAGGTTCACACCAGCAACTACAGCATTGAAGGCTTTACCAAAGCCGTCGACGAAGCGGAGCTGGCGGCCATTGGCCGCGAACTGGACATCCCGGTGGTGGCCGACCTGGGCAGCGGGTCGCTGGTGGATCTCAGCCAGTATGGCCTGCCGAAGGAGCCGATGCCGCAGGAGATGATCGCCGCCGGGGTGAGCCTGGTCAGTTTCTCTGGCGACAAGCTGCTCGGCGGCCCGCAGGCCGGAATTATCGTCGGCAAACGCGCGCTGATTGCCCGGCTGCAAAGCCATCCGCTGAAGCGGGCCCTGCGCGCGGATAAAATGACCCTCGCGGCGCTGGAAGCCACGCTGCGCCTCTATCAGCACCCGGAGGTGCTGACGGAGAGATTACCGACGCTGCGCTTGCTCACCCGTCCGGCGGAAGAGATCCGCCGGCTGGCTGAACGCCTGCTGCCTGACCTGGCGGCACACTATGCTGACTTTGCCGTCAGCGTGGCAGCCTGCCAGTCGCAGATTGGCAGCGGTTCGTTACCCGTTGACCGCCTGCCCAGCGCGGCGTTGACCTTTACCCCGCATGACGGCCGCGGCAGCCGGCTGGAGGCGCTGGCGGCCCGCTGGCGCGCGCTGCCGTGTCCGGTGATTGGCCGCATTGATGATGGTCGGCTCTGGTTGGACCTGCGCTGTCTGGAAGATGAAACCCGGTTTATGGAGATGTTGTTACGATGATTATTGCCACCGCTGGACATGTTGACCACGGCAAAACGACGCTGCTGCAGGCGATAACCGGCGTAAATGCCGATCGTCTGCCGGAAGAGAAAGCGCGGGGAATGACGATCGATCTCGGCTATGCCTACTGGCCGCAGCCGGACGGGCGGGTGCTGGGATTTATTGACGTTCCCGGACACGAAAAGTTTTTGTCCAACATGCTGGCGGGGGTGGGGGGTATTGACCATGCGCTGCTGGTGGTGGCCTGCGATGACGGGGTGATGGCGCAAACCCGCGAACACCTGGCGATCCTGCAGTTGACCGGAAAGCCGACGCTTACCGTGGCGCTCACCAAAACGGACCGCGTGGCGGCCGCCAGGGTGGAGGAGGTCCGGGCGGAGGTCGAGCAGACTCTGCGCGAGCTGGGCTTTGACGCCGTCGCTTTCTTTCCCACCGCGGCGGCGGAAAACATCGGTATTGCCGAACTGCGCAGCCATCTGCTGCAGCTTGCGGAGCGCCCCCACCCGCAGCAGCAGCGGTTTCGCCTGGCGCTGGACCGCGCTTTTACCGTCAAAGGCGCGGGGCTGGTGGTCACCGGGACGGCGCTCTCCGGCGAAGTCCGGGTCGGGGATACTCTGTGGCTCACCGGCGTGAACACGCCGATGCGCGTGCGGGGTCTGCATGCCCAGAATCAAGCGGTTGAGCAGGCGCACGCCGGGCAGCGCATTGCGCTGAATATTGTCGGCGATGCACAGAAAGAGGCAGTGCACCGCGGCGACTGGCTGTTGTCCTCACCGCCGCCGGAGCCTGCGGAACGGGTGATTGTCGAGCTGCAGTGCCATACGCCGCTCAGCCAGTGGCAACCGCTGCATATTCACCATGCTGCCAGCCACATTACCGGCCGGGTGTCGCTCCTCGAGGACAACCTGGCGGAGCTGGTGCTGGATACCCCGCTGTGGCTGGCGGATAACGACCGGCTGGTGCTCCGCGATATCTCTGCGCGTATGACGCTGGCCGGCGCACGGGTGGTGACGCTGGATCCCCCGCGCCGCGGCAAACGTAAACCGGAATATCTGCAGTGGCTGCACGCCCTGGCGGCAGTTGGCGCTGACGATGCGCAGGCGCTTGAGCTGCATCTGCAGCGGGATGCCGTCCGGCTTGAGCGCTTCGCCTGGGCACGGCAGCTCAGCGAAGCCGGAATGGCCGCCCTGATCCAGCGACCAGACTATCTGCAGGCCGGACAGCGCCTGCTCAGTGCGCCGCTTGCCGCCCGCTGGCAGCGAAAATTGTTGGATGCCCTGGCGCGCTACCATGAGCAGCATCGCGACGAGCCGGGCCCTGGCCGGGAGCGCCTGCGCCGCATCGCGCTGCCGATGGAAGATGAAGCGCTGGTGCTGCTGCTGATTGAGCAGATGCGTGAGAGTGGCTTAGTCCACAGCCATCACGGCTGGCTGCATTTGCCGGAGCATAAAGCCGGGTTTACCGACGAGCAGCAGGCGGTCTGGCAGAAGGTGGAAACCCTGTTCGGCGACGATCCGTGGTGGGTGCGCGATCTCGCGCGCGAAGTCCATGTTGAAGAGTCCCTGATGCGCGCGGTGCTGCGCCAGGCGGCGCAGCAGGGGATGATTACTGCGATCGTCAAGGATCGTTACTACCGCAACGATCGCATTGTGCAGTTCGCCCAGCGGGTGCGCGAGCTGGATCAGCTGCGCGGATCAACCTGCGCCGCGGATTTCCGCGACACCTTAAACGTCGGGCGGAAGCTGGCGATTCAGATCCTGGAGTATTTCGATCGGATTGGCTTCACCCGCCGTCGCGGTAACGATCATATCCTGCGCGATAAGGCGTTGTTTCTGTAATCATTCACGCCAGCTCCCCGGCGGACTTCGTGCAGGGGAGCTGGCGAAAAGAACTTGTTAAAACCGCTGCGTGAGACCGCCGAAGCAATTTCGCGTGAGCTGGGTTTCACGGTGCGTGAAGCGTCAGGCAAATGACCACATCCTGCAGGCCATCTGACAAAAAACAGCGCTGATTCCATTCAGGATCAAAGCGCGGGCAGGGACTATTCTGGCACCCTGCGGTTTTATCCCCAGGGAGCAGAGGATGAACCAGTTTCTTATTGCCAATGCCCAGCGGTGTATTGGCTGTCGTACCTGTGAAGTGGCTTGTGCGGTGGCGCACCAGCAGGCGCAGGATGTCGCCGCCCTGTCGACGAACCATTTCGCGCCGCGTATCCGGGTGGTGAAAAGCGGTGACATATCGACGGCGACGGCGTGCCGGCAATGCGAGGATGCGCCCTGCGCCAGCGTTTGCCCGCAAGGGGCGATTCAGCGCGACAATGACGTCTGGTGGGTCGACCAGCGGCGCTGCATCGGCTGCAAAAGTTGCATGGTGGCCTGCCCGTACGGTGCGATGACCGTTACGGTAGTGAACGAGCAGGCGCAGGCGCTGAAATGCGATCTATGCCATCACCGCGCTGAAGGACCGGCCTGCGTGGCCGCCTGCCCGACGCAGGCGCTGCGGGTGATGGTTCCCGCGGAGCTGGAAGCGCTATGCGCGCAAAAACGCCAGCGGCTGGCGCTGGCGTGAGTGGGGGCGCTGACGGGCGTTACCCGCCCGCGGCGTCAAAGACTATGCTTCCTGTTCGCGCCAGGCGAATTCAATCTCTTCGGCGAGAATTTTCACCCCGGCCTCAATTTTTTGCGGGTCTGGCACATAGTTCATGCGCATACACTGGTGAGTGTGCGGCCACGGCTTATCCAGACCCGGGAAGAAGTAATCCCCCGGCACCATCAGCACGCCGCGCTTTTTCAGCCGCTGATACAGCAGCTCGGTGGAGACCGGCAGGTCCTTAAACCATAGCCAGAGGAAAATGGCTCCCTCCGGTTTGTGGATCAGGCAGCGCTCCTCCGGTAAATAACGGCGAATAATGGCGATGGTTTCCTGCACCCGCTGGTAATAGAAGGGCTTGATCACCGTCTCTGACAGGCGCAGCAGATCCTGTCGTTTAATCATTTCGCACATCATTGCCGGCCCAATGCCGCCAGGGGCGAGGCTGATAATGCCGTTCATGTTGCTGATGGCGGTGATGATTTTCTCGTTGGCGATGATAATCCCGCAGCGGCTGCCCGGCAGGCCCAGTTTGGACAGGCTCATACACAGCACGATGTTTGGATTCCACAGCGGTCGAGCGTCGCTAAAGATAATGCCCGGGAACGGCACGCCGTAGGCATTATCAATCACCAGCGGGACCCCGTGCTGATTCGCCAGCGCATCCAGTTTGATCAGCTCTTCATCAGTGATGACGTTGCCGGTCGGGTTGGTGGGGCGCGAGACGCAGATCATCCCGGTCTCTTCCGTCACCTGCAGATGTTCAAAATCAACGTGGTATTTGAACTGGCCTTCCGGCAGCAGTTCGATGTTCGGCCGGGTGGCAACGAACAGATCCTCTTCCAGACCGGCATCGGCGTAACCAATATATTCCGGCGTCAGTGGGAACAGTACCTTACGCGTGGTGCCATCTGCCCGACGGCCTGCAAACAGATTAAATAAGTAGAAAAATGCGCTCTGACTGCCGTTTGTTAGCGCAATATTCTGTGGTTCGATCTCCCAGCCCAGCTCGTCGCGCAGCATGTTCGCCAGCAGGCTCAGCAGCTCGCTTTTGCCCTGCGGACCATCATAATTACAAAGCGCATCAAGGGCTTTGCCATTATCCAGCATGTCGGACAGCAGCTGCTGGAAGTAGTCATTCATTTCCGGGATCTGAGCGGGGTTGCCGCCGCCCAGCATAATAGCGCCCGGCGTGCGCAGACCGTCATTAAGGTCTTCCATCAAGCGGGTGATGCCTGAATGACGGGTGAATTTGTCGCCGAAAAGGGAAAATGTCATCGCGAATAGTCTATCGGTGGTTCTGGAAAGTGGCTAACCATAACGCCAGCGCTAGCGTGGTGCAAATCGGCGGGAGGAGACGGCTTTTTATCTTTATCCTGTAAATTACTATTTTGTTAGCGTTTTGTTCTGAATGGCTCCCCGCCAGGGCGGAGAGCCACCTGTGGATTACTGCTGTTGTCCGGCCCAGATGACCATCACTTTGTCTTCACCGCTCTCACGCACGAACCCGTAACCACGCGGCATCGACAGCGTTGTCTGTTTGCCCATGCCGATTGCCGGATGGCGAGCGCGGAACTGACCGATCTTCTGCCAGTGAGTGACGCTGCGGGCCGCCTTGCCGTTAACATCCTGCCAGTTCATCTGCGAACGGGTGCCCTGCAGCGGGTCCGAGCCGGTGGGGCCGAACGGACGTGATGATTCGTCACCATAGAAAATCTGCACGGCGCCAGGGGCCAGCAGCAACAGCTCCGCCGCGGTGGTGCCGCCTTCGCGGAACAGGCGCGTATCGTGCGAGGAGAGGTAACTCAGGACGTTAAAGCTCTGCAGCTTGTCCGCCATTTGCTGCCAGGTGAGGTCAATATTGGCCATACAGGTCGCCGCTTTCGCCGCCTGGTCCTGGTAGTCGAAATTGATCATCGCATCAAAACCGTGGCGATAGTAATCGCTCTGCATCACCCCGTGTCCCCAGGCTTCGCCGGTCATCCAGAACGGCGCCGCATCCAGCGCTTTATCCGGATTGGCTTTTTTCCACTCCGCCAGCGCGGCGGTGGCCTGGGTTTTTAACTGCTGCCAGGCGTCCATCTCCACGTGTTTAGCGGTATCGACACGGAAGCCGTCGATGCCGTAGTCGCGCACCCACTGGCTCAGCCAGTGCGTCAGGTAGTCGCGCGGCGTATAGCCCGGGATCGCCTTCGCCGCGGTGTCCGGTTTATGGCTATAGAAGTTCGGCAGGCCTGAGGCTTCCTTCGATTCGGTTTTCAGGTCCGGCAGGAAGGCCAGCGACATGGTGAGATCGTCATATCCTGGGTTGTCATAATCGCCGATATCGGTGCGGATCCACTTCTTGCCCCACCATTTCTCCCAGCCGGCTTTGTCGCTGAAGTTGATATAGTCGTTAAAGCTGTGCCAGGTCTGGCCCGCGCCCGGTTTCCAGTCCGTCCAGCGCTCGCCAAGGGTTTTTTTCAGCTCATCGCCTTGCAGATACAGGGCACCGAACTGGAACTCCTGCATGTCGGCCAGGGTAGCGTAACCGGTATGGTTCATCACCACGTCAAACAGGATGCGTATGCCGCGCTTATGCGCTTCATCCACCAGTCGGCGGAGATCCGCTTCGGTCCCCATGTTGGCGTCCAGTTTCGACCAGTCCTGGGTGTAATAGCCGTGGTAGGCGTAGTGCGGGAAATCGCCCTTCGTGCCGCCGCCGACCCAGCCGTGGATCTGCTCGAGCGGGGAGCTGATCCACAGGGCGTTAACCCCCATCTGCTGCAGATAATCCAGCTTGCTGGTTAATCCCTGCAGGTCACCGCCGTGGAAGGTGCCGATCTCCTGCATGCCGTCTTTATGACGGCCATAGCTGTTGTCGTTGGCCGGGTTGCCGTTTACGAAGCGATCGGTCAGGACGAAGTAGACAGTGGCATTGTGCCAGTCAAACGGCGCCGGGGCGGCGGTCTCGGCACGCTCGAGCAGCAGTAGGCCATTGCTGCCGAAGGCGGGCTGCAGGGTGATTTTGCCGCCGCTGACGGTCGCGACATTGCCGCTGTAGAAATCGCGGACCTTGCTGCCCTCGGCGAAGGTTTTGCTGACGTCGATGGTCAGCGGTTTTCCATCCCACTTCGGACACTGACGGATCTGCGGTGCCGCGGCGCTGGCCTCTTTTTCCTCCAGCGAAATCATCATTGTCGGTGTGCCGGAGCGGGTATCCACCTCCAGGGTATACAACCCCTGGCGGAAGATGCGCCATTGCGGCGGGGTGCCACGGCAGGGCTCCATGGACAGCATCTGGTTGAGCTTAATGCCGCCGGAAGGCTGCCAGCACTGCTGGTCAAAATTTAGCTGCAGAGGACGTGTACCCTTCTCAACCACTTTCTGGCTGATGAATCGGCCCGTCCCTTCTTCGGTAAAGGCAGGGAAGTCGGTAGTAGTCCAGGCGGCAAAGGCCATCCCAGGCACGAATAACGTGGCAAGCGCAGCGAGTTTCATTGCGGGATCCTGTGAGCGGTTTTTATCTAGTGTGCCTTGTTGCCGCACGGGTGAACTCCTCCTGGCGGGCGTTTTACCAGGAGGATGAAAAGGGGTGAGTGACACCGCTCAAAAAATAGGCTAAAAATGAGACGAAGCTAGCATTTTCGCACTGGCGATGCGTCGCAGAAACCGATTTCAGATGACACCAATTCGGAATTGGACTATTTCTGTTGATGCTCTCATTGCGTATTTTTGATACTATTAGCGATTCAGCTATCGTTTTTTTGTGAAAAACAAGGTGTTGGAATGCATATATCCGACCAGGAGACCTGATGATATCGAATCCCATACGACGATATGGGGCCGCCATACTTATGTTACTAACCTGTGTATTTTCAGGTAGTGTGTTGGCAACAACGCACACAGCAACAAAGAGTCATAAAGCCCCAACGGTTAAGAAGATCAGTAGTACTAAGGTAAGCAGTAAACAAGAGTATTCTCGCAATAGTGTAAAGAGCAGTTCACTTCCTGACTTGCGAAAATACCCTTCCGGAACACCAAGGAAAAAAGCGTTTCTCCGGACGGTCATGCCTTATATTACCAAGCAGAATCAGGCGATTACTGCGGATCGTAACTGGCTTGTTTCCAAGCAGTACGATGCTCGCTGGTCGCCGACTGAGAAGGCGCGCCTGAAAGATATCGCTGCCCGTTATAAGGTGAAGTGGTCAGGCAATACGCGTCATGTGCCTTGGAACGCGCTGCTTGAGCGTGTCGACATTATTCCGAACAGCATGGTAGCAACCATGGCGGCGGCGGAAAGTGGCTGGGGTACCTCCAAGCTGGCGCGTGAGAACAACAACCTGTTTGGCATGAAGTGCGGCGCCGGTCGCTGCCGCGGGGCGATGAAAGGCTACTCGCAGTTCGAATCAGTGGAGCAGTCGGTGCAGGCTTATGTCACCAACCTGAACACCCACCCGGCTTATTCTTCATTCCGCAAATCGCGCCTGCAGCTGCGCAAGGCGGATCAGGAAGTGACGGCCAGTACCATGATTCATAAGCTGAAGGGTTATTCGACCAAAGGGTCGAGCTACAACAACTATCTCTTCGCGATGTATCAGGACAATCAGCGGCTCATCGCCGCCCATCTGTAATCCGGATGCCCGGCCTTGTCGCCGGGCATTTTTTTGCCCTACAGCATCACCTCGCTGTGCCGGTCACGGTACTCCTTCGGCGTCACGTCGTACTCCTTCTTAAACACCGAATAAAAATATTGCAGCGATGGGTAGCCGCACATCTGTGAAATCTCATTGATCGACAGGCTGGTGGACACCAGCAGGCTGCGCGCCTTTTCCAGTTTCTCGCTGTGGATCACCGTGTGGATGGTCTCCCCGACTTCCTCTTTGAAGCGTTTCTCCAGATTGGAGCGAGAGATGCCCACGGCGTCGAGCACCTGTTCCACCTTGATGCCTTTGCAGGCGTTGTTGCGAATGTAATGCATCGCCTGAATCACGGAGGGATCGTTCAATGACCGGTAGTCGGTGGAGCGTCGCTCAACGACGCGCATCGGCGGGATCAGCTGGCGCTGCAGCGGGAGCACCTCGTTATTCAGCAGCCGGTGGAGTAATTTTGCCGCCTGATAACCCATCTGGCGGGTGCCCTGGGCGACGGAGGAGAGGGCGACGCGAGAGAGATAGCGGGTCAGCTCCTCGTTATCGATGCCAATAACGCACAGTTTCTCTGGCACCGGGATATGCAGCAGCTCGCAGGCCTGCAGGACGTGGCGGGCGCGGGCGTCGGTGACGGCGATGATGCCGGTTTGCGGCGGCAGGGTTTGCAGCCAGTCGGCGAGCCGGTTTTGCGCGTGCTGCCAGTTTTCCGGCGCCGTCTCCAGCCCCTGGTAGACCACACCGCGATACTTCTCCTTCGCGACCAGCTGGCAGAAGGCATACTCGCGCTCTACCGCCCAGCGTTTACCGCTGGAGGTGGGGAGTCCGTAAAACGCGAAGCGGTGCACCCCTTTTTCCTTCAAATGGAGAAAGGCGCTTTCCACCAGCGCAGCGTTGTCCGTGGCAATATAGTGGACCGGCGGGTACTGCTCTGGCTGATGATAAGAGCCGCCGACGCCGACGATGGGCACGTGGACATCGGCCAGCAGCTTTTCAATTTCGGGATCGTCATAGTCGGCGATAACGCCATCGCCCAACCACTCTTTGATGTTTTCGATTCGTGCCCGAAAATCCTCTTCAATAAAGATATCCCACTCCAGCTGGGAGGCTTGCAGATACTCGCCGACGCCCTCAACCACCTGGCGGTCATAAGCTTTGTTGGCATTGAATAACAGCGTAATACGGTGACGCTTTTCAAACATAGATAATGTTCCTGCTCTAACCCCGGTCATACCCCTTCATTCTTGATGTTGCCGATGGCCTGGCTTCCTCACTCACCCGGGCCACGTACGTCGGTACGCGGCCCGGGGGCGTCGTCTGCAACCCGAATGATGTTGGGTATACACTACCGGCTAATGCCCGAGATATTTCAAGCGCCTTGTGGCGAAGTTTGGCGGTAGCGCAAAGAATTCAGACATTCTTCAGAGAGTCTCTCCTCACGCGCGCCGCTTGGTGGCGGAGTCCATCCACACCGCCAGCAGCAAAATGGCGCCTTTAACGATATATTGCCAGAAGGTGGCGACGTCCATCATGCTCATGCCGTTATCCAGGGCTGACATAATAAACGCCCCCATTACCGCTCCGGCGACGCTGCCGATGCCGCCCGCCAGGCTGGTGCCGCCGATGACGCAGGCGGCGATGGCGTCCAGTTCGGCGATATTGCCCGCCGAGGGCGACCCGGCGCCGAGGCGCGAGCTGAGGATCAGCCCGGCAATGGCGACCATCAGGCCGTTAATGGCAAACACCGCCAGCTTGGTACGCTCGACGTTGATCCCTGAGAGGCGGGCCGCCTCCAGGTTGCCGCCGATGGCATAGATGCGACGACCAAAAGCGGTGCGGGTGGCCATAAACAGGCCTGCCAGCAGCAGGGCAGCGAGGATCAGCACCGGGGTCGGCACGCCACGATAGTCATTGAGCAGCCAGATTGCGCCCAGCACAATCACCGCGGTAATGGCCTGACGGCCAACGGCGGCGGTGGAGGACGAGGTCGCCAGACCTAACGCCTGACGGCGCATCCGCCCGCGCCACTGCCAGACGATAAACGCCGCCATGCCGACAACGCCGATGCCAAACCCAATACCGTCTGGCAGATAGCTTTGGCCGATCTGCGCCATCGCCGGGCTGGTGGGCGAGACGGTGGTCCCGTTGGTGATGCCGATCAGAATGCCGCGAAACGCCAGCATCCCGGCGAGGGTGACGATAAACGAGGGAACCTTGCGATAGGCCACCCACCATCCGTTCCACGCCCCGAGCAGCAGGCCCATCACCAGGGTCACCAGGATGGTGAGCGGCAGCGGCCAGCCGAGCCAGACGTCAAAGATTGCCGCGGCGCCGCCCAGCAGCCCCATCATCGAGCCGACGGACAGGTCGATTTCTGCCGAAATAATCACAAACACCATGCCAACGGCGAGGATGCCGGTGATGGCCGTCTGGCGCAGCAGGTTGGAGATATTGCGTGCGCTCAGGTAGGCGCCATCGGTAACCCAGGTGAAAAACAGCATAATGACGACGATGGCGGCGATCATCACAAAGACCTGGAGATTCAGCCCCTTCAGCGCCGGCAAGGCGGCGGGGGCGGTTGGGGTGAGTTTGATTTCAGACGACGTGTTCTTCGACATGGCGTTCGCTCCTCAGCGCGGCTTCCATCACCTGCTCCTGGGTCAGATGTTGATTAACCAAATTGGCTTTTAGTCTGCCTTCGTGCATAACCAGCACCCGATCGCTGAGACCGAGCACCTCGGGCAGTTCTGATGAAATGACAATGACCGCGATGCCCTGCTGCACCAGCTGGTTAATCAGTTTATAAATTTCATACTTTGCCCCGATATCGATGCCACGGGTGGGTTCGTCGAGGATCAGAATGCGCGGATTGAGCAGCAGACAGCGCGCGAGTATCGCCTTTTGCTGGTTGCCGCCGCTCAGGCGGCCAATCGCCAGTTCCGGCGAGGAGGTTTTAATTTTCAAACGCTGAATGGACTGCTGAATGCAGTGCTGCTCGGCGGCGTCGTCCAGGCTGCTCATCGCGCCGGTGAACTGGTTGAGCGCCGCCAGGGTAATGTTTTTGCCCACCGCCATCACCGGCACGATGCCGTCTTTTTTGCGGTCTTCCGGCACCATGGCGATGCCGTGGGCAATGGCCTGCTGGCAGTTAGAAATGCTCACCGGCTGGCCATCAATAAAGATCTCCCCTTGCCAGCGCCCCGGCCAGACGCCGAACAGGCACTGTACCGCCTCGGTACGTCCGGCGCCGACCAACCCGGCAATGCCGAGGATTTCCCCGCGACGCAGGGAAAACGAGACGTCGTTGACGCGTTTAATATGGCGGTTTACCGGGTGCCAGGCGGTTAAATGTTCGACCCGCAGGATCTCCTCGCCGTGGGCGTGCGGCTCGCTGGGATAGAGCGCGGTGAGCTCGCGGCCGACCATCATGGTGATGATATCGTCTTCGCTCATGCCGCTGGCGTCGCGGGTGCCGATGTGCTGGCCATCGCGGATCACGCAGATCGTGTCGGAGATCGCTTTGACCTCATTGAGCTTGTGAGAAATATAAATGCAGGCGATACCGTGGTTTTGCAGATCGCGAATGATCGTCAGCAGCGTCGCGGTCTCTTGTTCGGTTAAGGAAGCGGTCGGTTCGTCGAGGATCAGCAGACGAACCTGTTTATTCAGCGCCTTGGCGATCTCCACCAGCTGCTGCTGACCAAGGCCGAGGTCGCCGACGCGGGTGTCGGGCGATATGGGCAGATTGACCTGCGCCAGCAGCTTCTGACAGCGCAGCGTCATGGTTTCATAATCCAGCAGACCGTGGCGGGAGATCTCGGCGCCGAGGAAAATATTCTCCAGCACGGTGAGATGTTTCACCAGCGCCAGCTCCTGGTGAATAATGGCGATGCCTTTGCGTTCGGTATCGCGAATATGGTTTGCCTGCAGCGTTTCGCCGGCAAAAATAATCTCGCCCTCATAGCTTCCGTGCGGATAGATACCGCACAACACCTTCATCAGCGTCGATTTCCCCGACCCATTTTCACCGCATAACGAGACCACCTCACCCGCGTTAAGACGCAGGCTGACGTTATCCACGGCTTTAACGGCGCCGAAGGTTTTGGTGATGTTCTTCATTTCGAGTAGCCAGGCCATAAAGACTCCGCAAAAGTGATATCCGGCGGGATGAAAATGACGCCCCGGAGCGGGGCGTCAGCCATTACAATTCACTCTTTTTATGGAAACCGTCTTTAATCACCGTGGCGTCAATATTCTCTTTATTCACCTCAATGGGCGTTAACAGGCGCGAAGGGACATCTTTTAAGCCGTTATTCAGCGTGGTATCGGCCTTCGGCTGCTTATCGTTACCCAGCTCAACGGCGATTTCAGCGGCGTTGGTGGCCAGGGTGGTAATCGGTTTATAGACGGTCATCGTCTGAGTACCGGAAATAATGCGCTTCACACCCGCCAGGTCAGCATCCTGACCGGAGATCGCCACTTTACCGGCCAGCCCCTGGGCGGTTAAGGCCTGGATGGCGCCGCCGGCGGTGGCGTCATTGGAGGCGACCACGGCATCGATCTTGTTATTATTCGCCGTCAGCGCGTTTTCCATTATTTTCAGCGCGTTCTCCGGCAGCCAGCCGTCAACCCACTGATCGCCGACAATCTTAATTTTGCCTTCATCCACATACGGTTTGAGGACCTTCATCTGCCCGGCGCGGAACAGTTTGGCGTTATTATCCACCGGCGAGCCGCCCATCAGGAAATAATTACCCTGCGGCACTTTGTCGACCAGACTTTGCGCCTGCATTTCACCGACTTTTTCATTGTCGAAAGAAATATAGAAATCAATATCAGCATTATTAATCATACGGTCATAGGCCAGGACTTTAATACCTTCCTGCTTGGCTTCTTTAATCACGTTGCTGAGTACCTGACCGTTATAAGGAATAATGACTAACACATCGACGCCGCGGTTGATCATATTTTCAATTTGCGACATCTGCGTTTCTTCATTACCGTTGGCGGACTGGACAAAAACTTTGGCGCCTAAGGATTCCGCTTTATTGACGAAAATATCACGGTCTTTCTGCCAGCGCTCCAGACGCAGATCGTCGATGGCCATGCCAATCTTCACTTCTTTCGCCATCCCCGCCATGCTGGCGAGCAGGAGGGAGCTAGCGCAAAGTGTAAGGCAAAGGTTCTTTATCTTCATAATAATGATACCTTTTTTGTAAGGGTAGGTAAGACGAACGGAAAATAATGTTTGATACATGAGGTTGCGGATACGTTACAGATTCTTAACGCGGAAAGCAGGGCTGGCAATTACCGGTTCTTATTTTGCCGTTATGAAATTTCGTTTAATGTGCAAATTATGACGGCGATCGTATTTTATTCATGCACACACTTATTATTGCACTGGACTTCCCCGACAAGGTGCGGAGAAGAGGGAAGAATATTATTTTTTGCGAGCTGGCGCACGTTTGTGGATTCTCTCAATGGCGGTGTGAAATAACGTAATTGAGGAGAAGGAAAGTGAAATTCTATATTGGCTTAAACCCGTCATACTTCAAGTTGTAGGTGGGTTGGTGACATTCGTTGCTCCGACCTCTTGCTGGCGCCAGCGCCTGAGGGTTCACGCTCTTGCCGCCTTCCTGCAACTCGAATTATTTAGGGTATCTGATTGGTTATTCGCCGCATCTCTGAATATGGAGTTCTCTATGCAGACCTATTTCGATCAACTCGATCGCGTTCGTTACGAAGGCCCGAAATCCACTAACCCGCTGGCTTTCCGTCACTACAACCCGGATGAACTGGTGCTGGGCAAACGGATGGAAGATCATCTGCGTTTTGCGGCCTGTTACTGGCATACCTTCTGCTGGAATGGCGCCGATATGTTTGGCGTGGGCTCCTTTGACCGTCCATGGCAGCAGCCTGGCGACGCCCTGGAGATGGCCAAACGTAAAGCCGATGTGGCGTTTGAATTCTTCCACAAACTCAACGTGCCTTACTACTGTTTCCACGATGTCGATGTCTCGCCGGAAGGCGCCTCGCTGCAGGAGTACAGCAATAACTTCGCCCGCATGGTCGAGGTGCTGGCAGAGAAACAGCAGCAGAGCGGCGTGAAGCTTCTGTGGGGGACCGCAAACTGCTTTACCAACCCGCGCTACGGCGCTGGCGCGGCCACCAACCCGGATCCGGAAGTGTTTAGCTGGGCGGCCACCCAGGTGGTCACCGCGATGAATGCCACTCATCAGTTGGGAGGCGAAAACTATGTGCTGTGGGGCGGTCGCGAGGGCTATGAAACCCTGCTGAATACCGACCTGCGTCAGGAGCGTGAACAGATTGGCCGCTTCATGCAACTGGTGGTGGAGCATAAGCATAAAATTGGCTTTAAAGGCACGCTGCTGATTGAGCCCAAACCGCAGGAACCGACCAAGCATCAGTATGACTATGATGCCTCTACCGTTTACGGCTTCCTCAAACAGTTTGGTCTGGAAAAAGAGATTAAACTGAATATTGAAGCTAACCATGCCACGCTCGCCGGCCATTCGTTCCATCATGAAATTGCGACGGCCATTGCGCTGGGGCTGTTCGGCTCCGTCGACGCCAACCGCGGCGATCCGCAGCTGGGCTGGGATACCGACCAGTTCCCGAACAGCGTCGAAGAGAATGCGCTGGTGATGTATGAAATTCTTAAAGCGGGCGGCTTCACCACCGGCGGCCTCAACTTTGATGCGAAAGTGCGCCGGCAGAGTACCGACAAATACGACCTGTTCTATGGTCATATTGGCGCGATGGATACCATGGCGCTGTCGCTGAAAGTTGCGGCGCGGATGATTGAGGACGGTGAGCTGGATAAACGCGTGGCCAGACGCTACGCCGGCTGGAACGGTGAGCTGGGGCAGCAGATCCTTAACGGGCAGATGACCCTCAGCGACATTGCCCAGTATGCCACTCAGCATCAGCTGGCGCCGCAGCATCGCAGCGGCCAGCAGGAACAACTGGAAAACCTGGTCAACCATTATCTGTTTGATAAGTAATCATGCGGCGGCGCCCGGCATGACCGGCGTCGCAACCAGGATGCTCTGTTCGCGCCACGCTTAGCCGTGGCGCGCGTTTAAGGAGAGGTAGTATGTATATCGGCATCGATCTGGGAACATCGGGCGTCAAAGCCATTCTGCTGAATGAGCAGGGTGAGGTAGTGGCATCGCATACCGAAAAACTCACCGTCTCGCGTCCGCATCCGCTGTGGTCGGAACAAGATCCCGAACAGTGGTGGCTGGCGACAGACACGGCGATGAAAGCCCTGGGCGCGCAGCATAGCCTGCGCGACGTGAAGGCGCTGGGCATCGCCGGGCAGATGCACGGCGCCACGTTGCTGGATAAATCGTTACAGGTGCTGCGTCCGGCCATTTTATGGAATGACGGCCGCTGCGCCGAAGAGTGCCAGCTGCTGGAGGAAAAAGTCAGCGCTTCCCGGCAGATCACCGGCAACCTGATGATGCCGGGCTTTACGGCGCCGAAGTTACTCTGGGTGCAGCGCCACGAGGCGGCGGTGTTCAACCAGGTCGATAAAGTGCTGCTGCCGAAGGACTATCTGCGCCTGCGCATGACCGGCGAGCTTGCCAGCGACATGTCTGACGCCGCCGGTACGATGTGGCTGGACGTCGCCCGGCGTGACTGGAGCGATGAGATGCTCGCCGCCTGCGATCTCAGTCGGGATGCGATGCCGGCGCTGTTTGAAGGCAGCGACGTCACCGGGCAACTGCGACCTGAGGTGGCGCAGGCGTGGAATATGCCGCAGGCGCTGGTGGTGGGCGGCGGTGGCGACAACGCCGCAGGCGCGGTCGGGGTCGGAATGGCCGACGCCGGCCAGGCAATGCTGTCGCTGGGCACCTCAGGCGTCTACTTCGCCGTCAGCGAAGGGTTCCTCAGCAAACCCGAAAGCGCGGTGCACAGCTTCTGCCATGCGCTGCCGGGCCGCTGGCATCTGATGTCGGTGATGCTCAGCGCGGCCTCCTGCCTGGACTGGGCGGCGAAATTAACCGGCCTGGCCAGCGTGCCGGCGCTGATCGCGGCGGCGCAGACGGCGGATGAAAGCGCCGGTCCGGTGTGGTTCCTGCCATATCTGTCGGGCGAACGCACGCCGCACAACAACCCGCAGGCCAAGGGCGTCTTTTTTGGCCTGACGCATCAGCATGGGCCGGCAGAGCTGGCGCGGGCGGTGCTGGAGGGCGTGGGCTATGCGCTGGCGGATGGCATGGACGTGGTACACGCCTGCGGCATCAAGCCGCAGAGCATCACGCTTATCGGCGGCGGGGCGCGCAGCGCTTACTGGCGACAAATGCTGGCGGATATCAGCGGCCAGCAGCTCGATTACCGTACCGGGGGCGACGTCGGCCCGGCGCTGGGGGCGGCCAGGCTGGCGCAGCTGGCGGTGCACGACGAGGCAGACCGCGCCGGGCTGCTGAAGCCGCTGCCGCTTGAACAAGCGCATCGCCCGGACGATCGCCGTGTGGCCCACTATGCGCCACAGCGGGAAACCTTCCGCCAGATTTATCAGCAGCTGAAATCGCTGATGTCTTAGCCTCAGTCCGTCCGGCAGCGCCGGGCGGATTCCCTCCCTGAATGTCCCGGCTACATCCATCCAAAAAAGCGTATTTGTTTATTCCGAAATCACCGCTTTGCCGTGCATAACCTGCGGCATCGTCGGGTGACTCGGTCATAATCAGCCCCTGTCGACCAGGGAGGTGAGATGAACACAAAACGCAACATTGCCAGGGTGATGATGGCAGCAGGATCGCTGGTTTATCTGCTCGGTATCTGGCGAACCTGCCCGTTGTTTAGCGGTAAAGGTTATTTTCTTGGCGTACTGGTGATGGGGATGTTTGCCGTCCTCGCCCATCAGCGCGCCAGCCAGTGGCAGGAACAGGACGACGGTTTTATTGCCTTATGTCGGCTGGTGCTGCTGCTATCGGTCGGCCTGCTGCTGGTCGGCGCCTGGTATGTGCCGGCAGACTGGCATGAAAAAGCCGTCTATATCGCGGCATGGTTTGTCTGCTTATATGGCGCATCGGCAACCCCCGAACGGACCCGCGTCGCCCGGGCGATGCAAAAAACGGAATAAGCGCCGCTCCGAGGCGCGTAAAAGGTAAAAAGTGATGGAAAACAAGCACGCGACGTATTCTCCGGCGTTTCATTTGATCTCCTGGATTGCCCTGATCGGCGGCATCGTCACCTATCTGGTGGGGCTGTGGAATGCCGATATGCAGTTGAATGAGAAAGGCTATTATTTTGCTGTCCTGGTACTGGGGCTGTTTGCCGCGGCATCTTATCAAAAGACGGTGCGCGATAAGTATGAAGCCATTCCGACCACCGCGCTGTACAACACCACCTGCCTGGTGGTCTTCGTTATCGCTGTAGGTCTGCTGGTTATCGGACTGTGGAATGCCACTCTGCTGCTCAGCGAGAAAGGGTTCTATGGGCTGGCGTACTTTTTGAGCCTGTTTGGCGCTGTTGCGGTGCAGAAAAACGTGCGTGATGCCTGGGACCCGACGCGCTTACGGGAACCTCTCAGCGTGACGGAAGAGGGGCCTGAGTCGTAAGTCGGGCCCCTCCGGGTGGCGGACCGTTAGCTGACCAGCCGGCGGCTATCAATCCGCTGCACCAGGCCTGACAGCAGCAGGCTGCCGAGCAGGGCGGCGCTAAATATCCACACAATGTCCAGCAGCGGCCAGCGGGACAGCTCCAGATGGCTGGCGCGCAGCGCATGCACTATCAGGGCATGGAAACCGTAGATCCCCAGTGAATGTCGCGCAATGCAGGCGATACCGGGCAGGGGACGTGCGTTAAGCCAGTTTTTGGCCAGCGTCAGCAGGGCGACCGCGCAAACGAACACCGCCGGCCCGCAGTAGAGATACCAGGTGTCGCCAAAGTCTCCGCGCCAGCGCAGCTCATGCAGCGTGCCGCGGGAGATAACCCACACGGCGGCGATGAACAGCGCGGCGCAGAGCGGGGTCAGCCATTTTTTATTGGTGTCCAGGGTGCCAATGGCTCTGCCCAGCACGCCGTAGAGCACGTAGTAGAAGGTATCGCCGTTGATATAGAGGTTGACTGGCAGCCACTCAATCCCGGCGGCTTTGACGCTGACCATATTGGGGTTGGCCAGAATACCGAGGATCGCCATCAGCGCCAGCAGCATTTTACCGCTGACGGACTTAACCTGAATCAGCGGCGAGAGCAGGTAGATGACGGCGATAGCAAAGAAAAACCACAGGTGGTAGAAGACGGGCTTCTGCAGCAAATTCTTTAACGATAGCTCGACGTTGATATGGGTAAACAGCGCGATATACAGCAGAGACAGCGCGCTATAGAACGCAATGCACAAACCAATTCGCCAGAAATGGCGCGGCTGGGCGCTGCGCTCGCCAAAAAACAGGTATCCCGAGATCATAAAAAACAGCGGCACGCTGACGCGGGAGGCGGAATTGAGCAGATTAGCGATGTCCCATTCCATAAGGGTGATGGCATGCGGATGAGTGATATACCAACTGGTACTGTGGATCATCACCACCATCATGCAGGCGATACCGCGCAGGTTGGTGATCCAGTGTATCTTTTCTTGCATCAGTCCCTCAAAGTCTGCTGGCGAAATAAGGTCTGACCCGCCTTATGTCCCGGTGTCGCAATAGATTAGTCTGAGTTTTCGGTCACAGACTTGTCGCGGTTTTATGATATTCGCAAAATACCTGTAATACTGAATCTTTACGATAACAACTTGCTAACAAGGCGGTGGAGGAGTACGTGGTGAAAGGTGTTGTTTCCGTTATGCTGGTGCTGCTCCTCGCGGGCTGCAGCGAGACCATTTCTCCCCCGGCGCAAAAAGCGCAGCGCGCACGCATTACTCCGCAAACGACGCTCAATATGGCCCAGCTTTGCAAGGATCAGGCCGCTATTCGCTACAACACGCAAACGCAGCTCGTTGACGTGAACCATTTTGAACAATTCCAGGCGAGCTATGAGCTTTCGGGGCGGACCGGCAAGAATGAGCGTTTCATCTGTTCCTTTGACCCGGACGGCCAGTTTATGCATCTTTCGATGCGCTGAATCGACCCCGGCTGGCGTAAATTTCGTCCGTTTTCCTGAAACAACGCCGTTTCGTACTGTATATCTCGCAGCCAGCGGGTATACTGACTCCTTCCTTTAAATCCACACGTATCCAGCACGAAATCATATGCAAAAGTTTGATACCAGGACCTTCCAGGGCCTGATCCTGACCTTACAGGATTACTGGGCTCGTCAGGGCTGCACCATTGTTCAACCACTGGACATGGAAGTCGGCGCCGGCACCTCTCACCCGATGACCTGCCTGCGCGCGTTAGGGCCGGAGCCAATGGCGACCGCCTACGTGCAGCCTTCCCGTCGTCCAACCGATGGCCGCTATGGCGAAAACCCGAACCGTTTACAGCACTACTATCAGTTCCAGGTGGTGATTAAGCCCTCTCCGGACAACATTCAGGAGCTGTACCTCGGATCGCTGAAAGAGCTGGGTATGGACCCGACCATTCACGATATTCGTTTTGTCGAAGACAACTGGGAAAACCCGACGCTGGGCGCCTGGGGTCTGGGTTGGGAAGTGTGGCTCAACGGCATGGAAGTGACGCAGTTCACCTACTTCCAGCAGGTGGGCGGCCTCGAGTGTAAGCCGGTGACCGGCGAGATCACCTACGGTCTGGAGCGTCTGGCGATGTACATCCAGGGCGTGGACAGCGTTTATGACCTGGTCTGGAGCGATGGCCCACTGGGTAAAACCACTTACGGCGACGTGTTCCACCAGAATGAAGTGGAGCAGTCCACCTATAACTTCGAATACGCCGACGTCGACTTCCTGTTCTCCTGCTTTGAGCAGTATGAGAAAGAGGCCCAGCAGCTGCTGGCGCTGGAGACCCCGCTGCCGCTGCCGGCCTATGAACGTATTTTGAAAGCGGCTCACAGCTTTAACCTGCTGGATGCGCGTAAAGCCATCTCCGTCACCGAGCGTCAGCGCTATATTCTGCGCATTCGCACCCTGACTAAAGCAGTGGCGGAAGCGTACTACGCTTCCCGTGAAGCGCTCGGCTTCCCGATGTGCAACAAGAATAAATAAGAGGCGGCCATGTCTGAGAATACTTTTCTGGTGGAAATCGGCACTGAAGAGCTGCCACCAAAAGCGCTGCGCAGCCTGGCGGAATCTTTTGCTGCGAACGTGACCGCGGAGCTGGATAACGCTGGCCTCGCGCACGGTAAAGTGGAATGGTTTGCCGCCCCGCGTCGTCTGGCGCTGAAGGTAGCCAACCTGGCGGCGGCGCAAGCCGATCGCGAAGTGGAAAAACGCGGCCCGGCTATTGCCCAGGCGTTCGATGCCGAAGGCAAGCCAAGCAAAGCGGCCGAAGGCTGGGCGCGCGGCTGCGGTATCACCGTCGATCAGGCCGAACGTCTGACCACCGACAAAGGCGAATGGCTGCTGTATCGCGCCCATGTAAAGGGCGAAAGCACTGAAGCGCTGCTGCCGAACATGATTGCCAGCTCGCTGGCGAAGCTGCCGATCCCGAAACTGATGCGCTGGGGCGCGTCTGACGTCCACTTCGTGCGTCCGGTTCACACGGTGACTTTGCTGCTGGGTGACAAAGTGATCCCGGCTACTATCCTCGGTATTCCGTCCGATCGCGTGATTCGCGGGCATCGCTTTATGGGTGAGCCGGAGTTCACTATCGATCATGCCGACCAGTACCCGCAGATCCTGCTGGAGCGCGGTAAAGTCATCGCCGATTACGAACAGCGTAAAGCCAAAATCAAAGCCGATGCGGAAGAAGCGGCGCGTAAGATTGGCGGTCAAGCCGATCTGAGCGAAAGCCTGCTGGAAGAAGTCACCTCGCTGGTGGAATGGCCGGTGGTGCTGACGGCGAAGTTCGAAGAAAAATTCCTCGCGGTGCCGTCCGAAGCGCTGGTTTACACCATGAAGGGCGACCAGAAGTACTTCCCGGTCTACGACAATGCCGGCAAACTGCTGCCGAACTTTATCTTCGTGGCGAACATCGAGTCCAAAGATCCGCAGCAGATCATCTCCGGTAACGAGAAGGTGGTTCGTCCGCGTCTGGCCGATGCTGAATTCTTCTTCAACACCGACCGTAAAAAACGTCTGGAAGATAACCTGCCGCGTCTGGAAACCGTGCTGTTCCAACAGCAACTTGGGACCCTGCGCGACAAGACCGATCGCATCCAGGCGCTGGCGGGCTGGATTGCCGGGCAGATTGGCGCTGATGTGAACCATGCGACCCGCGCGGGCCTGCTGTCCAAGTGCGACCTGATGACCAACATGGTCTTCGAGTTCACCGACACCCAGGGCGTGATGGGGATGCACTACGCGCGCCATGACGGCGAAGCGGAAGACGTGGCCGTGGCGCTGAACGAGCAGTATCAGCCGCGCTTTGCCGGCGACGCGCTGCCGTCTAACCCGGTGGCCTGCGCGGTGGCGATTGCCGATAAGATGGACACCCTGGCGGGTATCTTTGGTATCGGGCAGCATCCGAAAGGCGATAAAGACCCGTTTGCGCTGCGCCGCGCCGCGCTGGGCGTGCTGCGTATCATCGTTGAGAAGAACCTGAATCTCGATTTGCAAACGCTGACCGAAGAAGCGGTGCGTCTGTACGGTGAGAAGCTGACCAACGCCAACGTGGTTGATGATGTGATCGACTTTATGCTGGGCCGCTTCCGCGCCTGGTATCAGGACGAAGGTTACGGCGTCGACACGATCCAGGCGGTACTGGCGCGTCGTCCAACCCGCCCGGCGGATTTTGATGCGCGCATGAAAGCCGTATCGCACTTCCGTACCCTGGAAGAGTCCTCCGCGCTGGCGGCGGCAAACAAACGTGTCTCCAACATCCTCGCGAAATCCGACGAGACGCTGAACGACATCGTTCACGCTTCAGTGCTGAAAGAAGCGGCGGAAATCAAGCTGGCGGGCAATCTGGTGGTGCTGCGCGACAAACTGCAGCCGTATTTCGCCGCAGGCCGTTATCAGGATGCGCTGATCGAGCTGGCTGCGCTGCGCGAGCCGGTGGATGAGTTCTTCGAGAACGTGATGGTTAACGCTGAAGACAAAGATGTTCGCATCAACCGTCTGACGCTGCTGTCCAAACTGCGTGAACTGTTCCTGCAGGTCGCGGATATTTCTCTGCTGCAGTAAGCGTATCGGTAATAATAAAAGACCTGCCTCAGGGCAGGTTTTTTTATACGTGAAATATAAATAGATGAACCGTTAATAATTCTGTCATTGATATCTTCATTATTTACATTCATCGATAAGAAATGTTTTAGGAATATATAAAAATAATTCCGTGAGGTATTTACGCTAGAATGGCGGCGGGTGCTTGAGACTGTGTGTCTCAGGTATTCAGCGGGAGACAGACAGAGAAAAGCCCCACCTGATAGTAATCAAAGTGAGGCTCCCCTATGCATGAACACCATAAGAGTAGCCTCTTACTTGTTGAAAATCAACACTGGAGGCGAGGAATGCCGCAAAAGTATCTGTTGTTTGGCTTAGTAGTGATTTGCTTCACTATTTTATTATTGACCTGGACGGTTCGTGATTCGCTATGTGAATTACAGCTCAGACAGGGAAATATTGAGCTGGTGGCATTCTTAGCCTGTGATATTAAACAGTAAGAGCATCTGGTGGGGATCTATCCCCACCATGCTTGCAGTGTCAGGCATTCTCAATGCACCCTTTCATTGTTCACCAAATAAATCATTTGCCTCCTGATATCAGGAGGCCTTTTTATTTTTACACGATCGTTGAATAAAACAGGCTTGCAACGCATACCGGAGTGTGGCTATCCTATGTCCCGACGAATTCCTCGTCTCACCGGAGCGCGCCCCACAAATGAACAAACACGACTGATGAATTTCACGCCTTACCTCGCAGATGTTGCGGGTAGGGGAGTATTGATTTCATTCAGGAGTGCTTATGGCTCATTGCGCCCATATCCCCGCTTTTGTTTTACATCAGGTCACCTGTCAGTTTGCGACGGGAGATACGCTATTTGGTCCGCTGAATTTATCGCTGGAATCGTCGCTTTGCGGCCTGGTCGGCCGGAACGGCGTCGGCAAGACGTGTCTGCTACGTCTGCTGGCCGGTCTGGATTCCCCCGCCGACGGTCATATTGAACGCGCGGCTTCCATTGCCTGGGTGGCGCAGCAGCCGAACGTCACGCCAGAGATGACCCTCGCGGCGCTGCTGGGCTATGCGCCGATATTTGATGCCTTGTCTCGCCTTGAACAGGGTCAAGTGCTGGCTGCCGATTTCGATCTATTGGATGGCCACTGGGATCTCCCCGATCGCCTGAGTTTAGCTTTCCGTGAAGCCGATCTCCCGCCGTTCTCTGCGGATCGTCCCGTTTTTTCACTCAGCGGCGGCGAGCGGATGAAGGCTCTGCTGTGCGGCGCCTTTGTCTCCGGCGCCGATTATCTGCTGCTGGATGAGCCCACCAACCATCTGGACCGCCAGGGGCGGGAGTGGCTCTATCACCAACTGGAAAGCTGGCAGGGTGGGGCTCTGATCGCCAGCCACGACCGCGAGTTACTGACGCGGATGCCGAGGATTATTGAGCTGACGCCGACGGCGCTGCGCAGCTACGGCGGCAACTATGATGAATATCAGCGCCAGCGTATGGCGGAGCAGCAGGCTGCGCGCGCGGCGCTGGAGCATGCTGTGACCGAGCGACGGCGCACCCGCGCGCGAATGCAAAAGGAGCATGACGCCGCGCAGCGGCGCTCGGCTCAGACGCTGCGGACCGTTGATACGCTAAATATCGCCTCGTTTGAACGTGTGAAGTACAAAGGTGCGGCAAAAGAGCGCCCGGGAACGCTGCGCCGTCAGCATCGTGAACAGAACAGCAGTCTGAATGCCGCCGTGCAGCAGGCACGGGAGCGGGTAGAAGACGACAATCCGGTGATGTTCACCCTGCCGGGTAGCGAAGTGGCCGCCGGCAAGCAGGTTCTGGTGGTGGAAGCATTGCAGCTCGCCCATTCACCCGCTGCGCCGCTGGACTGGCGTATGGATGGTCCGATGCGTATTGCGCTAAAGGGACCGAACGGCTGTGGCAAAACCACTTTGCTGAAAACGCTGCTGGGGCTGGAGCAGGCCGTCTCAGGCGATGTCCGGCTGTCGGTGAGCGCGGCTTATCTGGATCAACATCTGACGCAGCTGGATCTGTCGTTATCGGTCATGGCGCACCTGAGCCTGGACGATACCCCGCTGGATGAGGGCCTTCTGCGCACCCGTCTGGCGCAGCTCCAGCTTGGCGCGGATAAGGTCACTCTGCCGCTGGCGACGCTCAGCGGCGGCGAGCGTCTGAAAGCGGCCCTGGCGTGCGTGCTCTGGAGACGCGATCCCGCTCAGCTGCTTTTGCTGGATGAGCCGACCAACCATCTCGATTTAGCATCGACACAGGCTATTGAAAGCGCGCTGGCGGCGTTTCCAGGCGCGATGCTGGTGGTGTCACATGATGAGGCTTTTTTACACGGTCTGAAGCTGACCCATAGCCTGGCGTGGCGGGAGACGGGCTGGCACTTTTCCCTGCTCTGAATGCCCAACAGCCGCCATCGTATGCTGGCGGCTGTTGGCGACAGATAAAAAAAATCCCCGCCATCAGGCAGGGATTCTCGATTCTTAGCGGCTTGAACTTACAGAGAAGTTACGTTGCCAGCTGCCGGGCCTTTAGCGCCGCTTTCGATGGTGAAGGAAACTTTCTGACCTTCGTCCAGGGATTTGTAGCCATCGTTCTGGATAGCAGAGAAGTGTACGAACACGTCTTTAGAGCCATCGTCAGGAGTGATGAAGCCGAAGCCTTTGTCAGCGTTGAACCATTTTACGATACCAGTCATTTTACCGGACATAGTGAATTACCTTTAAAAAAATAAGTGAGCCTTGCGGCGTAGCGGTCTGGACTACAGATTTAAAGCGATAAAGGGAAAGTTCACTACGGGGGTATCTTTGGATAACCTTAGAAGGACTGCTCTATTCGACTGCTCTGTGGTCTGTACATCAAACCTGCGAGCATTAACGCACGTTCAGCACCTGATAGCAAACTTTTTTTACGGTGCAGCGGCAAAAGCCCCCTTACTGACCCATGCCGCTGCGCGCTGGATTAATCGAGTAACTGTCGTGAAAGCTGTGGATTGGCCTGAATCAGGCGCATCAATTTCAGCTCGGTGGGAGACGGTCTAACCCGTCTCGACTCCCACTCTCTTACCATGGCGACGCTCACGCCCATGACGTTGGCAAAGTCGTCAATCTTAAGTCCAGTGCCTTTACGCAGTTGCTCAAATTCACTAAACACAGTGGACTTACGGTTTGAGGTAAGTTTCTGATTATCATCCTTAAATACGATGTGTTCCAGGCTGCTCAGCAGTTCAAACACGGGATCTTTATATTCCATTGAGAACTCCTTTTATCACACAGCGGAAGAGATTTTTTATAAAGCTCTTTAAGAATAGTCAGAAAATCGTGCAGCGGATGGTAACGTCCGTGATTATTTGCCAACAGGCTATCGAATCGGCCCCGGCAGCCAAACGGCAGTGGAGCCTAAGAGAATGATTACTAACGCGATGAGATGGCTTCGAAAATTTTTGTAAACGGATAAGAAAAAAGCGGCAAAGCCGGCGCGGGCCGCCGGCTTAACAATCAGGCTTTCTGCAGACCTCTCGCGTCGTCTTTCGTCGCCGGCGCGGATTTACTGACCCGGTATTTGATCAGCAGCGCGAGGGCTGACAGGAACGCCGGGATGGCCAGCAGAGTGAAGATGGTTTCAAAGGAGAGCTGCGCCTGCATCAGGAAGGCGCCGCTGAATGCGCCGAGGATCCCGCCGAAGCGGCCGATACCCAGCATCCAGGCGACGCCGGTGGCGCGCCCCTGCGTCGGGTAGAAGCCTGCCGCCAGCGCGGGCATCGACGACTGCGCGCCATTCATAATACTACCGGCGATAAACACCATCACCCCCATCAGCACCAGGCTGCTGGTGGAGAAACCCACCAGGCAGACGCAAACGCCGGTCAGCAACCAGCCGACGGCCACCACCTTGTTGGGATTGATCTTGTCCATCAGGGCGCCAAGGATCAGTACGCCAATCCCGCCGCCCAGCGGGAACAGGGCGGTGATGATGGAGGCCTGACTCATCGAGGCGCCGGTTTCGCGGATCAGCAGCGGCAGCCAGCTGGTCAGGAGGTAGAAAATCAGCAGGCCCATAAAGTAGGTCAGGCACAACATCACGGTACCCACCGCGTAGCGTGGGGAGAAAATGACGCCGATGGCCGATTTCTCTTTCACCTGGCCTGCTTCGCGCAGCTCAAATTCCACCGCCTCCGGCAGCGGCGCGATGCGTTTCAGGATGGCGGCAATGCGCTGCGCCGGCTGCTGCTTCACCACCAGATAGCGGGCAGACTCCGGCAGCAGAAAAATTAACGCTACGGCCAGCAGGAGGGGCATCACGCCGCCCAGCACCAGCACGCTCTGCCAGCCATAGTGCGGGATCATCCAGGCGGATAAAAAGCCGCCCAGCGATGATCCCATCGGAAAGCCGACGAACATCAGGTTCACCAGCAGCGCCCGACGGCGCTCCGGCGCATATTCGCTCATCAGGGTGGCCGCATTCGGCATCGCCGCGCCGAGCCCGAGACCGGTCAGGAAACGCAGCAGCGTCAGCTGATTAAGGCTGGTGGCGAAGGCGGTAAGCAGGCTGAATCCGCCGAACACCACGATCGACATAATCAGCACTTTTTTGCGGCCGATGCGGTCAGCCAGCGGCCCCGCGGTTAAGGCGCCGACCGCCAGGCCCACCAGCGCGGCGCTCATCACCGGGCCGAGCGCCGATTTTTCCACGCCCCATTCCTGTACCAGGTCGGAGGCGATAAATCCGATGATCGCGGTGTCGAATCCGTCCATCGCGACGGTGATAAAGCAGAGCGCAAGGATCATCCACTGGTAGCGGGTGAAGGGGTGCTCGTTGATAAAGGCCTGAATGTCGATGGTTGTCTTAGTCATACGGCTTTCCTGGCAGACTGAGCGAGGGACAGAGGTCTGTTTTTATCGTCGTCCTCGCGTCATTGAGTTTGATTTGTGCGATAATCGAACGTATCGCCGTTAATCGCTCATTCATCAAATCATTGAAGTGGGGGGCAGGCAATGCAGGCGCGCGCCAAAGCGTGCGATTATCGTCCGTTTTAGGACGCCACGTCGTACGGAAACTTTTTTAGTGCCATAAAAATCAGATGGTTATATAAACTTCGCTCGCAGAATGTGATGACTATATTTGTGATGTGCATAACAGACGTTCTACACCGCGACGATGGCGTGCGAAATGGCGTTTTTCCTGCGTAAGATTAGCAGTAAAGGGTATCCTGCGAGGCCGAGCTGGACTATCCTTGTCAGCGTCTGGCACGTGTGTGTCGTTGTGCGCTTTTTTTGGCTGAAAGGAGTAAAAAAATGGCGACAGGAAAGTCCTGCTCTCGCTGGTTTGCGGCTATGGCGGCCTTATTGATGGTGGTTAGCCTGAGTGGGTGTTTTGATAAAGAAGGCGATCAGCGCAAAGCGTTTATCGACTTCCTGCAGAATACGGCGATGCGTAGCGGTGAACGTCTGCCGACGCTGACCGCCGATCAGAAAAAACAGTTTGGGCCTTTTGTCTCTGACTACGCGGTGATCTATGGTTACTCGCAGCAGGTGAGCCAGGCGATGGACGCTGGTCTGCGCCCGGTGGTGGACAGCGTCAATGCTATCCGCGTCCCGCAGGACTATATGACCCAGCGTGAGCCGCTGCGTCAGGCGAACGGCGCGCTGGGCGTGCTCAGCCAGCAGCTGCAGAATGCGAAAATGCAGGCCGATGCCGCGCATAGCGCTCTGAAGCAGGCTGACGATCTTAAGCCGGTCTTCGATCAGGTTTACGCCAAGGTCGTGACCGCGCCAGCTGACGCGCTGCAGCCGCTGATCCCGGCCGCGCAAATCTTTACCCAGCAGCTGGTTCAGGTGGGGGATTTTGTCGCTCAGCAGGGGACCCAGGTGAGCTTTGTGGCCAACGGCATTCAGTTCCCCACCTCGCAGCAGGCCAGCCAGTACAATGCGCTGATTGGGCCGCTGGCGGCGCAGCATCAGGCGTTTAATCAGGCATGGACGGCAGCGGTGAACGCCACCCGTTAATGTCTCATCTGGCTGACGTTGGCTGCGGCGAACGAGCAGGATGATGGATAAGATGCAAAAAGAACCCGGGGAGGGCGATTGCCGCCGCTACCCGGGTTTTTTTATGGCTTATTTGACCTGCGGGTTAACGCAGTTTTTCTCTACATTACCGTTCAGGGCATCGATCAGGTTGTCCACCGCGCAGGCCGCCATGTTGTAGCGCGTCTCATGGGTGGCAGAGCCGATATGCGGCAGCGCGACAACGTTTGGTAGGGTTAACAGCGGCGAGTCTTTTGCCAGCGGTTCGTGTTCGAAGACATCAAGGCCGGCAGCATGAATTTCACCCGCCTGCAGAGCAGCGATCAGCGCCTGCTCGTCCACCACCGGGCCACGTCCGGCGTTAATGAAGATGGCGGAAGATTTCATTTTGGCAAACTGCGCCTGACCGAACAGATGGTGGGTCTCTTCGCTCAGGGGCAGGATCAAGCAGACGAAATCGGCTTCCTGCAGCAGGGTATCGAGATCGCAATAGCGGGCGTTGAAGCGCTCTTCCGCCTGCGGATGCTGGCGGCGCGCGTTATACAGGATCGGCATGCCGAACCCGAAGTGGGCGCGCTGCGCCAGCGCCATACCGATGCGGCCCATGCCGACGATACCTAAGGTTTTATGGTGCACGTCGCAGCCGAACCAGTCCGGGCCAATGCTCTTCGTCCACTCGCCCGCTTTGACGCGCTCCGCCACTTCCACTACCCGGCGCGCGGTGCTCAGCACCAGCGCCATGACCGTATCGGCGACGGTCTCGGTCAGTACGGTCGGGGTATGCATCAGCAGCACCCGGCGAGCGTTCAGCGCCTCGACGTCAAAGTTGTCATAGCCAACGGAAACGGTAGAGGTCGCACGCAGCTTCGGCATCTTCTCCAGCAGCGCGGCGTCAACCTTTTCGCTGGAGCCCAGGAGGCCTTCAGCCTGGGCGAAGGCCTCTGCATGCTGCGAAACGGTCTCCGGCCGCAGGTTTTTTACCTGAGTGACGGAAAAGTGCTCCTCCAGGCGCTGTAGCAGGTCGTCGGGAAGCGTTTTATAGAGAATGACAGACGGCTTCATGCGAATCTCCGTAGTAGAAATAGTTCAGGCGTGGTGAGCGCCAAGCGGAATGTTTTGATTATTAGCAGGCTTAACAATCAAAGTCAGCAATACTGAGGCGAAAAGCGCCACCCCCATAAAAATATAGGAGGCTGCGGGGCTGCCGGTGGCACCGTTCAGGTAGCCGACAAACCACGAGCCGCAGAAGGAGCCCAGAGCGCCCATACTGTTGATCAGCGCCATGGCGCCTCCGGCGACGTTACGCGGCAGCATTTCCGGAATAATGGCGAAGAAGGGGCCGTAAGGCGCATACATTGCCGCACCGGCCACCACCAGCAGGGTATAAGACACCCAGAAGTGGTTGGCGCCGACCGCCCAGGAGCCGATGAAGGCCAGTCCGCCAATCAGCAGCAGCGGCCAGACGAACAGCTTACGGTTCTGCATTTTATCGGAGGCCCAGGAGACCACGATCATGGCGATAGTGGCCGCCAGGTACGGAACCGAAGAGAGCCAGCCCACTTCCACCATCCCCATATTTTCACCGCCGCTGCGGATAATCGACGGCAGCCACAGTACAAAACCGTACACGCCGATACTCCAGGCAAAGTACTGCGCGCAGAGCAGGATCACGTTGCGGGAGCGGAAGGCTTCGCCATAGTTACGCACCGCTTTGATGCCCTGCTGTTCACGATCCAGTTGTTCCTGCAGCGCGGCTTTTTCATTCTCCGCCAGCCAGTTAACCTGCGACGGTTTGTCTTTTACCAGCACCCACCAGCAGAAGGCCCAGATCACTGCCGGCACCCCTTCGATGATGAACATTTCCCGCCAGCCGAAGGCCTGAATCAGGTAGCCGGAGACCACCGACATCCACAGGACCGTCACCGGGTTACCGAGGATCAGGAAGGTGTTGGCGCGAGAGCGCTCTGATTTGGTGAACCAGTTGCTGATATAGATCAGCATCGCCGGCATCACCGCCGCTTCGACGACGCCGAGGATAAAGCGAATGGCCGCCAGCGCCGGGATATTATGCACAACACCGGTCAGCGAGGCGCAGCCGCCCCAGAGGATCAGGCAGATAAAGATCAGTTTGCGAACGCTGCGGCGCTCCGCATAGATAGCGCCGGGGATCTGGAAGAAGAAGTAGCCGAGGAAGAACAGGGCCCCCAGCAGGGAGGAGATCCCCTTGGTGATGCCCAGGTCTTCGGTAATGCCTGCCGCGGAGGCGAAGCTGAAGTTGGCACGGTCGAGGTACGCCAGGCTATACGTGATAAACACGATAGGCATGATGTACCACCAGCGTTTCGTTGCATTTGTTGAGCTATTCATAGGCTTGCCTCTGTCAATGAGGTGACATCCGTCCGTCGAAACGGACGCTGCTGTGCCGCGCTGCAGGTAGGGTACAGGACGGCTGTTATTGTTGCGTATAAATGTTATTCGCCCAGCGCATCGCGGGTGGGGAGCCCCTCGCTGTCGCCCTGGACCTGAATCGCCAGCGAACCGATTTTATTGCCACGGTTCACCGCCTGAAGCAGGGTTTTGCCTTCCAGCAGGGCGCTAATCACCCCGACGGCAAAGCCGTCGCCGGCGCCGACGGTATCGACGACGTTTTCGACTTTAATGGCATCAACCGTTCCCTGTTCGCCGCTGGCGCTCTTGAACCAGGCGCCGTCGCAGCCGGTTTTAATGACTACCGCCTTGACGCCGCGGGAGAGATAAAAATCGGCGATCCCTTCCGGGGTCTGCTGGCCGGTGAGAATCACGCCCTCTTTTAAGCCTGGCAAAACCCAGTCAGCCTGGAAGGCGAGACTGTTGAGTTTCTCCACCATCTCGGCTTCGCTTTTCCACAGCACCGGGCGCAGATTAGGGTCGAAAGAGAGGGTTTTTCCCTCGGCTTTCATCACCTTCGCCGCATGCTCCAGCAGCGCATATGAGCTTTCAGAGAGCGCGGCGGCCACGCCGCTCAGGTGCAGATGGCGGGCGCTGGTGAAGTAGTCGGCGCGAAAATCGTCCGGCGACAGATGGCTGGCGGCAGAGCCTTTGCGGAAATACTCCACAATGGGATCGGTTCCATTTTCGACTTTCGATTTCATCTGGAAACCGGTAGCGAAGCGGTTGTCGATGGCGACAGCGTGGCTATCGATCCCCTCTTTCGCCAGCGATTGCAGTACGAAGCGGCCAAAGCTGTCGTTGCCGACGCGGCTGACCCAGCCGACCTTCAGACCCAGGCGCGCCAGGCCGGTGGCGACGTTCAGTTCGGCGCCGGCGACACGCTTCATGAAATGCTCCACCTCGGCCAGATCGCCGGTTTCGGTGGCGACAAACATGGCCATGGCTTCGCCGATGGTGATGACATCTAAATTTTCCACGGCTTAATCCTCGCGTAACAGGTTGACGTAGCGGCGGGTCACGGCCGTCAGGTCATGGCCAGTCAGCGGGAACTCGATTCCACGCGGCGCGTCGGCAGGAAGATTATCGAGCAGGGCCAGCCAGCGATCGGCGGCCTGATCCGGCGGTACCGCGCGGAATTTCTCATGATGAGGCTCCGCCGCTTTCACATGAATATAGCTGACCGCCGGCGCAAGGTGGCGTGCCGCCTCTTCCGGCGAGTCGCCGACCCACAGCCAGTTGCCCATATCAAACGTTAAGGTGACCGGCAACTGATGGACCCTGCAGGCGGCTTTGAAGCGCTGCATCGGCGCCAGCTGGCCGCAGTCGGTCTGGTCATTCTCTACCACCAACGCCATGCCGCTGTCGCGGAGGATCTCGCGCAGCTCATCCAACTGCTGATTGTGAAGGAAATGGCCAAGGGAGAGCTTTAGCCACAGGGCGTTAAGGGTTTGCGCTTCCGCGAGCAGCGCCGGGAGTTCCGGGTTGAGCTCGCCGTTATCGGCGAACAGCGCCTGCGGCGCGGAGTAGCAGGCCAGCAGGCCGTGGCGCTCAATGGTGGCCGCCAGCGACGGCAGAGCGTTGAGCTCTTCCGCGCTGCACAGCTCGCGGCGGATTTCGACACCGTCCGCACCGGCGTCGGCGATGAACGGCAGGACAGCGGCCTGGCCGCCTAAGGATTTAACATGGTCATTACCATACGCAGCGGTAACGACAATAATTTTTCTGGCCATCGCGCTCTTACTCCCGGCGTTTGTTGCTTAATCTCCTTAATACGCTAGATGGTATCGGTTCCATAAGAAAGGGCGAGATGTTTAATTTATGATCGGCATCACGAAGGATCGTTAACGAGAGGTTGATCCGCGGACGATAAGCTCGCCGGAGAAGACCCGCTCGCGGATGGGGTCGTTAGTGCCGGCAATGCGCCGAATCACCTGTTCGACCGCGGCGTAGCCGATCTGCCACGTCGGCTGTTTGAGGGTGGTAATACCGACGCCAGCCAGCTCCGCCCACTCCAGTTCGTCGAAGCCCAGCAGGCCGATATCGCTCCCCCAGATCAGGCCGACGCGCTTCAGAGCGCGGGCCACCTGCAGCGTCAGGGCGCCGTTGGCGGAGATGACCGCTTTGCGCATCCCGCGGTGACGGGCGTGGAACTGGCGCAGGACGTTGTCCATCATCGCGCCGTCGTTGAGCTGCACTTCGGCGTTTTCAGCCACCACGCCGTGGTGACGAGTGAGGGTAGCGCGAAAAGCGCTCAGACGCTCGCGGCGGGTATTCACCGAGCCCAGCGGTTCGCTGAGAAACAGGATGGCCTCAAACCCTTTCTCCACCAGGTGTTCGGTGGCGGTGGTGGCGGCCTGGGCGTTATCAAGCCCGACCACATCGCAGGCGAAGTCGGGGATTTTACGGTCAATCAGCACCATCGGCAGGGCCGACTGCTGCAGGCGGTTCAGGCCATCCTCCCGCATACCGACTGCGTTGACCACGATGCCTTCCACCTGGTAGCTGCGCAGCAGGTCCAGGTAGTGCAGTTCCTGATCCAGCTCGTTATTGGTATTACACACCAGCAGGGTGAAGCCTTTTTCCCGGCAGGCCGCTTCAATGCCGCTCATGACATTGACCGAGTAGGGGTTGGTGATATCGGCGATGATCAGGCCAATAAGGCGGGTTCGGCCGTGCTTGAGGCCGCGGGCCATCAGGCTGGGGCGGTAGTCGAGTTCGGCAATGGCTTTTTCAATACGTGATAACAGATCGTCGGAAAGCAGATGCTTCTCGCCGTTAAGATAACGTGAAATGCTGGTTTTGCCGGTCTTTGCGGCTTTCGCCACATCGCTGATAGTTGCACGCGCCGCTTTCGCCATGGTGGCTTCCTTTGCTGAAAATCTGCCAACACCTTAGCGCGAAAAATAGCGATATCAAGCATTTTGCCCGGCAGAGCGGCTGCCGGGCGACATGAGGATGCGCTTATTGCAGCGGGCTGAGGGTAATTTCCACGCGACGGTTCTGCGCTTTGCCTTCCGCCGTGCTGTTGCTGGCGATAGGATTCGCCGGCCCCATGCCGGTGGTGCGAATGCGATTGGCCGCCACGCCCTGAGTGATCAGCGCGCTGGCGACGCTGTCTGCACGCTGTTGCGACAGACGCATATTCAGATCCTTGCTGCCGGTGCTGTCGGTGTAGCCGACGACGTTAACAGCGGTTTTCTCGTACTCTTTCAGCACCATGGCCACGCCGGTCAGGGTGTTGGCGCCGGCCGGCTTCAGGTTGGCGCTATTGCTGTCGAAGGTGACGTTATTCGGCATGTTCAGCACGATATTGTCGCCATTTCGCGTCACGCTGACCCCGGTTCCCTGCATTTTGTCGCGCAGCTTCGCTTCCTGCACGTCCATGTAGTAACCAATGCCGCCGCCGAGCGCCGCGCCAGCCGCTGCGCCAATCAGCGCGCCTTTGCCGCGGTCATGTTTGGAAGAGGAGAGCGCGCCGACGCCAGCGCCCACTAAGGAGCCAATACCTGCGCCAATACCGGATTTACCTGCTTCACGTTCACCGGTATAGGGGTTGGTGGTGCAGCCAGAAATGGCCAGAGTGCCGCTGACCAGCGCCGCAATCATAAGTACGCGTTTTTTCATTTAATGTCCTTAATCCTTTTTATTCTTTGTCACAGCGAACGTGACGGTTGATTATGACGCGTGATTACGTAGAAAATTCCCCGGATACCATCTCATTTTGTAAATAACATTGAACGGTTGCCCATCACGCCGTCATGACACCTGCATTCGCTGACCAGGAGCCGCCCTTGCCAACCTCATCTGCAACCAAAACCATCTTAACCGCCGCCCACTGGGGACCGATGCTGGTGGAAACGGACGGTGAAAACGTCCTCTCTTCCCGCGGCGCGCTGGCGACACCGTTTGCCAACTCGCTGCAAACGGCGGTGCGCGATCAGGTCCACAGCAAAACCCGCGTGCGCTATCCGATGGTGCGCAAAGGCTTCCTTGCTTCACCGGACAAGCCCCAGGGGGTCCGCGGTCAGGATGAATTCGTGCGGGTGAGCTGGGATCAGGCGCTGGATTTAATTGACGCCCAGCATCGACGGATCCGCGAAAGCTACGGTCCGCAGTCGATTTTCGCCGGCTCCTACGGCTGGCGCTCTAACGGCGTCCTGCATAAGGCGGCCACCCTGCTGCAACGCTACATGAGCCTGGCGGGCGGCTATACCGGCCATCTTGGCGATTACTCCACTGGCGCGGCGCAGGCGATCATGCCTTACGTCGTGGGCGGGAATGAGGTGTATCAGCAGCAGACCAGCTGGCCGCTGGTGCTCGAGCACAGCGAAGTGGTGGTGCTGTGGAGCGCCAACCCGCTGAACACCCTGAAAATTGCCTGGAACGCCTCCGACGAGCAGGGGATCCCGTGGTTCGACCGGCTGCGCCAGAGCGGTAAGCGCCTGATCTGCATCGATCCGATGCGATCGGAAACCGTCGATTTCTTTGGCGATTCGATGGAATGGATCGCGCCGCATATGGGCACCGATGTCGCGCTGATGCTGGGGATCGCCCATACGCTGGTGGAGAATAGCTGGCAGGATGATGCGTTTCTTACCCGCTGCACCAGCGGCTACGATATTTTTGCCCGCTATCTGACCGGCGAAAGCGACGGCGTAGCGAAAACCGCTGACTGGGCGGCGGCGATCTGCGGCGTGCAAGCGGATAAGATCCGTGAACTGGCGAAAATTTTCCATGAAAATACCACCATGCTGATGTCTGGCTGGGGCATGCAGCGCCAGCAGTATGGCGAGCAGAAGCACTGGATGCTGGTCACCCTGGCCGCCATGCTGGGGCAGATTGGCACCCCGGGAGGCGGGTTTGGTCTTTCCTATCATTTCGCCAACGGCGGCAACCCGACGCGCCGCGCGGCGGTACTGGGCTCGATGCAGGGAAGCGTCGCCGGGGGCGTGGACGCGGTGGAGAAGATCCCGGTCGCGCGGATCGTCGAGGCGCTGGAGAATCCGGGGGCAGAGTATCAGCACAACGGCATGGCGCGTCGCTTCCCCGATATTCGCTTTATCTGGTGGGCCGGCGGGGCCAACTTTACTCATCATCAGGACACCAACCGCCTGATTCAGGCCTGGCAGAAGCCGGAGCTGATCGTCATCTCCGAATGCTTCTGGACCGCCGCCGCGCGCCATGCCGATATCGTCCTGCCGGCGACCACCTCGTTTGAGCGCAACGATCTGACCATGACTGGAGATTACAGCAATCAGCATCTGGTGCCGATGAAGCAGGTGGTCGCCCCGCGAGATGAAGCGCGCGACGATTTCGCGGTCTTTGCCGACCTCAGCGAACGCTGGGAGGTGGGCGGCCGCGAGCGCTTCACCGAAGGGAAGAGTGATTTGCAGTGGCTGGAGACCTTCTATCAGATCGCCGCCCAGCGCGGGGCTCACCAGCAGGTGACGCTGCCGCCGTTTGCCGAATTCTGGCAGGCTAACCAGCTGATTGAGATGCCAGAGGAGCCGGAAAATGCCCGTTTTGCGCGCTTCGCCGCCTTCCGCGCCGATCCGCAGGCTAATCCGCTGAAAACGGCGAGCGGTAAAATTGAGATCCACTCGCCAACCATCGCCGCCTTTGGCTACGCCGATTGCCCGCCGCACCCGATATGGCTGGAGCCCGACGAGTGGCATGGCAACGCTGAGGCGGGGCAGCTGCAGCTGCTGTCGGCCCATCCGGCCCACCGTCTGCACAGTCAACTGAACCACACCGCGCTGCGCGAACGCTATGCTGTCGCCGGACGCGAACCGGTGACTATTCATCCGCAGGATGCCCGGGCCCGGGGGATTGCCGATGGCGATCTGGTGCGGGTGTGGAACGCCCGCGGTCAGGTGCTGGCCGGCGCGGTGGTGACGGAGGGGATCCGCCCGGGGGTGATTTGCCTGCATGAAGGGGCATGGCCCGACCTGGATCCGCGGGTGGGCATCTGCAAAAACGGGGCGGTGAATGTCTTAACCAAAGATATCCCGACATCCCGGCTGGGCAACGGCTGTGCCGGGAACACCGCCCTGGCGTGGCTGGAGAAATATACCGGCCCGACGCTGCCGCTTACAGCATTTGATCCGCCGGCCAACGCATAATCCACGTCGGGTGCTGAGTGTCGTCCTGCCATGCGCAGTCTTCAATCCGGAAGCCCTGCGCATGGTAGAAACTGACCGCCGATTCGTTCTTCTGGTAAACCTCGAGACTCAGCCAGGCGTAGTGCTGTTTGACTTCATCCAGCAGCGCCCGGCCAATGCCCTGGCGGATGGCGTCCGGCGCGACAAACAGCGCGCCGACGAAGCGGGAGTCCAGCACGCTAACAAAGCCTTTTAATTCCCCATCGCGTTCCCAGACCCAGGTGCTGGCGGCGGGAAGATAGACATCCCGTACCACCGCGACGCTGTCGCGCCAGTAACTTTCGCTGATAAAAGGATGGGCATGAATCGTGCTGTCCAGCCACAGGGCCAGCAGCGGCGCGGTATCTTTAGTGTCCCACTTGCGGATCATCCTGACCTCCAGGGTGACAGAAGCAGCCGGTGATATGGTCGTTGACCAGCCCACAGGCCTGCATAAAGGAATAACAGATTGTCGAGCCGACAAATTTAAAGCCGCGTTTTTTCAATGCCTTCGACAGCGCATCGGAGGCCGGCGTCGTGGTGGGGATCTCCGCCAGCGTCGCGGCGCAGGTCACCTGCGGCTCATTGTTGACGAAGGACCAGACAAAATCAGTGAACGACTCGCCATTTTCTTCCATCGCCAGATAGGCGCGGGCATTGCCGATAATGGCCTGGATTTTTCCCCGATGGCGAATGATGCCGGCATTCTGCAGCAACTGCTCGACATCGTCTTCCCCCATCGCTGCCACGCGCACCGGATCGAAGTGGTGAAAAGCCTGACGGTAGTTCTGCCGTTTTTTTAACACCGTGATCCATGACAAACCGGCCTGCTGGCCCTCCAGGCAGATCATTTCAAACAGCTGGCGGCCCTCTTTTTGCGCCACACCCCATTCGGTATCGTGATATTCGATATATAACGGATCCTGACTCACCCATCCGCAACGTTGCATAGCTATTTCTCCCTCTGCGCTAAAAAAGTGGACGCCCCGGCTTGACGGCTGAAAGATAAAGATAATAGTTAATACAGGGAAATCGTATCCCCAAAAAAAACACAGCAATATTGCCGATTCGGCTCTTTTCTGGAGTCGCATTAATGATAATAAAGAAATGCAATGGCCTCCGGGGCTTCTTGTTCCCGGCGAGCGTATCCGTCTGGATGACGTGTGTCTCTGGAGCGAATGCCTGGCAACAGGAATATATCGCTATCGATACAAAAAGTAATACGCCGGAACGCTATACATGGGATAGCGATCACCAACCACGTTACGAAGATATTCTCGCTGAGCGGATGAAGTCCTCAGAGACGCCTGGCGGGCTGGCATTAAACCAGGCGCTGGCGCCACCGGACAGCAGCCGTGGTCAGAGCGTTGGCTGGAATTATCTGCTGGCAAATGGCATGACCTCCGGGCCGGTGGCCAGCCTGCGCAGTGACGTCACCGCGCCAGTGACGAGAAGCGCTGGCGAGACGGGGTATGTCAACACGCTCGGCTGGCGCATGGATTATCAGTCGCTGTGGGGCGTGCATCCCTGGGCTCAGGTGAGCTATAACCAGTCGCTTACCAGCGATGCCTGGTCGCCGACGACCCGCGCCAGAGAGGGCGGCTGGAGTGATGTCACCCTGGGCGCCGATATGCGGTTGGGATCCCATGTTGCGGCATGGGCGACGCTGTCGCAGGCGGACAATGTCCCATCCGGGGAAAATACGCTCTATTTGATGGGCGTCAGCGCCAACTTTTGACCGATATTGTTACGCGTTTGAAACGACGCGGTTATTGTTAAATCTCAGTAATGGCGCATTTCTGTGAGATAGCGCACACTAACTTTTTTCCTGAAATTCGCGGAATGAATGTTTTGCAATGTCATTCGTTCCGCCATTAATGCATTTCATTCCCTGCTGGTGGCAGTTCATGCCTTTTTCCCCACAGGATGAGGGGCCTTCGCTATTGTGGCGGCAGTTAATTTATCAGGACAACTGCTATGAACGCTGCAAACCGTCAATCGACCCGCTGGCTTACGCTAATCGGCACCATCATCACCCAATTTGCTCTCGGTTCGGTCTATACCTGGAGCCTGTTTAATAGTTCGCTGTCTGACAAACTGGGCGAGCCGGTCAGCCAGGTGGCTTTCTCCTTTGGCCTGCTGAGCCTCGGGCTGGCGCTCTCCTCGTCGGTCGCCGGGAAGTTGCAGGAACGCTTTGGCGTTAAGCGTGTGACCATGGCCTCCGGGATACTGCTCGGTTTGGGCTTCTTCCTGACCGCGCACTCCAACAGCCTGATGATGCTGTGGCTGAGCGCGGGCGTGCTGGTGGGGCTGGCGGACGGCGCCGGCTATCTGCTGACCCTGTCGAACTGCGTGAAGTGGTTCCCGGAGCGTAAAGGGCTGATCTCTGCTTTCTCCATTGGTTCCTATGGGCTCGGCAGCCTGGGGTTCAAATTCATTGATTCCCATCTGCTGGCCACCGTCGGCCTGGAAAAAACCTTCGTCATCTGGGGCGCTATCGTGCTGGTGATGATCGTCTTTGGCGCGACCCTGATGAAAGATGCGCCGAATCATACGGCGACCACCGCGGCCAACGGCGTCGTGGAAAATGACTTTACTCTCGCCGAATCGATGCGCAAACCGCAGTACTGGATGCTGGCGGTGATGTTCCTGACGGCCTGCATGAGCGGACTGTACGTGATTGGCGTGGCGAAAGATATTGCCCAGGGGATGGTCCACCTGGATGTCGCCACGGCGGCAAACGCGGTAACCGTTATCTCGATTGCTAACCTCAGCGGCCGCCTGGTGTTAGGCATCCTGTCCGACAAGATCTCCCGCATTCGTGTGATTACCCTCGGTCAGATCGTGTCGCTGGTAGGGATGGCCGCGCTGCTGTTCGCCCCGCTGAATGCCATGACTTTCTTCGCCGCCATCGCCTGCGTCGCCTTTAACTTCGGCGGCACCATCACCGTCTTCCCGTCGCTGGTGAGTGAGTTCTTTGGCCTGAACAATCTGGCGAAAAACTACGGCGTGATTTATCTGGGCTTTGGTATCGGCAGCATCTGCGGCTCTCTCATCGCTTCGCTGTTCGGCGGCTTCTACGTGACCTTCTGCGTGATCTTCGCCCTGCTGATTCTGTCGCTGGCGCTGTCCACCACCATCCGTCAGCCGAAAGGCAGTGTTTATAGCGAGGCGCACGCCTGAAACCTGCAGCGCGAAACGTGCCCCTGGTTAATCCCCTAAGCAAATAGTGCCAATCCAGCCAAATGTTTTGTAAATGTTTGGCTGGATCACATTCCCTCCTGATACTTTTCCCGTTCCCTGTGGTCTACTTATCGCGCTTTGTAGAGGTTTCTGATAACCAACCCTAACGCACCCTATTAGCCTACTGACTCATGCCACAGCGTCAGGCGGTGTTTTATTCTTCTTTTTCCAGGTTTGCTTGCATGAAATATATTAGAACGATGACGCAGCAGAAGCTTAGTTTTTGGCTGGCGCTGTACATCGGCTGGTTTATGAACATCGCCGTTTTTTTCCGGCGTTTCGATGGTTATGCTCAAGAGTTCACTTTCTGGAAAGGGCTTTCCGGTGTCGTTGAACTGGTCGCCACGGTCTTTGTCACCTTCTTCCTGTTACGTCTGCTGTCACTGTTTGGTCGCCGCATCTGGCGCATTCTGGCGACGCTGATTGTCCTGTTTTCCGCCGCCGCCAGTTACTACATGACGTTCCTCAATGTGGTGATTGGCTACGGAATTATCGCTTCGGTGATGACCACCGATATCGACCTGTCGAAAGAGGTCATTGGCTGGCACCTGATCCTCTGGCTGGTGGTGGTGAGCGCGCCGCCGCTGCTGTTCATCTGGAGCAACCGCTGCCGCCATACGCTGCTGCGCCAACTGCGCACCCCGGGGCAGCGGGTTAAAAACGTATTGATCGTCGTGCTGGCCGGGCTCATTGTCTGGGGTCCCATCCGCCTGCTTGAGCTGCGTCAGCATGATGTGGAGCGCCATTCGGAAGTGGATATGCCGAGCTATGGCGGGGTGATCGCCAACTCCTATCTGCCATCTAACTGGCTGTCGGCGCTGGGGCTGTACGCCTGGGCGCAGGTGGATGAATCCTCGGATAATAAATCGCTGATTAACCCGGCGAAGAAGTTTACCTACGTCGCGCCGGAAGGCCTGGATGACACCTACGTGGTGTTTATCATTGGCGAAACGACCCGCTGGGACCATATGGGCATCCTTGGCTATAGCCGCAATACCACGCCAGAGCTGGAGAAAGAGAAGAATCTGGTCGCCTTCCGCGGCTACTCCTGCGATACCGCCACCAAGCTGTCGTTACGCTGCATGTTTGTGCGTCAGGGCGGGGCGGAGGATAACCCGCAGCGGACGCTCAAAGAGCAGAACGTCTTTGCCGTGCTGCATCAGCTGGGCTTCAGCGGCAATCTGTACGCCATGCAGAGCGAGATGTGGTTCTACAGCAACACGATGGCTAACAATATCGCCTACCGCGAGCAGATTGGCGCCGAGCCGCGCAACCGTGGTAAGAGCGTTGACGATATGCTGCTGGTGGATGAGATGAAGCGCGGTATGGCGCAGGGCAACGCCTCCGGTAAGCATCTGATCATTCTCCACACCAAAGGCTCCCACTTTAACTACACCCAACGCTACCCGCGCAGCTTCGCCCAGTGGAAGCCGGAGTGCGTCGGCGTCGACAACAAGTGCTCGAAAGCGGAGCTGATTAACTCCTACGATAACAGCGTGACCTACGTCGATCACTTTATCGTCAGCGTCCTCGACCAGCTGCGGGATAAGAAAGCGATTGTGTTCTATGCCGCCGATCATGGGGAGTCGATTAATGAACGCGAACACCTGCACGGAACGCCGCGCAAGATGGCGCCGCCGGAGCAGTTCCGCGTGCCGATGATGGTGTGGATGTCGGATAAATACCTGGAGAACCCCGATCATGCCGCCGCGTTTGCCCATCTGCAGCAGCAGGCTGCGATGAAGGTGCCGCGCCGTCACGTCGAGCTGTATGACACCATTATGGGCTGTCTCGGCTATACCTCGCCGGATGGCGGGATCAATGAGAATAACAACTGGTGCCGGTGGAAAAAGTAAGGCACGGGGTTTATTTTCAGATTCTCGGGTCTGTTCTCCCTTCCTGAGCCCAGGATAAGCTAATCCCTCGCCGGCTGACGCCGCGCGAGGGATTTTTTTCGCACAGTGGATGTGTCTGGCAGGTTGCCTCTTCTTCTTTGATTACCCTCCAGTTTTCTCGCTCCCCCTGTGCACGAACTTTTCATGGAGAGAAAGGATGAAGGTGATAAAGGGGTTGGCCTTACTGTGCCTGTTGATGCTCGCGGGCTGCCAGTCTGAGGAAGAGACCAGCCAGTTCCTGCTGGCCTGTAAATACGATGCGCCAGCGACGATCGAAGCCATGCTGAATAACGGCATTGATGTGGATGGTCAGGATAAAACCGGCTTAAGTGGCCTGATGGTCGCTGCCGCGGAAAATCGTCGTGATGTGGTAGCGTTACTGCTTAAGCGTCAGGCGAAGCCGAATCTCCAGACGCGCCAGGGCGTCACGGCGCTGATGCTGGCGGCGGCGCGCGGCAGCGATGCCGCGATTATCGGCGATCTTCTCCAGGCCGGCGCGTCGGTAAATCAGACCAGCGTCGAGAAGAGTACGGCATTGATGTCCGCCATTGCCGACGGCGGGGACGTCAGAAAGGACTATCAGCATATTCTGGCGATGAAAAAGCCCGATGCGCCTGTCGAGAAGGAGAGCGCGCTGGATAAAATTGTCGGCGCAACGGCGGCGAAATCGCTGGCGACGGGTAACCGCGCGCTGATGACCGAAGACATGGCGTTACAACTGGCGCCCGGCGCGTTTAAGAAGAACGTCGACGAGATCGTGGCGCTGCTGATCAGGCATGGGGCGGACGTGAAGGCCGTCAATGCGTCAGGGGAATCGGCCTTTTTCCTCGCGGTCGATCACGCGCGTTCGACGGAAACCATCACGACGCTGGCCAACGCCGGGGCGGACACCAGCCTGGCGGATAAATCCGGCACCACCCCGCTGATGCTGGCGGCGGCGGGGGATGATCCCAATCTGGTGCTGGCGCTGTCGGCCTCCGGTGTGGAGGTGGATAAGCCGAACCGTGAAGGACTCACGGCGCTGCAGGTGGCGGCGGGTCAGGGGTCGCCTGCGGTGATCGCGGCGCTGGTGCAGCGCGGCGCAAAGGTGGACCAGCTCTCCGCCAACGACCTCAGCCCGCTGATGCTGGCGGTCAAAATGAATAATAAAGCCAATGTCGAGGCGCTGCTTGAGGCTGGCGCCAGCGTCAACCTCAGCAATAAGGCCGGCTATACGGCGATCGGCTACAGCCGGGCCGGCGAGGTTCGCCAGCTGCTGCTGGCGCAGCATGCCGAGCTGAAGGGGCAGGCCGCGCATATGGCGCAAAGCGAACTGCAGTTTTGTGCTAATGCCTTTGCCGACAAGCTGGCATACAGCGACATCGCCCGCGCGGTGAATAACGATACCCGCCCGGATATTATGCGTCATCAGCAATCCTGCCCGGAGCTGGGGGAACTGACGATGCTGCTGGGGGAATTTAAATTCAACCCGGCGGGCTCGACCTATCTCGGTGAGCCGGTGACCTGTAAGGTATCCGAGTATCGCAAAGCGTTTGAGGTGACCTGCCGCTGAAAACGATGACCAACCGGCGATTCGCTGCTCAGGCTGCTGAGTTTCTCGCCGGTTGAGCGATTTTTTGAAAATAAGGCATTGACGGGTAGGCATCCCAGCAGTAAGATGCGCCCCGCATTCGGTGATTGGCGCAGCCTGGTAGCGCACTTCGTTCGGGACGAAGGGGTCGGAGGTTCGAATCCTCTATCACCGACCAAATTCGAAAAGCCTGCTCAACGAGCAGGCTTTTTTGC
>NZ_JANCOB010000003.1:121546-205892 GCF_024296565.1 Klebsiella sp. SWET4 | reverse complement strand
GCGAAGCGAGAGAACGTTGCGTCAGCAACGGCCCGCAGGGCGAGCCACGAAGTGGCGAGTCATTCTCTATCACCGACCAAATTCGAAAAGCCTGCTCAACGAGCAGGCTTTTTTGCATCTGTGGCCTGTGAGGATGAGAACCTCCGGGGGCAGGAGGTTCGACTCGAGCGAAGCGAGAGAACGTTGCGTCAGCAACGGCCCGCAGGGCGAGCCACGAAGTGGCGAGTCATTCTCTATCACCGACCAAATTCGAAAAGCCTGCTCAACGAGCAGGCTTTTTTGCATCTGAGGCCTGTGAGGATGAGAACCTCCGGGGGCAGAGTTCGACTTGTGTTCCGTAGGCCCGCGCAATCGCAGCGCCGCCGGGCATCATCAGTGCGCCACTGGCCAAAAATTCCACCAAAATCACAATAAACGACTTTACCCACGTTTCCAGCCAGCTATTCGCTATTTTGTGACATCTTCCATTGCATTTTTTTATCGATGAACAGATCTTTTTTCGCGAAGCTTATGGCTAAATGTAGCATTTTCCGCTGTGCGCTTTAACGTTCGCGCTATTAATCGCTCACATATTGGTCACACGGCAAGAAATTTTTCTCATTTGTTGGAATTGTTTCCCTCTGCGTGTTGCAAATTATTAAGGTCATTATTCTGCTTATTGACCCGTAGCATAAATTTCTCTGCTGAAAATAGCGCCTTGAAGTTTTTTTAATCTTTGCCTGCCGTTTCTCACGCTGGATGTAAAACCCGGCTGGCTGTATTGACGTTTCCCCATTCTGTTGACAGATTGTAGGGCATGAGGGGCATTTCATGGAGAATCCGTACTGCAACTCAGTCGTTTTTGCGAAAGGAATCCCCATCTCTCTCTACGCCTTCGGGCACCACCGACTGGACCGGGTATATTCTAAATAGTTCGAGCTGCGGAAAGGCGGCAAGTGTACGAGCTCCCCTGAGCATAGATAACGATGTGACTGGGATGATCGAGCGCAGCCAACGCATCCGTTGTTTGAAATAGGACGAATAAAAATAAATAAAGGTCCGGCGGATATATGCAAACAACATCACAGTTTTGGAGCAGAATAATGAGTATTTCCTTGAAGAAATCAGGGATGCTGAAGCTTGGTCTGAGCCTGGTCGCCATGACCGTCGCCGCCAGCGTGCAAGCGAAAACCCTGGTTTATTGTTCTGAAGGCTCGCCGGAAGGCTTTAACCCACAGCTCTTCACCTCTGGCACCACCTATGACGCCAGTTCCGTACCGATCTATAACCGCCTGGTCGAATTTAAAACCGGTACCACGGAAGTTATTCCAGGGCTTGCTGAGAAATGGGAAGTCAGTCCTGATGGCAAAACCTATACTTTCCATCTGCGCCAGGGCGTGAAGTGGCAAGATAATAAAGACTTCAAACCCACCCGTGACCTGAACGCCGATGACATCGTGTTCTCCTTCGATCGCCAGAAGAATACCAATAACCCGTACCATAAAGTTTCTGGCGGCAGCTATGAATACTTTGAAGGGATGGGGTTACCGGACCTGATTAGCGAAGTGAAGAAAGTGGACGATAAAACCGTCCAGTTCGTCCTGACTCGCCCGGAAGCGCCGTTCCTCGCTGATCTGGCCATGGACTTCGCCTCCATCCTGTCGAAAGAGTATGCCGATAACATGTTGAAAGCTGGCACGCCGGAAAAAGTGGACCTCAATCCAATCGGTACCGGCCCATTCCAGCTGCTGCAGTACCAGAAAGATTCCCGCATTCTGTATAAAGCCTTCCCGGGCTACTGGGGTACCAAGCCGAAGATCGATCGTCTGGTCTTCTCCATCACCCCGGACGCTTCCGTGCGCTATGCCAAACTGCAGAAAAATGAGTGCCAGGTGATGCCGTACCCGAACCCGGCGGACATCGCGCGCATGAAGGAAGATAAGAACATTACCCTGCTGGAACAGCCGGGCCTGAACGTCGGTTATCTCTCCTTCAACACCGAGAAGAAACCGCTGGACGACGTCAAAGTTCGTCAGGCGCTGACCTACGCGGTGAACAAAGAAGCGATCATCAAAGCCGTTTACCAGGGCGCAGGCCAGGCGGCGAAGAACCTGATCCCGCCGACCATGTGGGGCTATAACGACGACGTTAAGGACTACACCTACGATCCGGAGAAGGCGAAACAGCTGCTGAAAGAAGCGGGCCTGGAAAAAGGCTTCACCATCGACCTGTGGGCGATGCCGGTACAGCGTCCGTACAACCCGAATGCTCGCCGTATGGCTGAAATGATCCAGGCCGACTGGGCGAAAGTCGGGGTCCAGGCCAAGATTGTTACCTATGAGTGGGGTGAATATCTGAAGCGGGCGAAAGCGGGCGAGCACCAGACCGTAATGATGGGCTGGACCGGCGACAACGGGGATCCGGATAACTTCTTCGCGACCCTGTTCAGCTGCGCCGCAGCGAAAGACGGCTCCAACTACTCGCGCTGGTGCTATAAGCCGTTTGAAGATTTGATTCAGCCGGCCCGCGCTACCGACGACCACAACAAGCGTATTGAACTGTACAAACAGGCTCAGGTAGTGATGCATGACCAGGCTCCGGCGCTGATCATCGCCCACTCCACCGTCTATGAGCCGGTGCGTAAAGAAGTCAAAGGCTATGTGGTGGATCCGCTGGGCAAACACCACTTCGATAACGTCTCCGTCGAATAATAAGCACGATGCCTGACCCCCTCTCCCCGCGTGGGAGAGGTAGGGGGCGTATTCCCGCTATTCCGGGGAATGCTTTTGTGAGCAATACAGACGCCCTGTCGCCAGGCGGGGCGTCACTAGAGAGAATCCGGGTTATGTTGCAGTTTATTCTCCGACGTCTGGGACTCGTCATCCCGACATTTATCGGTATCACCCTTCTCACCTTTGCCTTCGTCCATATGATCCCCGGCGATCCGGTGATGATTATGGCAGGTGAACGTGGTATTTCCCCCGAGCGTCACGCGCAGCTGCTGGCCGAAATGGGCCTTGATAAGCCGCTGTGGCAGCAATATGCCCATTACATTTGGGGCGTACTGCACGGTGATTTAGGCATCTCGCTGAAAAGCCGCATTCCCGTGTGGCAAGAGTTTGTCCCGCGCTTTAAAGCCACCCTTGAGCTGGGCGTTTGCGCGATGATTTTCGCTGTCGCCGTCGGTATTCCGGTGGGCGTGCTGGCTGCGGTAAAACGCGGATCCATCTTTGACCACACCGCCGTGGGTCTGGCGCTGACCGGCTACTCCATGCCTATCTTCTGGTGGGGCATGATGCTGATTATGCTGGTTTCGGTGCAGCTGAACCTGACGCCGGTCTCCGGGCGTATCAGCGATACGGTGTTCCTTGACGATACTCTGCCGCTGACCGGCTTCATGCTGATCGACACCGCCATCTGGGGCGAGCAGGGCGACTTTATTGACGCCTTAATGCATATGATCCTGCCGGCTATCGTGCTGGGCACCATCCCGCTGGCGGTGATTGTGCGTATGACCCGTTCGTCGATGCTGGAAGTGCTCGGCGAAGACTACATTCGTACCGCGCGCGCCAAAGGGCTGACCCGGATGCGAGTGATTGTGGTCCATGCGCTGCGCAACGCGATGCTGCCGGTGGTCACGGTCATTGGCCTGCAGGTGGGCACGCTGCTGGCGGGCGCCATCCTGACGGAAACCATTTTCTCATGGCCTGGTTTAGGCCGCTGGCTGATCGACGCGCTACAGCGTCGCGATTACCCGGTGGTGCAGGGCGGGGTACTGCTGGTGGCGACGATGATTATCCTCGTCAACCTGCTGGTCGACCTGCTGTATGGCGTGGTGAACCCGCGTATCCGGCATAAGAAGTAAGGGGCCATCATGTCACAAGTTACTGAGAATAAAGCGATTGCTGCACCGGTGCCAATGACCCCGCTGCAGGAGTTCTGGCACTATTTCAAACGCAACAAAGGCGCGGTCGTCGGTCTGGTGTACGTGGCGGTGATGATTATCATCGCGGTGTTCGCCAACTTCCTCGCCCCGTATAACCCGGCGGATCAGTTCCGTGATTCGCTGCTGGCGCCGCCGTTCTGGCAGGATGGCGGCAGCCTGGCGCATCTGCTCGGCACCGACGACGTGGGCCGCGATATTCTGTCGCGTCTGATGTACGGCGCCCGCCTGTCGCTGCTGGTGGGCTGCCTGGTGGTGGTCCTGTCGCTGATCCTTGGCGTGGTGCTCGGCCTGGTGGCGGGCTATTTCGGCGGGGTGGTGGATTCCATCATTATGCGCGTCGTCGATATTATGCTGGCGCTGCCGAGCCTGCTGCTGGCGCTGGTGCTGGTGGCTATCTTCGGGCCATCTATCGTCAACGCGTCGCTGGCGCTAACCTTCGTGGCGCTCCCGCACTATGTGCGTCTGACGCGCGCCGCGGTGCTGGTGGAGGTCAACCGCGACTACGTGACCGCTTCCCGCGTAGCGGGCGCCGGCGCGATGCGCCAGATGTTCGTCAATATTCTTCCCAACTGTCTCGCGCCGCTGATCGTTCAGGCGTCGCTGGGCTTTTCTAACGCCATTCTCGATATGGCAGCGCTGGGGTTCCTCGGCATGGGCGCGCAGCCGCCGACGCCTGAGTGGGGCACCATGCTCTCCGACGTATTGCAGTTCGCGCAAAGCGCCTGGTGGGTGGTGACCTTCCCGGGCGTGGCGATCCTGCTGACGGTGCTGGCATTTAACCTGATGGGTGACGGTCTGCGTGACGCGCTCGATCCCAAACTGAAGCAGTAAGAGGTTCGAGATGGCGTTATTAAATGTAGATAAATTATCGGTGCATTTCGGCGATGAGAACGCGCCGTTCCGCGCCGTAGACCGCATCAGCTATAGCGTGAAGCAGGGTGAAGTGGTCGGTATTGTGGGGGAGTCCGGTTCCGGTAAATCCGTCAGTTCGCTGGCGATTATGGGCCTGATTGACTATCCCGGGCGGGTGATGGCGGACAAACTGGAGTTCAACGGCCGCGACCTGCAGCGCATCTCTGAAAAAGAGCGGCGTCAGCTGGTGGGGGCGGAAGTGGCGATGATCTTCCAGGATCCGATGACCAGCCTCAATCCGTGCTATACCGTCGGCTACCAGATTATGGAAGCGATCAAAGTTCATCAGGGCGGCAATAAGCAAACTCGCCGTCAGCGGGCCATCGACCTGCTGAACCTGGTGGGCATTCCCGATCCGGCGTCGCGGCTTGACGTTTATCCGCACCAGCTTTCCGGCGGGATGAGTCAGCGCGTGATGATCGCGATGGCGATTGCCTGTCGGCCAAAACTGCTGATTGCCGATGAACCGACCACCGCACTGGACGTGACTATTCAGGCGCAGATCATCGAGCTGCTGCTGGAGTTGCAGCAGCAGGAGAATATGGCGCTGGTGCTGATCACCCACGACCTGGCGCTGGTGGCCGAGGCGGCGCATAAAATTATCGTCATGTATGCGGGTCAGGTGGTGGAGACCGGTGATGCGAAGGATATCTTCCGCGCGCCGCGTCATCCGTACACCCAGGCGCTGCTGCGCGCGCTGCCGGAGTTCGCCCAGGATAAGGCGCGTCTGGCGTCGCTGCCGGGCGTGGTGCCGGGGAAATATGACCGTCCTGTCGGCTGTCTGCTGAACCCGCGCTGCCCCTATGCCACGGATAAATGCCGGAGCGAAGAGCCCGCGCTCGCGGATCTTACCGGCGGCCGTCAGTCTAAATGTCACTACCCACTCGATGATGCCGGGAGGCCTGGATTATGAGTATGCAAAAGGCCGCCACGCAACAACCGCTGTTGCAGGCCATTGATCTGAAAAAACACTACCCGGTGAAGAAGGGAATATTCGCCCCGGAACGACTGGTGAAAGCGCTGGACGGCGTCTCCTTTACCCTTGAGCGTGGTAAAACGCTGGCGGTGGTGGGAGAGTCGGGCTGCGGCAAATCGACCCTCGGTCGTCTGCTGACAATGATTGAGATCCCCACTGGCGGTGAGCTGTATTATCAGGGGCAGGATCTGCTTAAGCATGACCCGCAGGCGCAGAAGCTCCGGCGGCAGAAAATCCAGATTGTGTTCCAGAACCCGTATGGTTCGCTGAACCCGCGAAAAAAAGTGGGGCAGATTCTGGAAGAGCCGCTGTTGATTAACAGCAGCCTGAGTAAAGAGCAGCGCCGTGAAAAAGCGCTGGCGATGATGGCGAAGGTCGGCCTGAAAACCGAGCATTACGATCGCTACCCGCATATGTTTTCCGGCGGTCAGCGCCAGCGTATCGCTATTGCCCGCGGGCTGATGCTGGATCCGGACGTGGTGATTGCCGATGAGCCGGTTTCCGCGCTGGACGTTTCGGTACGTGCCCAGGTGCTGAATCTGATGATGGATCTGCAGCAGGATTTAGGGCTGTCCTACGTGTTTATCTCCCACGACCTGTCGGTCGTCGAGCACATCGCTGATGAAGTGATGGTGATGTATCTCGGCCGCTGCGTGGAGAAGGGCACCAAGGACCAGATCTTCAACAATCCGCGTCATCCGTACACCCAGGCGCTGTTGTCGGCGACGCCGCGTCTGAATCCGGACGATCGGCGCGAGCGGATCAAGCTGACCGGCGAACTGCCGAGCCCGCTGAACCCACCGCCGGGCTGCGCCTTTAACGCGCGCTGCCGTCGACGCTTTGGTCCCTGCACCCAGCTTCAGCCGCAGCTTAAGGATTACGGCGGCCAGCTGGTAGCCTGCTTTGCCGTCGATCAGGATGAGAATCCGCAAAAACCCCACGCCTGATGGCACACTCCCGGTCCCAGGACCGGGAGTTTCTCTTCCGCCGGAGAGGAAACCTGGCAACACCGTTTATTACCGCAGTTTCTGCCATACTCTCGGAGCATTCTTCGTCGATTATCCGAAAAAATAAGCCTTTCAGTCCATTTTTATAGAATTAAAGAGAAATTAAAATGGTTCAGGTTTATTCTTTCGTCCAACTGACGCTATGATTTCATCATGGCGTAATACTTTTATATAAAAACGACTGGGAAGCGCGATGGTTGCGGGGGTTAAGGATGTACGCATACCTAAAAAATGGGGCTATCCTTCTGAAAGGGAAGTGTTAGTGTAGCGATACTTCTGCCGTGGAATCATCCCAAAAATCAAATTCTAAACTATTATAACCCTGTCAATCGTGTGTATTGGTACGTCACCACCGGCGCTTTATCTGCCATACCAGAAGCGTCACGATATTTTTAATATACCCAGAAAATAACAACAAACTTAATATGAAATTTTTAAAATCATGAGGTTATCAATGAACCATTATGATGATCTGCAGCGCTTTCAAGAAAAAACGCGGACGCAAAACCTCAAATTTCAGGATCTTTCTTCGCAAGCCGCCACGCGGGAACATGGGGATTGGGCGATCCTCAATCAGCTGAATCCCGACGCCGGGAAACCCGCTTCTCTGGCGCTGGGAGGGTCGGTCTCCGCGCCGCTGCCGCAGCCCGTGCCTGCGGATCTCTTCCAGCGTGTCGACCCTGTGGTCGCCGCGCCAGCATCACCTCCGGTTGCGCCAGTCCCCCCAGTTATTGCCGCGATCCCACTGCCGGTCGCAGAACCTGCAATGCCGGAACCTGTCGCTCCGGCGCCGGCGATGACGTCAGAGCCCTTGGCAGCGACGCCAGTACCTGAACCGGTGATGTCCCCGCCGCCGAGGATGGCCCCGCGGCCTGCGCCGGGCGCCGACAACTATGCCCACCTGTTCGCGGCAAAAACCGCGGAGCCGGTGGCGAAAAATAAAGACCAGCCTTTGAAATCTCTTCTGGAAAGGATCGCTACATGCCGTTGATTTGCGTCTGTTCACCGAAAGGTGGCGTGGGGAAAACGACCCTTGTGGCCAATTTAGCTTATTCGCTGGCGCGGACCGGCAGCAAAGTCCTGGCGCTGGATTTTGACGTCCAGAATGCGCTGCGTTTGCATTTTGGCGTGCCGTTGAGCGATGAGCGGGGCTACGTGGCGAAGGCGCTGGAACTGCATGACTGGAGCCAGTGTGTGCTGAGCGCCGGCAGCAATATTTTCGTCCTGCCTTACGGCGAAGTGAGCGAAGCGCAGCGTCAGGCGTTTGATGAGCAACTGACCCACAATGACCATTTTCTCCAGCGCGGTCTGTCGGCGCTGCTCAACTATCCCGGGCTTATCACCATCGCCGATATGCCGCCAGGGCCTTCACCGGCGCTGAAGGCCCTGACGGGGCTGGCGGATCTGCATCTGATCCCGCTGCTGGCGGATACCGCCTCAATGTCGACCCTGGCGCACGTGGAAAAGCAGCGCCTGACCGGCGGGGCGCTGAATCACAAGCACGGGCACTATTTCGTCATAAACCAAAGCGATAGCCGTCGCCAGGTCAGCCGGGACGTCACCAGCCTGATGGAAGAGAAACTGGGCGAGCGACTGCTTGGCGTGATCCATCGTGATGAAAGCGTGGTAGAGGCTAATGCCTCGCAGAAGTCGATCCTGGACTTCAACGCCTCCTCCGCAGCGGCCTTTGATATTGAAATCATGGCTAAAAAGATATCTTCGCTGTTGGGTATCCATATTGGCGATGGCACGGTGCACAGCCAGCCACGCATGTCAGGGCTTTAACTTATTGCAGGGCTGCTGAATGAAAAAATCTCTTTTTTGGTTGCTGGCGCTGGTGCTGTCTCCCGTCGCCGTGCTGGTGGTGATCACGCCGATGGACAGCCAAAAGCAGTATATTTTTGGTCTGCTTAGTATCGGTATTCTCTTTCTGATGGGCTTCAGTAAGCGCCGCAGCGTATCGGTCATTATGGTCGTCACGTCGCTGCTGATGTCCACGCGTTATATGTATTTTCGCCTCACGCAGACCCTGCACTTCAACTCGTCCATTGAAGCCATTCTCGGAATGGGACTCTTTCTGGCGGAAGTTTATATCTGGGTGATGCTGCTGCTTAACTACCTGCAGACGGTCTGGCCGCTGAAGCGCGGCATTGTTCCACTGCCGGATGATATGAGCAAGTGGCCGACGGTCGATATCTATATTCCGAGCTATAACGAACCGTTAGAGGTGGTGCGCGATACCGTCCTGGCGGCACAATGCATTGATTATCCAAAAGATAAAATGAAGATCTATCTTCTGGATGATGGCAAACGCAGTGAGTTTGCCGTGTTCGCCGCCGACGTCGGCGTGGGCTATATCACCCGTAACGACAACAAGCACGCCAAAGCGGGGAACCTTAACCATGCGCTGACCCTGACCCACGGGGAGCTTATCTGCGTTTTCGACTGCGACCACGTCGCCACGCGCGTCTTCCTGCAGGCCACCGTCGGCGGTTTCCTGAAAGATCCGATGCTGGCTCTGGTGCAGACGCCGCACTATTTCTATTCCCCGGACCCGTTTGAACGTAACCTCTCCGTCGGGCGCAACATCCCGAACGAAGGGATGTTGTTCTATGGCCCGATTCAGCAGGGGAACGACAACTGGAACGCCACCTTTTTCTGCGGCTCCTGCGCGGTGATCCGCCGCGAGGCGCTGGCGCAGATCGGCGGTTTCGCTGTCGAAACGGTGACCGAAGATGCCCATACGGCGCTGAAGTTTCAGCGTCTGGGATGGAAGTCGGCCTTTCTCGATATTCCGCTGGCGGCTGGTCTCGCCACCGAACGTCTGGTGGTGCACGTCATCCAGCGAACCCGCTGGGCGCGCGGGATGACGCAGATCTTTCGCGTCGATAATCCCCTGTTTGGTCGCGGCCTGACCTTCCAGCAGCGCTTGTGCTACCTGAGCGCCATGCTCTACTACCAGTTCGCGCTCCCGAGGGTGGTGTTTGTCACCGCCCCGCTGGCTTATCTGCTGTTTAACCTCAATATTATTTACTCTTCAGCGAGCCTGATTGTCTCCTATGCCCTGCCGCATCTGTTCCTCGCTATTTACGTTGGTTCGCGAATGAACGGCCGCTATCGCTACAGCTTCTGGGGGGAGATCTACGATATTGTGCTGGCCTTCCACCTGGTGCTGCCGACACTGGTGACGATGATTTTCCCCAAACGCGGCAAATTCAACGTTACCGATAAGGGTGGGCTGCTTGACGTCGGTTACTTCGATTTCACCGTGGTGCGGCCGCACCTGGTGGTGGCCTGCCTGCTGGCCCTGGGGGTGGTGGTCGGCATCGTCCGGGCGATAGGCCATGACTACTTTGGCTCGGATCCCAACGTTATCGCCCTCAACGTCGGGTGGGGGATCTACAGCCTGATCTTCCTGCTGGCGGCGATTGCCGTAGCGCGCGAAACGCGGCAGGTGCGAAAAACCATTCGTATCGATGTCGACATTCCGGTGGTGATCCATTACGCCAGCGGTATCGTTTCCCGCAGCCATACCGCGGACCTGTCGATGGGCGGCTGCCGCGTGGCCGCGCCGGATATGCGCCATCTGGAGGATGATATCGAAGAGATTGAGCTGATCCTGCAGTCCGGGGCTATCTCCATTCCGGCTCAGCTGGTCACCTCAGACGAGCGTTTCCTGCGCCTCAAGTTTGATGAAGATATTCCTCTCTCGCGCCGCCGTGAACTGGTGCGGGTGGTGCTGGCCCGCGCGGATGCCTGGATTAATCCGCCACGCCCGCAGGATAACCCGTTCCGCTCCTTCTTCACCATTTTGCGCTGCGTGTTCGAACTGTTCTGGTTGACGTGGAAAACCCGTCGCAGCCAGCGCAGCCGGACGGCTGTGGCGAAAACGGCGCAGGAGGATGGGACGTTATGAAGCGATTAACGACGCTGGCGCTGCTGGCAGGGATGTTCTCTGCGCCTGCGCTGCACAGTGAAGAGCCGGCTACTGGCGCTTCAGCCCCGCTGAGTTTTCCGCAGCTCAACGGCGCGGCGGACAATGAGCCCGGTGACGAACCTCCGGCGGCCGCTCCGGAAGAGGCCACGCCAGCGGTAGCGCCCGCCCCCGCAGGCGATGCGGCGTTGACAACGCCTGTGCCTGAGATGCCCGCAGTAACCCCGCCGGTGAGCGACACGGTTGCGCCCGATGTCATCCCCGTCGCCCCGGTTTGGGGAGGCGATCTGAATCTGGCGCAAATGGGGATGCCGGATGGCATTATCCTCAGCGGCGGCCAGCGGCAGGGGGGCGTTAGCTTTACGCTGCCTTCCGACCAGGTGGTGATCCATTCCCAGCTCAGCCTTGCCGTCCGCGTATCGCCGGAAATGGCGAGCCGCAACGCCACCCTGCAACTGATGCTCAACGGTCAGCCCCTCGGCACTCTGCCGCTGGGTGCCGATGGCGAGGATGTCTCCCATTATCAGCTGGATATTCCGCCCGCGCTGATGGTCTCCAGCAATAACCTGAGCGTGAAGATCAACGATGGCGATACCCTGCAGTGCCAGCGTGATATTCATGATTCGTCGCGGGTGACGGTGCTGCCCACGTCGCATTTCAGCTGGGAAAGCCAGCAACTGAACATCAGCGACGACCTGAGCCACTTCCCACGCCCCTTCTTTGACAGTATGCAGATGACCCCGGCGGACATCGCGGTCGCCTATGGGGCGAAGCCGTCGGCTGACGTCTTCAGCGCCGCGGCGCTGGTCTCTTCATGGCTGGGTATCCAGGCGGACTATCGCGGCATCGCCTTCAGCGCCCTGCGCGATCGCCTGCCGGAACGCCATGGTATTGTGATTGGCCATCCGGGCGAGCAGGTGGGCGGCATGACGCTGCCGGAAACCGATAAACCGCTGCTGCGCATCATCGCCAACCCTGCCAATCCGGCCTACAAGCTGCTGCTGATTGTTGGTAAAAACGATACGGCGCTGCGCATGGCCGCCTGGCGGTTGACCCGCGGCAACTTCGCCCCGCAAACCGCGACGCTGGATGTCGAACCGCAGACCATCCCGGTTGGTAAAGCGTACGATGCGCCGCGCTGGATCCCCACCGATCGTCCGGTCAGGCTCAGCGAACTGTTGCGTAAGGATCAAAGCCCGACCGTCAGCGGCGTCTGGCATGAGCCTTTACGTATCGCCTTTCGCGCCGCGCCCGACCTCTATCTCTGGGATGGCGAGACGATCCCGCTGCAGGTTGGCTACCGCTTCCCATCGGAAAGCTGGATTAATGAGGACAAGTCCCTGCTGAGCGTCACGCTCAACGGTACCTTCCTCAATAACCTGGCGATGAACAAGCAGGGGCCGCTGGAGAAAGTCTGGCGCCACCTCGGGGGCGATGCGCGCCAGGAGCGCTTTACCATCCCGCTGGCGCCCTATCTGATCTACGGCGATAACCAGCTGTCGATGTACTTCAATGTGGTGCCGAAGGATGATGTTCCGTGCTCGGTACTGCTGAATAACAATATCAAGAGCCGGATCACTGACGATTCCTGGATTGATTTGAGCAAAACGCGACACTTCTCGCTGCTGCCAAACCTCTCCTATTTCGTTGGCGCCTCATTCCCTTTCTCGCGACTGGCGGACTATTCGCAAACGACGCTTATGCTGCCGGCGGACCCGTCTGAGACCCAGGTGGCCACCCTGCTGAATCTGGCGGCGCGCTCCGGAAATGCGACCGGCACCGCGCTGGCGAATAACCGCGTCGTGCTCGGGATGCCGACCGGCGGCGCGGATCTGCAGTCGCTGCGCGAACGTGACGTGCTGGCGGTCACCGCTCTCGATCAGCAGGCCTTTAACCAGAGCCTGCTGGCTGATTCACCGTATCGTCCGGTGGATAACACGCTGAGTGTCCGCGAGCCTGACCTGTGGCAAAAAGTGCAGCGTCGGCTCACCGGCGACTGGACCTCGGCCAGCCTCGATGCCGATCGCTACTTCTCGTCCAGCAGCGCCTGGCGCGGGTTCATCAGCTATCGTTCGCCGTGGAACGCGACTCGCCTGGTGGTGGTGGCGATGGCCAGCAATGATGACCAGCTGGCGCGACTGAAGACCGATCTGGACTCGCCGCGTATCAACGCCGGGATCCGTGGCGATACCGCGGTGATCACCAGTGATAACGGGGTACGCAGCTTCCAGGTCAGCACGCCGTTCCCCAGCGGTCAGATGCCGTGGTACATGATGGCTGTCTGGTATGCCAGCCAGCATTCCGGTTTTCTGGCGGTGCTGGGGCTGATTGCCACCTCGATAATGGGACTGGCGCTGACCGCGATGTTTAAACGTCATGCCCGTAAGCGTCTGGGTTCGGGGGATAACTAATGAAAAGAAAGATAACAATAACGATGAAAACCTCCCGCCGGCTCACGACGTTCTGCCTCACCGGCGCGTTGACTCTCGGTGCTGCTGGCGGCGCGCTGGCGGCAGGTAACGACGCGGCGCTGCAGGCGCTGTTCGCCCAGGCCAACTACTGGCATGAGAAATCCCATGACGAACTGGCGATGGAGTCCCTGCAGAAGGTGCTTTCGGTCGATGCCAATAACACCCAGGCGCTGTATCTGATGGCGCTCTGGTCGCAGCAGGGTGGCGATATGCAGGCGGCGGCGCAGTGGCGCGCCCGGCTGGCGAAAGCGGCGCCGGACAGCCCGGGGCTGCAGGATTTAGACAACGCTAAAAAGATGTCGCAGGTGCCGCAGGGGCAGCTCAGCCTGGCCCGCCAGCAGGCGCGCGGCGGCAATATCCCCGGGGCGCTGGCGACCTGGCGCAGCATGTTTAATGGCAATACGCCGCCTGCCGGGCTGGCGGCGGAATATTACCTGACCATGGCCAGCGACAAATCGCTTTATCCGCAGGCCATCAGCGAACTGCGCCAGTACGTGGCCCAGCATCCGCAGGAGAACGCCCCGCGGGTGGCGCTGGGCAAAGCCTTAACCTGGCGGGAAGAGACCCGCCGGGAAGGGATCGCCCTGCTGGAGCCGATGGCCAGCGGCAATAAAGAGGCGGACAGCGGCTTGCGTCAGGCGCTGCTCTGGCTGGGCCCGCAGGCCGGGGATGAGCAGTATTACGATACCTGGATGCAGCGGCATCCGCAGGATAGCGAAGTTCAGAATTACTTTCGCGAACGGCGCAGCGGTCAGGCGCGCGGCCAGGGCTACGCCAATCTGAACAGCGGCAATACCGCCGCCGCGAAGCAGCAATTTGAAGAGGTGCTGCAGACCAACCCGCAGGATGCCGATGCGCTGGCGGGCATGGGCTATATCGCGCAGCGCAGCGGCGACTACCAGGCCGCGTCGCAGTATCTGAGCCGGGCGGCGGATCTCGGCGGCGACGCCTCGGCGACCCGTCGTCAGCAGGCGGCCGATGCGCTGTTCTACGGCCAGCTGGCGCAGGCTCAGCAGGCCTATAAGCAGGGCAATATTAGCCAGGCGCTGGCGCTCTCCGCGCCGCTGGCGCAGCAGAGCGGGGCGCGGGGCGCCTCGGCGAAGCTGTTCCGCGCCGATGTGCTGCGGCATAACAAAGATTTGCCCCAGGCGGAGCAAACGCTACGTTCGCTGTTAAGCGACGATCCGCAGAACGCGGCGGGGCGGGAAAACCTCTATTACGTGCTGCGCGAGCAGAATAAATCCGCCGAGGCGCAGGCGATGCTGCAGACGCTCCCGCAGAGCCTGCAGCAAAAACTGCAGCCGCGGGTGGTGGCCGGTATGCCGGGCGATGCCGTGCGCCGTCAGGCCCAGGCGCAGGTCAGCAGCGGTAATCCAGCCGGCGCGATTGCCACTCTGCGCGAAGGCGTCGCCCGCTATCCGGACGATCCCTGGCTGCGCCTTGATCTGGCCCGGCTGTTGCAAAAATCGGGTAACGGCAGCGAGGCCTCTTCGCTGATGTCGGCGGCCTATCGCCCCGGCGCCAGCAACAATGCGCTGTATGCCGCCGCCCTGTTTGCCAGCGAAAACGGCGCCTGGCAGCAGGCGCAGACGCTGCTGGCGCGCATTCCCGGCGGCAGCCAGACCAGCGACATGCGCGATTTACGCCAGCGGGTGAACTACAACCTGCAGCTGGCGACCGCCGAAAACTATCTGGCGCAGGGCAACCGCACTGCCGCCAGCAATACCCTGCGGGCGATGGCCTCCACGCCGCCGAAAGCCCCGGCGGACGCCGGCAAGCTGGCGCGGCTGCTGGCCGAGAGCGGCGATCTGACTACCGCGGTCTCGCTGGTGCGCAACAATATCAGCAGCGGGGTGTCCGGCAACGCCGGTGATTACGCCGATCAGATTGCGGTGCTGAATCAGGCCGGGCTGACCGGCGAGGCGCAGAACTTGCTCAGCAATCCGCAGCTGCAGGCCAGCAGTACGCCGACGCAGCTGGCGAGTATTCGCAATGGCTATGTGATCAACGAAGCCGATCGCCTGCGCGAGCAGGGCAATTACGCTGCGGCGTATGACAAGCTGATCCGCGCCATGCAAAGCGACCCGCAGAATACCGATCTGATGTTCGCGATGGCGCGGTTGTACCAGAGCGGCAAAATGAACAAAGAGGCCGGGGTGGTCTATGACTACCTGATGACGCGCGATACGCCGAACCAGGACGCGCGCGCCGGGGCCATCGACGTGGCGCTGTCGGCGGGGAATAACGATCGCGCCGAACAGCTGGCCGGCGGTTTGCGCCAGGATAACTCCCCGGATCGCTTACTGCTGCTGGCGAGAGTCGCAGAGGCGCAGGGCCATCATCAGCAGGCGATGACCTACCTGCGTAGCGCCCGCGGCAAACTGCTGGGTATGCAAAGCACCAACAGCAGCGAAACGCCAACCGTCGGCGGGGTGCTGGCGGCGGATAACCCCTTCATCGGCGTGTCGCAAACGTCGGCGCCGACGCGAACGGCCTCCGCCTACGGGCAGTATATGCCGTGGCAGGTCGCCCAGTCGGCCGCCGCGCCCGGTTCCACGCTGCCGGGGATCCAGCGCCCCGATCTGCCAGTGGACACCGCCGAGACGCGGATGCTGCGCCAGGTGGACACCATGATGGAGTCGCTGCAGGAGAAAACCGGCAGCTGGCTGCAGGGCGGTATGGACGTGCGCGGGCGCGACGGCGAATCGGGTACCAGCAAGCTGACGGAGCTCCGGACGCCGCTGACCTGGTCTTCTTCGCCATTTGGCGATTCGCGCTTTGACTTTACCGTCACCCCGGTGTCGTTGAACGCCGGAACCGCCAGCGGCGACGCCTGGCGTCGCTACGGCGCCAACCCGTTGGCTAACGCGGTCTCCAATATGGTGAGTACCGCCACCAGCGAGCAGGCGGCGATCGCCTCGATGACCGAGGCGGAGCGGACGGCCTATTTTGCCAGCAATCCGGGGGCCGAAGCCTTAAGCGGCCTGGGCACCCTGAATGCGGCAGATTTCAATCCGACCACCAGCAGCGGGATGGAAAATCTGGCGAAGCTCGGGAGCTATGATTCGGGACAGGTCGCCAGCTATCTGGCCTCTTCCAGCCGTAAGCCGAACGTTGACCAGACCAGCGGCTCAACCGATTCGCAGAAGGCTAACGGCGTCGAGCTGGCGCTGGCGTTAAGCGGTGACGATTATCGCGTCGATATTGGCAGCACGCCGCTGGGCCAGGATCTCAATACCGTTGTCGGCGGGGTGAAATGGTCGCCTAAGCTGAGCAACTACCTGTCGCTGATCCTGACCGGCGAACGCCGCTCACTGACCGACAGCCTGCTTTCTTACGTTGGTCTGAAAGACGCCTATTCCGGTAAAACCTGGGGGCAGGTGACGAAAAACGGCGGCACCCTGCAGCTGAGCTATGACGACGGCGACGCGGGCTTCTATGTCGGCGGTGGCGGATACAGCTATCTGGGGCAGAACGTCGCCAGCAACACCAGCATTAACGCCAATGCCGGGGTCTATCTGCGGCCCTATCATGACGAATACCGCCAGTTACAGACCGGGTTGAGCATGAGCTATATGGATTATTCCAAGAACCTCAGCTACTTCACCTATGGCCAGGGGGGCTACTTTAGCCCGCAAAACTATGTCAGCGTGTCGCTGCCGGTCAGTCTGACGGAGAAATATGATAACTGGACCATGAAGCTTGGCGGCTCGGTGGGCTACCAGTCTTACAGTCAGGATAAGAGCGCCTATTTCCCGACCAATTCGGAGTGGCAGCAGACCCTGGAGACGGCGGTGAGCAATGGGTTTGCCAAGGAAGCCTACTATTCCGCGACCTCGAAGAGCGGCATCGGCTATACCCTGCGCGCCGGGGCGGACTACAAGGTTAACAAACAGATGACGCTGGGGGGCCAGATTGGCTATGACACCTTCGGGGATTATAACGAAAGCACCGCCGGGCTCTATATCCGCTATATGTTGGGAGATCATTGATGATGACGGAGAACAATAACCCGGTGGTCACGACCTGGTTCCAGCAACAGCAGACGCCTGCCGGATGGTTCGATCTGTTGGTGATTATGGTCGAAGGTATGTTAAATAATGCCGGCGAGCTGGAAAGCCAGCCCTTCCTGCGTCAGATGGGCGCCTCGCTGGCGGAGACCCATCCGCTGCCGGCGTCGGAGACGGTGGGAGAGCTGGAGGCGAATATCAACCGGCTGCTGACCCATTTCCACTGGGGCGTGGTGACGATTGATGTCGGTGAGGATGGCCTGCGCCTGCGCCATCAGGCGTTGCCGGTCAGCCGGGACGACGCGGGACGCGTGCGCTGGTGCAACGCGTTCTGTGCCATACTGGAGGGGTTATATTCTCGCTGGCTGCAGAGTCAGGGAGGCAGTGCTCATGTCGTTTTACAACGTGAGCGGGTGTTCTCTGTCTCTGACGTTCAGTTTCTTTACTACCATCCATAATGAGTGAATGTATGCCCCTGCGTGCTTTAGTGGCGGTGATAGTGACAACGGCAGTGATGCTGGTGCCCCGGGCGTGGGCGGATACGGCCTGGGAGCGCTATAAGGCCCGTTTTATGATGCCGGACGGCCGTATCATTGATACCGCCAATGGCAATGTGTCGCATACGGAAGGTCAGGGCTTTGCCATGCTCCTGGCGGTGGCGAATAACGATCGCCCGGCGTTCGACAAGCTGTGGCAGTGGACGGACAGCACCCTGCGCGATAAGTCTAACGGGCTGTTTTACTGGCGCTATAACCCGGTGGCGCCGGACCCTATCGCCGATAAAAACAACGCCTCTGATGGTGATACTCTCATCGCCTGGGCGCTGTTGCGTGCGCAAAAGCAGTGGCAGGACAAGCGCTACGCGATTGCCTCGGATGCCATCACCGCCTCCCTGCTGAAATATACGGTGGTGACCTTCGCCGGTCGTCAGGTGATGCTCCCGGGCGTGAAAGGGTTCAATCTCAACGACCATCTGAACCTTAATCCCTCCTATTTCATCTTCCCGGCCTGGCGCGCCTTCGCGGAGCGGACGCATCTGACCGCCTGGCGGACATTGCAGACCGACGGACAGGCGCTGTTGGGGCAGATGGGGTGGGGGAAATCACACCTGCCCAGCGACTGGGTGGCGCTGCGGGCAGATGGCAAGATGCTGCCAGCCAAAGAGTGGCCGCCGCGGATGAGTTTCGATGCGATTCGTATCCCGCTGTATCTCTCATGGGCCGATCCGCAAAGCGCTTTGCTCGCGCCGTGGAAGGCCTGGATGCAGAGTTACCCGCGCCTGCAAACCCCGGCGTGGATCAACGTCAGCACCAACGAGGTGGCACCCTGGTATATGGCCGGCGGCCTGCTGGCGGTGCGCGATCTGACGCTGGGTGAACCGCAGGAGGCGCCGCAGATTGACGACAAGGATGATTATTACTCTGCCAGCCTCAAGCAGTTGGTCTGGCTGGCGAAACAGGATCAGCGTTAGAGACGGTGATTGATTTGCCGCCTTCCCCGCCCGTAGGCATGAGGGTGGGGAAGGGAGAATGGGAACGTCTCACGATGTAAGGCCGCCAGTTTGGGCGGCCTTGTCGCTTATTGCGGATAAGGCACCCAGCTACCGCCATTCAGCTGGACATAAGGCTTGCCCTGATACTGGATGACGATGGCGTTGGCGTTTTCGGACACCGCTGCGCTCTGCGGCAGGTTTGCGACATACTGCTGCCAGTTGACGCTGTCCTCGCTGAACATTTTGCCGTCGAGGGCACGCACCACCAGCTCCGACACCGCCAGGTAACTGCTGGGCTGATCGATGATAATCGGCGCCCCTTCATGCGGCGCTTTCATGCCGAAGAATTTTACCGCCGTCGGGACGTTCGTGATCGACGGGCTCGGGATATCGCGCAGGCCAGAGACCTGCATCTTATCGCCCTTCAGCGCGCCGCCGTGTTCCGGCACCACCACCACCATCACTTTCCGCCCCGATTTCTCCAGCTCGGTGAAGAAGTTATCCAGGTCATCAAACAGCTTCTGCGCACGCACTTTGTAGTCTGCAGTTTTGCTTTGCCCCGGGAAGTGGTTGCCGTCATGCAGCGGCAGGGTGTTATAGAAGGTGGCGCTCCGCGGATTGCTGCTGGCCTCTTCGGTCTTCAGCCAGCGGTTGAGGACCGCCAGATCCTCATACACCGGGGAGCCGTCAAACGCCTGCAGGCTGACCGGCAACCCGGTCTGGTCCATCAGCGGGCTCTGCATGCCGCCCAGCGAACGCAGTTCTTTCAGGAAGTCGCCGAACAGACCGTTATGGCCGAGCATCAGCTGCTGGTTGAAGCCGAGTTTCGCCAGGTTTTCAAACAGGTAGCAATCGGCGCCGGACGGCTGATACAGGTTGGTATGCGACAGCTGGCCGCAGCTGGCGCGCAGCAGGCGCACCGCCGCCGGGCCGCTGTAGGAGGTCGCGGAGTTAAAGTTTTTGAAGACAATATCGAAATGCTTCCACAGCGGATGGTCCATCAGACCGGCGGCTTCAATATCCGACCAGGAGAGCGAGCAGATATTGATCACCAGCAGGTCAAACGGCTGGGCATCCGCCGGCAGCTGGTCCGGGAACGGCGTTTTGCGCTTCTGCTCGGCGGCATAGAAACCGTTCAGCCAGTTGGTGAGATTGGCTGACGTCGGCGGCTCGGTCTGCGGTGGAATATCGCTGCTGGCGGGGCTGGTCGCGGTGCCAGCGGCGGCGTTGGCCCCGGTATTGGCCGGCGCGGTCGTGGCGGCGGCCGTGGTGGGCTGACCGGCGGGCCACAGGGTAAAGGCCGGCAGCAGTGGGCTGACCGCCAGCCAGACGACCATCGCGGAGACAAACACGGTGACGCGCAGCCACTGACTGATAAACAGCCACAGGACCAGTAAAACAAAGAAGGCGCCGACCATGCTCCAGTTAATAAACCGGACGATCAGATCCCAGATATAGCTGGCGCTGAAGCCGGCGATTTGCGAACCCTGGCTAAGAAGCGTCTCCGGACCGGGCAGCCAGGTATCGTGCCAGAACAGCGCGAAGCCGAGCGGAATAGCGATCCAGTGGCGGATACGGTGTAGCTTTTCGCGCGGGATCGGCACCAGCAGAAAGGCGAGAAACACCAGGTTCAGCATCGGGTGGAAATTGAGATACCCGGCCCACAGCAGGGCAAATTTGACCAGAAAATATAAATTCCAGCCGCCAAGGCCGCGCCAGTACTGCCAGAGCGGAAGCGGTGTCGCGGTCGGTTTAGTGTTTGTCATTTGTTCGCTTTGCCTTGCTTAACCGTGGCTCCCCGGCGTAATACGCCTGCCGGTTTCACGTAACGGGGTTTAAAGAACATCAATCTTAACGTCGTGCGAATACGGCGCTGGTAATGGCGCGTCAGGTAACCCAGCGGGAAAAACAGCAGGGCGCAGAGCACCACCAGTTGCAGAATATCGGCGATAGACATCATCAGGCTTGTTCCTCGCGGGTGGTTAACCGGTGCGGCTCGGGGTAGCGTCGCCAGTGGCGTCCATCGTGGGTGGCGTTGATGGTCTCGTTTTTACCCACCGACAGCGGCAGCGGCGTGTTCCAGCGCGCCGGCTCGACGCCGCGCATGATCACGATTTCCGAGAGGATCTGCTTGTCTTCAAACCACACCATGCGGTTAGAAAAAATATCGCCGGTCGGCAGCGGGAAAATGTGGTTTAGCGCGGTATCGAGGTCATTGATCCGGCAAAACGACAAAAACAGCACCAGCCGGTTATTGCCGATGGTCATGATATCGCCCATCCGGTTGGGTTTGCATAACGTCAGCGCCTGCTCAACGCGCAGCCCTGGCGCCGGGCGCAGGGCCACCATTACGCCTTTGCTGTCGGCGGGCAGGAGGGTATTGGCCATCACGTTCTGTACCGCCTCGCAGAAAGCATCCCACTTCTGATAGCCGCGCAGCTTTAACGGCTGGCTCCAGGTCAACAGCGTGGCGAAATCCTCCGGAATATGGCGGGAGAATTTTTGGTTCTGCACGCTTTCGATCAACGTCAGACAGCGGGAGAGCGACGCGCTGCTGGGGATCACCAGACTGGCGCCGCTGCTAAGCAGTAGCCGCTCATCCGTCGCGCGCAGGCTGGGCGTTTGTTCACGGACAATAATTTTCAGCGCCGTACCGCGCTGGCGACGCAGGGTATGAATATAGCGGCCCAGCTGTTCAATTTGCGTATTCTGGGTAATGGAAAAGAGTAACGTGGCCGCTTGCGCGGTGCGCCCGGCGTTGAAGACGTCGTCGTTGGTATCGAACAGGGTCCAGTATTCCGACAGCGGCGGGGCGCCTTCCAGCACGCGCATATTGCTGAGGATCACCTTCTCATCACTACGTGGCTGAACGCTGGTTTCCGTCTCCTGCGCCAGCCGCCAGCCGGCATCATCGTGTTGCACCATCAGCTGCTGCTGGGCGCTGATGCCTTTGTCGCTTCCCCACCAGGCAATATCAAAGAGATGTCGGTCACCCTGGTAACGAATACTTGCCAGGCCGGAAAGGGAACGGTACTCGCGTAATAATGGGGTGAGCTGTCGATCGATATCCTGGGCGGAATTGATCGCCAGGAACGCGCAACGGTGATATTGCGCCCAGCGGCTGGTCTTTTCCACCCAGGCGCATATCTTATCCTTATTTATATTTTGCCAGGTATTTTCAGCGCATAGCAGAATAAACAAGTAATTGCCAGGTTCGAGGGAGCAGACTAAATCACGATGTATTTCTTCCAGTGCTTCCGGACGATTCGGCAGGGTGAACAGCGCGATATTATCCGGGCCACCTTCATTATCTAATGAAATGATATTATTAGGTTTGTCTCCCATTACCAGCGCGGCGATCTTGCTGTTTTTCGCCTGCGCGGCCAGCGTCTGATTAAACAGACTGACGGCATCGGTATAACGGTCAACGTTGAGCCACCATACCCCACCGACCGGCATATGGCACACTTCATCCCATAATGATGAAATACCCAAAGTAAATACACTATCCACGGCATCCCTCGTGCGCCCTGATTGACACTGGATAAGTTTACTAGCGAAACCGGCAGAGTAAACCTAACATTGAAATTAAAGGTCATCAGTTTTAGCATGTACACCTGCTTTTAAGGATGCGCTGTATTCGTCCTCTGGTTTAATAATAAATTTCAAACGGACAGAGATATGCCAGCAAAAGATCCTGCAGTACCCACGGACGCCACGCTGGGGTACACCTTTCAAAATGATTTTCTGGCGCTAAGCCGGGCATTTTCCCTGCCGGATATTGATTATCATGATATTTCCCGGCGCGAGCAGCTGAATGCGGCGCTGAAGCGCTGGCCGTTACTGGCAGAGTTTGCAGAGAAAAAATAAGGAAGCCGGAGATGGCTATTCTGGGATTACAGGGCGTGCGCGGGGGGACTGGCGTCACGTCCATTACGGCTGCACTCGCCTGGGCGCTGCAATTGCTCGGTGAAACGGTGCTGGCGATCGACGCCAGCCCGGATAATATGCTGCGCTTTTTTTTCAATACCGATGTCCATCATCAGGACGGCTGGGCGCGGGCGCTGCTCGACGGCCGGGACTGGCGCGACGCGGGTCTGCGCTATACGCAACATATCGATCTGCTGCCGTTTGGCCAGCTCAGCGCCGGCGAAAGAGAAAATGCTGACCAGCTGCAGCCCGCGCTGGGGGCGATGGCGGAGGCTGTGCAGCAGCTGCAGAGCCAGTACCGCTGGCTGCTGCTGGATCTGCCGAACGGTTATTCGCCATTAACCCGCGAGCTGCTGACGCTGTGCGATCGCACGCTGGTGGTGGTTCATCCCGACGCCAATAGCCATATCCGTCTACACCAGCAGCCCCTCCCGGCCAACAGCGACATTCTGATTAACGACCTGCGGGTCGGCAGCCAGCTGCAGGAAGATCTCTACCAGCTGTGGCTGGAGAGCCAGCCGCGCATCCTGCCGGTGACGATTCACCGCGACGAGGCGATGGCCGAGTGCCTGGCGGCGAAACAGCCTCTTGGGGAGTATCGTCAGGACTCCCTGGCGGCGGAAGAGGTGCTGACCCTGGCGAACTGGTGCCTGATCCACTATTCCGGCGGGAGGCCGGCATGATCCGCCTCAGCACGCTGCTGCTGGCTCCGCCGGTGGGGGAACGGCTGCGCGCGCGCTATGACGACTATCGGCAGCACGGGGCCTCCTGGCTTTCGGCGTCGCTTGGCTGTCTGTGGGCGTCGCTGGTCTGGGCGCTGATGCCGCTGGAGACGCCGCGCTGGCAGGCGATTCTGGCCCACCATGAAACCTATTTTCCCCATATTAATCCGCATCGCCCGCGTCCGCTGGATCCGCTGCGCTACCTGCTGCAATCCCTGTGGTTGCTGGCGACGCGTGTGCCGGAGCCGGAAAAAAAGGTCAACTGGCGCTCGCTGGCGGCCCTGGAAGGGGTGCACGGTCGCTATACGCAATGGCTGGAAAAATTGCCTGAACAGGTGAATGCCCGCACCGGCCATCTGGATAAACAGAAAGAGCTGGCGCACCTTAATCCGAAGCTGCGCCGGGCGATCCTTGGGGGGGTGACCTTCTGCTCGCTGGTGCTGGCGCTAATGTGTATTACGCAGCCCTTTAACCCGCTGTCGCAGTTTATCTTCCTGATGCTGCTGTGGGGCGTGGCGCTGCTGGTGCGCCGCATCCCGGGGCGTTTCTCGGCGCTGATGCTTATCGTGCTGTCGCTGACGGTGTCGTGCCGCTATATCTGGTGGCGCTATACCTCGACGCTGAACTGGAACGACCCGGTAAGCCTGGTGTGCGGGATCATTCTGCTGTTCGCAGAGACCTACGCCTGGGTGGTGCTGGTGCTGGGCTACTTCCAGGTGGTCTGGCCGCTGAACCGCCAGCCGGTGCCGCTGCCGGAGGACATGGATCTGTGGCCAACCGTGGACATCTTCGTCCCCACCTATAACGAAGATCTCAACGTGGTGAAAAACACCATTTACGCCTCGCAGGGCATCGACTGGCCGAAGGACAAGCTGAACATCTGGATCCTCGACGATGGCGGACGGGAAGCGTTTCGCCAGTTTGCCAAAGATGTCGGGGTGCACTATATCGCCCGTACCAGCCACGAGCACGCCAAGGCCGGTAACATCAACAATGCGCTGAAATACGCTAAAGGGGAGTTCGTCTCGATCTTTGACTGCGACCATGTGCCAACGCGCTCGTTTCTGCAGATGACCATGGGCTGGTTCCTGAAAGAGAAAGAGCTGGCGATGATGCAGACCCCGCACCACTTCTTCTCGCCCGATCCCTTTGAGCGCAACCTTGGCCGCTTTCGCAAAACGCCGAACGAAGGGACGTTGTTCTACGGCCTGGTGCAGGACGGGAACGACATGTGGGACGCCACCTTCTTCTGCGGCTCCTGCGCCGTTATCCGTCGCGGCCCGCTGGATGAGATTGGCGGGATAGCCGTCGAAACGGTAACCGAAGATGCCCATACCTCTCTGCGTCTGCACCGGCGGGGACACACCTCAGCCTATATGCGGATCCCGCAGGCGGCGGGGCTGGCGACGGAGAGTTTGTCCGCGCATATCGGCCAGCGCATCCGCTGGGCGCGCGGGATGGTGCAGATTTTCCGGCTCGATAACCCGCTGTTTGGCAAAGGCCTGAAGCTGGCGCAACGCGTCTGCTACGCCAACGCCATGCTCCACTTCCTCTCCGGTATTCCGCGCCTCATCTTCCTCACGGCGCCGCTGGCCTTTTTGCTGCTCCATGCCTATATCATTTATGCGCCCGCGCTGATGATCGCGCTGTTCGTGCTGCCGCACATGATCCACGCCAGCCTGACCAACTCGAAGATTCAGGGCAAATACCGCCATTCGTTCTGGAGTGAAATCTACGAGACGGTGCTGGCCTGGTATATCGCGCCGCCCACCTTTGTGGCGCTGATTAACCCGCATAAAGGTAAGTTCAACGTCACCGCGAAGGGCGGGCTGGTGGAAGAAGAGTATGTCGACTGGGTGATCTCCCGGCCCTATATCTACCTTGTACTGCTCAATCTGGTCGGCGTCGCGGTGGGGATCTGGCGATTTATGTATGGCCCGGAAAACGAAATTCTCACCGTCTGGGTGAGTATTGTCTGGGTGTTCTACAACCTGATTATTCTTGGCGGCGCGGTGGCGGTCTCGGTCGAAAGCAAGCAGGTTCGCCGTTCGCATCGTGTCGAAATGAGCATGCCGGCGGCGATTGCCCGCGAAGATGGCCATCTGTTCTCCTGCACGGTTCACGACTATTCCGACGGCGGGCTGGGGATCAAAATTCACGGCGACGCGCAGGTGCTGGAAGGCCAGAACGCCCGGCTGTTGCTCAAACGAGGACAGCAGGAATATGCCTTCCCGGTAAGGGTCGCGCGGGTCAACGGCAGCGAGGTGGGGCTCCAGCTACTGCCGTTGACCAACCAACAGCATATCGATTTTGTGCAGTGTACGTTTGCCCGCGCTGATACGTGGGCGCTTTGGCAGGATAGCTTCCCGGAAGACAAGCCGATGGAAAGCCTGCTGGATATCCTCAAGCTGGGCTTCCGTGGCTATCGTCACCTGGCGGAGTTTTCGCCGCCGTCGGTGAAGGTGGTTTTCCGCGCGCTCACTTCGCTGGTGGCCTGGATAGTGTCGTTTGTACCCCGACGCCCTGAACGCGCCGCGCCGACGCTCTCCGCAGACCCGGCAATGGCTCAACAATGATGATAATGCGATGAAAAGAAAACTTTCCTGGATGTGTGCAGTAGCGGTGGGCATGTGCAGCTGGTATCCGCTGGCCTCTTATGCGGCGCCAGCCGTCGTGGCGAACGCCGCCCCTGGCGTTCAGCCGCAGGTAGCGACCCCGGGCGCGCCGATCGTGGTGGGCGAGCCAACGGCGGCCCTTGCCGAACCGACCGCCCCGGCGGCGGTGGCCGAGAACGTCCCGCAGCGGGAGGTGAAGCTGACTTTTGCCACCATCGCGCCGCCGCCCGGCAGCATCGTGCTGCGCGGCTCACGGCCTGACGCGTCGGTCGAATTCGGCATGCGCAGCGATGAGCTGGTCGCCAACGCGCTGCTCAACCTGGAATACACCCCATCGCCTTCGCTGCTGCCCGTGCAGTCGCAGCTGAAAGTCTATCTCAACGATGAGCTGATGGGCGTCCTGCCCGTGACCAAAGAGCAGCTGGGGAAAAAGATCCGCGCGCAGTTGCCGATTGACCCGCTGTACATCACCGACTTCAACCGCGTACGGCTGGAGTTTGTCGGTCACTACCGCGATGTCTGCGAAAACCCCGCCAGCAGCACGCTGTGGCTGGACGTCGGGCGCGAAAGCTATCTGGATCTCACCTACCAGTCGCTGAAGGTGCATAACGATCTGTCACACTTCCCGGTGCCGTTCTACGATCCGCGCGATAACCGCCCGCTGACGCTACCGATGATTTTCCCGGGCTCGCCAGCGGTGGCCCAGCAGCAGGCGGCGGCGATTGTCGCCTCCTGGTTCGGCAGCAAGGCCGGCTGGCGCGGCCAGCAGTTCCCGGTCTATTTCAACGAACTGCCGGATCGTAACGCCATCGTCTTCGCCACCAACGACAAGCGCCCGGACTTCCTGCGCGATCATCCGCCGGTCAAGGCGCCGACCATCGAAATGATCGACAACCCGAACGATCCTTACGTCAAGCTGCTGGTAATTTTCGGCCGCGATGATAACGACCTGCTGCTGGCAGCGAAGGGGATTGCCCAGGGCAATATTCTGTTCCGCGGCAGCAGCGTCACCGTGGACGGCATCAAAACCCTGCAGCCGCGTCAGCCTTACGACGCACCGAACTGGGTGCGCACCGACCGCTCGGTCACCTTCGCTGAGCTGAAAACCTATGAGCAACAGCTGCAGTCCAGCGGGCTGGTGCCGGATGCCATCACCGTGGCGCTTAATCTGCCGCCGGATCTCTATCTGCTGCGGGCCAACGGCATCGATATGGATCTGAAATATCGCTACACCATGCCGCCGGTGAAGGACAGTTCGCGGATGGATATCAGCCTCAACGACCAGTTCCTGCAGTCGTTCAGCCTGAACAGCGCTCAGGACGTGAACAAACTGATCCTGCGCCTGCCGGTGCTGCAGGGGCTGCTGGACGGCAAATCAGAGGTCACCATCCCCGCGCTGCGTCTCGGGGCGGTCAACCAGCTGCGCTTTGACTTCCAGTACATGAACCCGATGCCGGGCGGCTCCATCGACAACTGTATTACCTTCCAGCCGGTGCAGAACCATGTGGTGATTGGCGACGATTCGACCATCGACTTCTCGAAGTATTATCACTTTATCGCCCTGCCGGACCTGCGCGTCTTTGCCAATGCGGGCTTCCCTTACAGCCGTATGGCCGACCTCTCCGACACGCTGGTGGTGGTGCCGAAAGCGCCGACCCAGGGCCAGGTGGCGACGCTGCTGCAGGCGCTGGGCGGTATCGGTTCGCAGACCGGTCTGGCGGCGATTAATCTGCAGATGACCGACGATGGCAACCAGATCAAGAACAAAGATGCGGATCTGCTGCTGATCGGCGCGATCCCGTCGTCCCTCAAGGACGACACCAAAATCAACCTGCTGGTCGAGGCGACCAAAAGCTGGGTGAAAATGCCGATGCGCCACTATGACCTGGCGAGCATTTATCCCGATGACGATGCCCGCACGCCCAATACCCGCACCGACATTACCTCTTCCGGGCCGATGGCGGCGGTGATTGGCTTCCAGTCGCCGTATAACGATCAGCGCAGCGTGGTGGCCCTGCTGGCCGACAGCCCGCGCGGTAATGAACTGCTGACCAACGCCCTCAACGACAGCGGTAAGCGGGCAGCAATGTTTGGCTCGGTAGCGGTGATCCGCGAGTCCGGCGTCAACAGTCTGCGGGTAGGGGATATCTACTACGTGGGTCATCTGCCCTGGTTCGAGCGCATCTGGTTCGCGCTCTCTAACCACCCGATACTGCTGGCGATCTTCGCCGCTATCAGTATTGTGCTGCTGGCGTGGGTGCTGTGGCGCATGCTGCGCATCATCAGTCGCCGCCGTCTTAGCCTGGATGATGAATAAACCATGATGAAAGTACTTTGTGGCGCGGTGCTCTCCGCGCTGCTGCTGGCGGCGGGCCCGGTGAGCGCCGCCTGCCAGTGGCCCGCCTGGGAGCAGTTTAAAAAAGCGTACGTCAGCCCTGAGGGACGGGTGATTGACCCCAGCGATGCGCGCAAAATCTCCACCTCGGAAGGACAGAGCTATGGCCTGTTTTTCGCCCTGGCCGCCAACGATCGCGCGGGGTTCGACAAACTGCTGACCTGGACGCAGAACAACCTGGCGGAAGGCGACCTGCGACAACATCTGCCGGGCTGGCTGTGGGGCAAAAAGGACGATGAGCAGTGGACCCTGCTGGACAGCAATTCGGCGTCCGACTCGGATCTGTGGATAGCCTGGGCGCTGCTGGAGGCGGGCCGCCTGTGGCAGCAGCCGCAGTACACCGAGACCGGAAAAGCGCTGCTGGCGCGGATTGTCGAGGAAGAGACGGTGGCGGTACCCGGCCTTGGCACGATGCTGCTGCCGGGAAAAGTCGGTTTTGCCGATGACAGCGGCTGGCGGTTTAACCCCAGCTATCTTCCGCCGCAGCTGGCCACCTACTTTGTGCGTTTTGGCGCGCCGTGGCCTGCCCTGCGCGACAGCAACCTGCGCCTGCTGCTGGAGACCGCGCCGAAAGGCTTTACCCCGGACTGGGTGCGCTATGAGAAAGGGAAAGGCTGGCAGCTGAAAACCGAAAAGCCGCTGATCGGCAGCTATGACGCGATTCGCGTCTACCTGTGGGTGGGCATGCTCCATGATGGCGATAAGCAGAAAGCGCGACTGCTGCAACGCTTCGCGCCGATGGCGGCGCAGACCACGGAGCAGGGGGTACCGCCGGAGAAAGTGAATATCGCCACCGGCAAAACCAGCGGCCAGGGGCCCGTGGGCTTCTCCGCGGTGATGCTACCGTTTTTACAGGACGACGAGGCCCGGTCGGTGCAACGCCAGCGCGTCGCCGATAACTATCCCGGCGCGGATGCCTACTACAGCGCAGTTCTGACGCTGTTCGGCCAGGGTTGGGATCAACACCGTTTTCGTTTCACTGCGGGTGGCGAATTACAACCTGACTGGAACCAGGAATGCGCAAGCTCTCACTAAGTTTACTCACGCTGTCCCTCGGCGTGGCGCTGCTGCCGTTAGCGCAGGCGGCGACGACGCCTGCCCAGGAGCATCTGCTGGAGCAGGTCCGCCTTGGCGAGGCCAGTAATCGTGAAGACCTGGTGCGCCAGTCGCTGTACCGCCTGGAGCTGATTGATCCCAACAACCCGGATCTGATTGCCGCGCGGATGCGCTACCTGCTGCGTCAGGGGGATGCCGCCGGGGCGCAAAAAGAGCTGGAACGACTGACGAAGCTGGCGCCGGACTCCCCGGAGCTGAAGGCGTCGCGCAATGAGATGAAAAGCAACACCGGCGAGGGCCGGCAGGCGCTGCAGCAGGCGCGACTGCTGGGCGTGGCCGGGAAGGTCGATGAAGCCATCGCCGCCTATGAAAAACTGTACGGCGGGGTGCCGGATGACGTTGACGTCGCCATTGAATACTGGACGCTGGTGGCGCGCCTGCCCGCTCGCCATAGCGAAGGCGTCAGCCAGTTGAAAAAGCTGAACGCCAGCGCGCCGGGCAACGTCAGCCTGCTGACTTCGCTGGCGAAGCAGATGTTTGCCGATAACAAACCGCAGGAAGGGTTTGCCTATCTGGCGGAGATGGCCCGCTCGGCCTCAGGACGCGGCATCGCCGCCGACATGTGGTTCAGTGAAGTGAAAAGCATGCCGGTGAGCAAGGCCAGCGTGCAGGCGTTGCAGCAATTTCTCCTGCAGTTTCCCACCGGCTCGGTGGCGGCGAACGCCCGCGTTCTGCTCGACCAGCAGCAGGCGCAGCTGCAGGATCCGACCTTCCGCGCCCGCTCGGAAGGGCTGGCGGCGGTCAAGTCCGGGAATGCCTCGCAGGCGGTCGCGGATCTGCAGAAAGCCGTTCAGGCCGACAGCCGCGACAGCGATGCGGTGGGCGCCCTCGGCCAGGCCTATTCCCAGCGCGGCAATCGCGCGCGGGCAGTGGCGCAGCTCAATAAAGCGATTGCCATGGACCCCGACAGCCCGAACCGCGGCAAATGGGACAGCCTGCTACAAACCAACCGTTACTGGCTACTGATCAAGCAGGGGGATAACGCCCTGAAGGCCGGCCAGCTTTCGCAGGCGCAGCACTATTATGCCCAGGCGCAGCGGGTCGATCGCACCGACAGTTATGCCGTGCTGGGATTGGGGGACGTCGCGGCGGCGCGCAAAGAGTCGGCAGCGGCGGAGCGCTATTACCAGCAGGCGTTGCGCCTGGATCGCGGTAATAATCTGGCGGTGCGCGGTCTGGCCAACCTCTATCGCGCCGAATCGCCGGAGAAAGCCAGCGCCTGGATCGCCGGCCTCCCTCCCGCTCAGCGGCGGAGCATCGATGATATTGAGCGCAGTCTGACCAACGACCGGCTGGAGAAACAGGCGCAGGCCCTGGAAAGTCAGGGCAACTGGGCGCAGGCGGCGGAAGTCCAGCGTCGGCGCCTGGCGCTGGATCCGGACAGCGTGTGGATAACCTACCGTCTGGCGCGCGATCTGGTTAGCGCCGGTGAACGCCAGGAGGCCGACGCGCTGATGCGGGCGATGGTCAACCGCCAGCCGCAGGATGCTGAACGGGTCTACGCCTCGGGGCTCTACCTGTCGGGGAACGACCAGGACGATCTGGCCCTGGCGCAAATCGCCGCTCTGCCGCGCAGCGCGTGGACGGATAATATTCGTGAGCTCGAAGCGCGTTTGCAAAGCGACCGGGTGCTGCGCCAGGCCAACCAGCTGCGCGACAGCGGTAACGAAGCGCAGGCGATCGCCCTTATCCAACGGCAGCCCGACTCGGTGCGCTATGACCTGACGCTCGCCGACTGGGCGCAGCAGCGCGGCGACAGCCAGACGGCGATTGCCGACTATCAGCGGGTGCTGCGCCAGGAGGCCGACAATGGCGATGCGCGCCTCGGCCTTGCGGAAGTCTACCTGGCCGAGGGCGATAAACAGGCCGCCCGGGCGCAGGTCATGCAGTTGAAAGGCGCAGAGACCGAATCCATGAATATGCAGCGTCGGGTCGCGCTGGCGCGAGCCGGCCTTGGCGATACCGCTGATGCCCAACAGATTTTTAACCAGATTGTGCCGCAGGCGAAGGCGCAGCCGCCCTCGATGGAGAGCGCGTTGGTGCTGCGCGATGCCGCGCGCTTTGCCACCCAGACCGGGGCGCCGCAGCAGGCGCTGACGCACTACCGGGAGGCGATGGTGGCCTCCGGCATCACCCCCGCGCAGCCGCAGGATAACGATACCTTTACGCGGCTGACGCGCAACGACAGCCGGGATGACTGGCTGAAGCGCGGGATCCGTAGCGATGCCGCCGATCTTTATCGCCAGCAGGATCTGAACGTCACCCTGGAACACGACTTCTGGGGTTCCAGCGGCACCGGCGGCTATTCCGACCTGAAGGCGCATACCACCATGCTGCAGGTGGATGCTCCGCTGGCGGATGGCCGGATGTTCTTCCGCACCGATCTGGTCAATATGGATGCCGGCAGCTTTTCCACCCACAGCGACGGGAGCTACTCGCCCAGCTGGGGCACCTGCGGGGAGATCGCCTGTACCAGCGGCAGTAAAAACCAGACCGACAGCGGGGCCAGCGTGGCGGTCGGCTGGAAGAATGACACCTGGAGCGGCGATATCGGCACCACCCCGATGGGCTTCAATGTCGTCGATGTGGTGGGGGGGCTGAGCTACAGCAGCGACGTCGGGCCGGTGGGGTACACGGTCAACGTCCACCGGCGCCCCATCTCCAGCTCGCTGCTCTCCTTTGGCGGGCAGAAAGACAGCAGCAGCCATACCGGCACCACCTGGGGCGGCGTCCGCGCCGACGGCGGCGGCCTGAGCCTCAGCTATGACCGGGGCGAAGCGCACGGCATCTGGTCCTCGCTGGGGGCCGATTCGCTGACCGGTAAAAACGTGGCGGATAACTGGCGCGTGCGCTGGATGACCGGGTACTACTACAAGGTCATCAACGAGAATAATCGTCGCGTCACCGTCGGCCTCAACAATATGATCTGGCACTACGACAAAGATCTCAGCGGTTACACCCTCGGCCAGGGCGGCTATTACAGCCCGCAGGAGTATCTCTCATTCGCCGTGCCGGTGACCTGGCGTCAGCGTACCGAGAACTGGTCCTGGGAGCTCGGCGGGTCGGTGTCATGGTCCCATTCGCGCACCCAGACGCAACCCCGTTATCCGCTGCTGAACCTGATCCCGTCCGACTACCGCCAGCGCGCCAGCGAGCTGACGGAGGAGGGGAGCAGCAGCCAGGGATTCGGTTACACCGCCAGGGCGCTGGTGGAGCGGCGGGTGACCAGCAACTGGTTCGTCGGCGCCGCGGTCGATATTCAGCAGGCGAAGGATTATACCCCGAGCCATGCGCTGCTTTACGTCCGCTACTCGGCGGCCGGCTGGCAGGGGGATCTGGATATGCCGCCCCAGCCGCTGGTGCCCTACGCCGACTGGTAGCAGAATAGGCTGAATTACGTCACAGAGCGCCACTCCACGACGCGCTTCGCGTATACTCGTGAGGCATTGCCCACCGTCGGCCGCCGGGGCGATTTCCCCGGCGTCTGCGCCACCGCACGGAAATATCCCGTCACTTCATCCCTCGCGGGCGTGGGCGAAGGATTTGAGTATATAATCAGCCTGAAACGACCGGCATTGAAGGATTGATACCGGGTATGTATTCAGTATCAGTGGAGAACACCGTTGCGCGTCAGCCGTTCACTTACAATCAAACAGATGGCGATGGTCGCGAGCGTGTCCATGGCCTTTGTATTGGTTTTTTGCACTATTTTGCTGTTTCACTTTGTGCAACAGAGTCGCTTTACCACGGCCACGCAGTTAGAAAGTATCGCGCGATCCGTTCGCGAACCGCTGTCTGCGGCTATTCTGAAAGCCGATATTCCGGAAGCGGAAGCCATTTTAAGCCGTATCCAGCCTGCTGGCATCGTCAGCCGGGCGGATGTGGTGTTGCCGAACCAGTTCCAGGCGCTGCGGATGCGATTTATCCCCGAGCGGCCGGTGCCGGTGACCGTCACCCGGCTGTTTGAGCTGCCGGTGCAGATTTCGCTGCCTATTTATTCGCTGGAACGGCCGGCTAACCCCCAGCCGCTGGCCTACCTGGTGCTGCAGGCGGATTCATACCGTATGTATAAATTCGTCATGAGCGCCCTTGCCACGTTAGTGACGGCTTACTTACTTTTGGTGCTGATGCTGACCGTGGCGCTCACCTGGTGCATCAACCGGCTGATGGTGCGCCCCTTGCGGCGTATCGCCCGCGAGCTGAACGATCTCTCCCAGCAGGATCGTCTTGGCCATCAGCTAACGCTCCCGCGCCTGCACCATGACGACGAGATCGGCATGCTGGTGCGCAGCTATAACCGCAACCAGCAGAGCCTGGTGCGCCAGCATGATGAACTGTCCATCCAGTCGACCCGCTTCCCGGTCTCAGAGTTGCCGAATAAAGCCTTTTTGCTGGCGATGCTGGAGCAGACGGTGGCCCGCCACCAGAGCGCCGCGCTAATCGTCGTCGCCTGCGAAACCCTGCAGGATGCCGCCGGGGTCCTCAAGGAGAGCCAGCGCGAAATGCTGCTCCTGACGCTGGTGGAGAAGCTGCGAGCCGCCATTCCGCCGCAAATGGTGCTGGCTCAGGTGAGCGGGTATGACTTCGCGATTCTTGCCGATGGCCTTGCCGAACCGTGGCAGGCGGTGACGTTAAGTAAGCAAGTGCTCACTATTATTAATGAGCGTTTGCCGCTGCATGGGCTGCAGCTGCGCCCCTACGCCAGCGTCGGGATCGCCATGTTCCACGCCGGGCTCAGCGCCGAGCAGTTTTACCGGCGCGCGGTGTCGGCTGCCGTCACCGCACGACGTAAAGGCAAAAACCAGATTGAGTTCTTCGATCCCGAGCAGATGGAAAAGGCTCAGCGCCGTCTGATGGAAGAGCACGACATTATGACCGCCCTCGACAACCAGCAGTTCGCTATCTGGCTGCAGCCGCAGGTGGCCTGCGCCAGCGGCGAGATCTGCGGCGCCGAAGTGCTGCTGCGCCAGCGGCAGGCGGATGGCAGCTGGTCGCTACCGCCGTCGCTGATTGAGCGCATTGAGTCCTGCGGGCTGATTATCCCGGTCGGCTACTGGGTGATGGAAGAGGCCTGCCGCCAGCTGGCGGCCTGGCAAAGCCAGGGGATTATGCTGCCGCTGTCGGTCAATGTTTCCCTGCTCCAGCTGCTGGAACACGATCGTGGTGAGGAGATGCTGAAGCTGATCGCCCGCTACCGCATTGCCCCGGGCACCCTCATCCTCGAGGTGACGGAGAGCTGCCGGATGGACGATCCCCAGGATGTGCTGGCGCGGCTGCGACCGCTGCGCGAGGCCGGGGTACAGATTGCGCTGGATGATTTTGGCATGGGTTATGCCGGGTTGCACCAGCTGCAGCAGATGAAAGCTCTGCCGGTGGATATTCTGAAAATCGATAAAGTATTCATCGATATGCTGCCGGAGGATGTCAGCATGGTGCCGGCGATGATCCAGCTCGCGCGCGGCCTGTCGCTGCGTATCGTGGCGGAAGGGGTGGAGAACGACGCCCAGTACCGCTGGTTGCAAGCCGCGGGCGTCGAGGTGCTCCAGGGCCATCTGTTCGGTTGCGCTTTGCCGCTGGAGGCATTCAGCGCGCGCTATCTCTCCCCGGTTCGTGAGGATGAAAATTTGTAAATGTTTTGTTGACTTGTGCGAGTCAGCTCAAAGATTTTAACAATTGCGTTGCACTTTCGGCGTTAGTTATTTCTGAAATGTTTCCAGGGTGTTATTTTTAAGCCACAGACGTCAAATATCCCTTCTTGCTCTGTGGTTATTCCCAAAGGACACCCTATGAAAACCTCTATCTTTAAAAGCCTCTATGTCCAGGTTCTGACGGCCATAGCGATCGGTATTCTGCTGGGCCATTTTTACCCGGAACTGGGCGCGCAAATGAAACCCTTCGGCGACGCCTTCGTTAAGCTGATTAAAATGGTGATTGCTCCGGTTATCTTCTGTACCGTCGTGACGGGGATCGCCGGGATGGAAAGCATGAAAGCCGTCGGCCGTACCGGGGCGGTGGCGCTGCTCTATTTCGAAGTGGTCAGCACCATCGCGCTGATTATCGGTCTGATTATCGTCAACGTGGTGCAGCCTGGCGCCGGGATGAACGTCGACCCGTCAACGCTCGATGCGAAAGCGGTGGCGGTGTACGCTGAGCAGGCGAAAGACCAGGGGGTGGTGGCCTTTTTACTGGATGTGATCCCGGGCAGCGTCATTGGCGCCTTCGCCAGCGGCAACATTCTGCAGGTGCTGCTGTTTGCCGTCCTGTTTGGTTTTGCCCTGCACCGTCTGGGCAGCAAGGGCCAGCTGATTTTCAACGTCATTGAAAGCTTCTCCCAGGTTATCTTCGGCATCATCAATATGATCATGCGCCTGGCGCCGATTGGCGCTTTCGGGGCCATGGCCTTTACCATCGGTAAATATGGCGTCGGCACCCTGGTGCAGTTGGGGCAGCTGATCATCTGCTTCTACATCACCTGTATTCTGTTCGTGGTGGTGGTGCTGGGGAGTATCGCCCGGGCTACCGGCTTCAGCATCTTCAAATTTATCCGCTATATCCGTGAGGAGCTGCTGATTGTGCTGGGAACCTCCTCGTCAGAATCAGCGCTGCCGAGAATGCTCGACAAGATGGAGAAGCTGGGCTGCCGCAAATCGGTGGTGGGCCTCGTGATCCCGACCGGCTATTCGTTCAACCTCGATGGCACCTCCATCTACCTGACGATGGCCGCGGTCTTTATCGCCCAGGCGACCAACAGCCATATGGATATTTTCCATCAGATCACCCTGCTGGTGGTGCTGCTGCTCTCCTCGAAAGGGGCGGCGGGGGTGACCGGCAGCGGCTTCATCGTGCTGGCGGCGACCATCTCCGCCGTCGGGCATTTGCCGGTGGCGGGCCTGGCGCTGATCCTCGGTATCGACCGCTTTATGTCCGAAGCCCGTGCGCTGACCAACCTGGTGGGTAACGGCGTCGCTACGGTGGTGGTGGCCAAATGGGTCAAAGAACTCGATGCCAAACAGATGGATGATGTTCTGAATAACCGTGTTCCAGCGAACAAATCGCACGAATTATCCTCTTAAATCCTCCTCTTAGGCCCGTACTCCCTTGCTGGAGTACGGGCTCCTGCGCATAATTAGAGGTCATTTCCGCTTGGCGGAAATGACACGAAATGATTATTTTGCGTTGTCATGCGACATTTTCGTCTCCGTGTGGTCTAACCGACGTATTTCACTCTCACTTTTTTTCGGCAGCCCGTCAGTGGGGTGCTGTTGTAACCAGGAATGTTCATCAGGGGTTCACATGCAGGGCACAACAATTAAACTCTTAACGGGCGGTTTGCTGATGGTAGCGGCGGCCGGTTATGTGCAGGCAGAAGCGCTCCAGCCTGATCCGGCCTGGCAACAAGGGACCTTAGCGAATGGTTTGACGTGGCAGGTGCTGGCCACGCCGCAGCGTCCCAGCGACCGTATTGAAGTCCGTCTGTCCGTGAATATTGGCTCGCTGAGCGAAAGCACTCAGCAGAGTGGTTTCAGCCGCTTTGTTCCTCGCCTGGCGTTGACGCAAAGCGGCAGCCTGCCGACGATGCAGGCGCGCTCTTTATGGCAGCAGAGTATTGACCCGAAGCGTCCTCTGCCGCCGGCCATCGTCTCCTACGATTACACAATGTTTAATCTCAGTCTGCCCAATAACCGCAACGATCTGCTGAAAGAGGCGCTGAGCTGGCTGGCGGACGCCAGCGGTAAGCTGACCATTACGCCTGAATCGATCAATCATGCGCTGCAGGGCAGCGACATGGTGGCGACGTGGCCGCTGGATACCAAAGAGGGCTGGTGGCGCTACCGCCTGAAAGGGTCCACCATGCTGGGCCATGATCCTGCCGCGCCGCTGAAGCAGCCGATAGACGTGGCGCAGCTGAAAGACTTTTATCATAAATGGTACACCCCCGACGCCATGACGCTGATTGTGGTCGGTAACGTCGACAGCCGCAGCGTCGCTGAGCAAATCAGCAAAACCTTCGGCGATCTGAAGGGCAAGCGGGAAACGCCCGCGGCGGTGCCGACCTTATCGCCACTGCCTACCGTGCCGGTCAGCATCATGACCAGCGCGGTGCGTCAGGACAAACTGTCCATCATGTGGGATGCGCCCTGGCAGCCAATCCGCGACTCCGCGGCGCTGCAGCGCTACTGGCGCGACGACCTCGCCCGCGAAGCGCTGTTCTGGCACGTGCAGCAGAGCCTGAGCAAAAATAACGTGAAGGATATTGGTCTTGGCTTTGACTGCCGGGTGCTCTATCAGCGCGCGCAGTGCGCGATCAACATCGAATCGCCGGGCGAGCGTCTGAACAACAACCTGAGCGTGGTCTCGCGCGAGCTGGCGAAAGTGCGGGACAACGGCCTGCCGCAGGAGGAGTTTGACGCGCTTATCGCCCAGAAAAGCCTCGAGCTGCAGAGGCTGTTTGCCACCTATGCGCGCACTGACACCGATATTCTGATGAGCCAGCGCATGCGCTCCCTGCAGAATCAGGTGGTGGATATCGCGCCGGAGCAGTATCAGAAGCTGCGCCAGGAGTTCCTCAACTCCCTGACGGTAGACATGCTGAATCAGTACCTGCGTCAGCAGCTGTCCCAGGATATGGCGCTGGTGCTACAGCAGCCGAAAGGCGAACCGGAATACAACATGAAGGAGCTGCAGGCCACGTGGGAAAAACTGATGGCGCCGAATCCGGCGGCCGCGGCGGTCAGCGGCAGCGCTGATACAGTTGACGCCCACAGCGAGGCCAGCGACATCCCGCCAGGGCAGTAACTAACGCCTCTCCGGCGCGCCAGCGGCGGCCGGAGAGCGCTTCCTGCGGAGAATTACTGCGGCATCGCTTCCCGCGGGATGATCGCCCCGCGATACTGGATCACCGTGCTGGCGGTCAGGTGTCCGCGTTTGGCGGCGGATTCAGCATCGCCGCCGGTCAGGCGAACGGCCAGGTAGCCGGCGCTGAAGGAGTCTCCGGCGGCGGTGGTATCCACCACCTTCTCTTTGGCCAGCCTGACAGCCGGCACTTCCTGTAGCGGTTGCCCGCTAACCGAGACCAGGCAGGCATCCGCCCCGCGCTTCACCACCACCTCTTCCACGCCGGCGGCATGCGTGCGGGCGATCACCTCAGCAACCGGTTTTTCCCCCCACAGCGCGTCTTCATCATCGAGCGTCAGAAACGCGATATCGGTGCAGGCAAGCATCTCCTGATAGACCTGCTGCGTCTCCGCCTGGCTGGCCCACAGGCGTGGACGATAGTTGTTGTCGAAGATCACCTTGCCGCCGTTGGCGCGGCACTCACGCAGCAGCGTGAACAGCTTGTCGCGGCTGGCCGGGCTGAGAATGGCGAGACTGATGCCGCTCAGATAGAGATAGTCGAAAGTGGCCAGCTCTTCGCAAATCGCCGCCGCGCGATCGCTCTCCAGCCAGAACTTTGCCGCCGCCTCGTTGCGCCAGTAGTAGAAGGTGCGCTCGCCGGTGTCATCGGTTTCAATGTAATACAGCCCCGGCAGGCGGTCGGCCATCCGCTGGATAAGATCGGTGTTGACGTTTTCCTGCTGCCAGCTGTCGAGCATCTGCTGGCTGAACGCATCGGTTCCCAGCGCGGTGACATAGTGGACGCTCAGTGCGCTGGCATCGGTCTGCCGCGCGATATAGACCGAGGTGTTTAAGGTATCGCCGCCAAAGCCGCGGTTAACGGCCCCGTTCTTCTCTGACAGCTCAATCATGCATTCGCCAATAACGGCAATTTTTTTAGACATAGCCAGAACCTGCAATGGAATCGATATAAACGCTAGTGTGCGCTGCGCTGTTTTGCTGGTCAATCATATTAAAACATCGTTCCATTATTTTTTTGACCTGACGCGCGTAATGTGACGAAAAGCGCATTTCCAGGATAAACGCCGCGTTTTGACTATATTCAGGACTGACGTGATGCAAAAGGAGCGGAGTAGGGATGAGCAGAACCCGTAAAACGTTGGTTATCATCACAGGAACGATACTGTTGCTGATCGTTCTCTTCTTTATCGTGCTGGCCACCTTTGACTGGAACCGGCTGAAGCCGACGATCAATCAGAAAGTGTCCGCCGAACTTAACCGCCCGTTCGCCATCCGCGGCGATCTCGGCGTGGTCTGGGAGCGGCAGCCGGACGAGCGCGGCTGGCGCAGCTGGATCCCGTGGCCCCATGTGCACGCGGAAGATATCGTGCTGGGCAACCCGCCGGCCATCCCCCAGGTGACTATGATCCACCTGCCGCGGGTGGAGGCGACCCTCGCCCCGCTGGCGCTGCTGAGCAAAACGGTGTACCTGCCGTGGATCAAGCTGGAACAGCCCGACGTGCGGCTGATCCGCCTGGCGGAAGACAATAATAACTGGACCTTTCAGCTGGCTGGCGATCAGCGTACGTCGGGCGACAACGCGCCCTCCAGCTGGTCCTTTCGCCTCGATAATATTCTCTTTGACCGCGGGACTATCGCCATTGATGACAAGATCACCCGCAGCGATATCACCATCCTTGTCGATCCCCTCGGCAAACCGCTGCCGTTCAGCGAAGTGACCGGCACGAAGGATCGGCATAGCGCGGCGAAAGTGGGTGACTATGTCTTTGGCCTGTCGCTGAAGGGCCGCTACAAGGACCAGCCGGTCACCGGCAACGGTAAAATCGGCGGCATGCTGGCCCTGCGCAGCGCAAGCACCCCTTTCCCGCTGCAGGGCGACTTCCACTCCGGCAACACCCGGGTGGCATTCAGCGGCACGGTCAGCGACCCGCTCAACGTCGGCGGTATTGACCTGCGGCTGAAATTCGCCGGCGACTCGCTGCGCGATCTCTACGACCTGACCGGTGTGCTGCTGCCGGAGACGCCATCGTTCTCTACCGATGGCCGCCTGCGCGCCGACTTTAAGCAGAAAAACCGCATGCGTTTTGACTACCAGGATTTTAATGGTCGGATCGGCGATAGCGACATTCATGGCTCCCTCACCTATACCACCGGCAAACCGCGGCCGAAACTCAGCGGCGATATGGAGTCGAAGCAGCTGCGGCTGGCGGATCTCGGGCCGTTAATCGGCGTCGATTCCGGCAAAGGGACGAAGAAAGGCGCTGCGCGCCAGGCGGGCGACCGACCGCAGCCGGCGGGTAAAGTGCTGCCGGCAGACCGTTTTGAAACCGATAAATGGCAGGTGATGGATGCCGATGTACGCTTTAAGGGCCGGAGAATTGAGCACGGCGGCACCCTGCCGATCAGCGATCTGTCGACCCATGTGATCCTGGAAGATGGCGACCTGCGCCTGCAGCCGGTGCGCTTTGGCCTGGCCAACGGGTCGATTGCCGGCAGCGTACACTTGCAGGGCGATAAAAAGCCGCTGCAGGGTGAGGCCAATCTGCAGGCGCGACGCCTGAAGCTGAAGGCGCTGATGCCGAACGTCGAGATGATGCAGAAAACCCTCGGCGAGATGAATGGCGATGTTCAGCTGCGCGGCAGCGGCAACTCGGTGGCGGCCCTGCTCGGCAACAGTAATGGCAACCTGAAACTGCTGATGAACGACGGCCTGATCAGTCGTAACCTGATGGAAATTCTCGGTCTTAACGTCGGTAACTACCTGATCGGCCAGATTTTTGGTGATGAGGAAGTTCGGGTGAACTGTGCGGCGGCCAATATCGACGTGACCAACGGCGTCGCCCGGCCGCAGATTTTTGCCTTCGATACGGAAAACGCGCTGATCAATGTGACCGGAACCGCCAGCTTCGCCTCCGAGCAGCTGGACCTGACCATCGATCCGGAAAGCAAAGGCTTCCGGGTGATCACCCTGCGTTCACCGCTGTATGTACGGGGCACCTTTAAATCGCCGCAGGCGGGAGTGAAGGCCGGGCCGCTGATTGTCCGCGGTGCGGTAGCGGCGGCGCTGGCGACCCTGGTGACGCCGGCTGCCGCGCTGCTGGCGCTGGTCTCCCCGGCGGAGGGCGATAGCAACCAGTGTCGGACCATTTTGTCACAGATGAAAAAGTAGGGGAGAGCCCTGACGCCAGCGGCGTCAGGGCGAAGGATCACAACGACTGGTGGCGGGTCTCGTGGGTCAGCAGCAGGGCGATCAGCGTCAGCGCCGCCATCGCCGCCAGATAGGTGCCGACCGCCGCCAGGCCATAGTTGCCCTGCAGCCAGGCGGCAATATACGGCGCGACCGAGGCGCCGAGAATCGACGACACGTTATAGGAGAACGACGCGCCGGTGTAGCGCACCTCCGTCGGGAACAGCTCCGGGAGCAGCGCGCCCATCGGGCCAAAAGTCAGTCCCATCAGGCTTAAACCCAGCAGCAGGAAGGCGAAGACCAGCAGCGGGTTACCGGAGCCCAGCAGCGGTTTAAAAGCGAACAGGGCGAACAAAATAATCATCGTGGTGATGACAATCATGCTCTTGCGACGGCCAAAGGCGTCCGCCAGCAGGCCGGCGACAGGCACCATCACGCCGAAGCCAATCACCGCCATCATCAGCATCCACAGCACTTCGTTACGCGGCAGGCCCAGGCCATTCGGCGCGGCGCCGGTGCTGAAGGTCATCGAGTAGACGGTCATGATGTAGAACAGGGTATAGGTTGCCAGCATGATGAAGGTGCCCAGCACCGTCACGCGGACGTGTTTGGTCAACAGGGTACCCAGCGGGATTTTGACCTGTTTTTTCGCCGCTGCCACTTTGGCGAAGACCGGCGTTTCGTGCAGCGAGACGCGCACGTACAGACCGATGATCACCAGCACCGCGGAGAAGATAAACGGCACGCGCCAGCCCCACTCCATAAACTGCTGATCGGTTAACAGCCAGGAGAGCAGCAGGAAGGTGCCGTTGGCGAAGAAGAAGCCGATCGGCGCGCCCAGCTGCGGGAAGGAGCCGTACAGGGCGCGCTTGCGCGCCGGGGCGTTTTCCGTTGCCAGCAGCGCTGCGCCGCCCCATTCCCCTCCGAGGCCAAGCCCCTGACCGAAGCGCGCCAGCGCCAGCAGCATCGGCGCGACAATGCCAATGCTTTCATAGCCGGGCAGCAGGCCGATCACCACGGTGGAGATCCCCATGGTTAACAGCGAGGCCACGAGAGTGACCTTGCGGCCGACGCGATCGCCAAAGTGACCAAACAGCGCGGAGCCGATCGGCCGGGCGACGAAGGCGATGGCGAAGGTGGCCAGCGACTGCAGGGTGGCCGCGGCGGCATCGCCCTGCGGGAAAAAGATATGCGGGAAGACGATGACCGCGGCAGTGGCATAGATGTAGAAGTCGAAAAACTCAATGGCGGTGCCAATGAGCGAGGCGACAACGACTTTGTTGCGTGAATTGACCGGGGCGGTTTCCTGCGAGTTTTCGAGTGTGGTGGCTGTGGCTTGCATAGATCTTTCTTATTTTTGCGCGAACGAAAAGCCATATAGCCACAGCCACAGGGACATTTCAATCTGTAACAAACGCCGGGAATGGGTAAAAAACAGGCAAAAAGCGGATAATTTTTACACCAGTGAAAATAGTTCTATGAAATGCTTCACACAATTAAAAAGATAGAGGATAAAACCAGTTTTGAGTTAAATAAAAGTTAATGGGTGGATTTATCTACTGAAATAAAGCGCGAGGATGAATTTTGCCTCTTCAATTCATCCTCGCAATGCGTTAACGGTGGGTTTTGCCAGGCATCCGCCGGTCGTCTTTATACTCCGCGGTGGCGATCCATGCGGCGCAGAATAGCGTCAGGCGGGCAAAGAAATAGAAAAAGGCCATCAGCCCCAGCACCGAACCGAACGCCGCCCCGGAGGGGGATTTCACCAGCGCCGGCAGCGTCCAGGTCATGACGATTTTGATGATTTCAAAGCCAATCGCCGCGATAAGCGTGCCGCGAAACAGGGCTTTGCGCCGCGGACGATGGCGCGGCAGCCGCCAGAAGATCCAGAAAAAGAGCAGATAGTTGGCAAAAATCGAGATGGCGAGGCCGATCAGCCGCCAGGCGGGCTTCAGCCATTCAATGTTGTCGAGATACAGCGCGGAGATAATCAACTGCTGGGCGGAACCCGCGACAGAAGTGATGGACAGCGTAATAATCAGCGCCACCAGCAGACCGATCAGCGAGATAAGATCGCGGAAGTATTTTATCCAGATTTTCTCTTCGTCCTGCGGCCGGCGCTCCCAGACGTCGCGCGACTGGGCGCGGATCGCTTCGCGCAAATTGCCCATCCAGTTAATACCGGAATAGAGGGCGACCAGCAGGCCGACCAGACCGACGGCGGTGCGCTGCTGCACCGCGGTGTTGATGGTGTTTTTCAACGTCGCCGCCAGCGTCGGGTCGCTGACGTTTTGCAGAATCTTGTCGAAAATGTCCTGCAGCAGGGTCGGGTGCCAGGCCAGCACGAAACCGGCGGCGGCAAAGGAGACCATCAGGATTGGGATCATCGACAGGAACGAGAAGTAGGTGATGGCCGCGCCGAACTGATTGCCCAGCCGGTCATTGAAACGTTCTGCGGCGCGCAGTAAGTGGGCGATCACCGGATTGCGCTGCACTTTGGCCGCCGTTCCGGTGACGGTCTTCAGCGCCTGGCTGGCTTTTTGCCCGACGGCCGTGTCATTGAGAGCGTCGAGGGGGCTTTTGTTTTTCTCCGGCTGCGTGTCCGGTTCCTGTGGTGGGCGTCGATCGTCGTTTTCCGGCGTCATACGTGATTTCTTCCTTTTTTACCGCGAGATTCAGCAAAAAGTATACCTTAAATGGCGTATCCTGCAGGAACGCATCTACCCGCCACCCGTTCACCATCCGCGGGGATCAATCGACATAATCTTTCATCAACCCGCCCAGCCACTCCATAAACAGATGTACGCGACGGGAGAGATTGCGCCGATGGGGGTAGATAAGCGAGACCGGCAGCGGCTCGGCGCGGTACTGGGGCAGGATCTCCGTCAGGTCGCCGGCGCGTAACGCCTCGCGCACGCCGGTACGCGGCACCTGAATGATCCCCAGCCCGGCGATACAGGCTGCCTGATAGGTTTCCGTACTGTTGACTGTCAATATGCCGCCGGTTTTTACCCAGCGCACCGCACCATCGATCACCACCTCAAAGCCGGGGGGACGGACCCCGAGGGTGCTGGCGTAGTGGATCAGGGCATGATCCGCCAGATCCTCAAGGGATTGCGGATAGCCAAATCGCGCAAGGTAGTCCGGGCTGGCGCAGTTAATTTGCGTCAGCTTGCCCAGTGGGCGGGCGATAAGCCCTGAGTCTTTGAGCGCGCCGACGCGTACCACGCAGTCAAACCCCTCGCGGATCACGTCCACCAGCCGGTCGCTGCTGCTCAGCTCCAGTTCGATGCCCGGATACTGCTGTAAAAAAGTCGGCAGATGAGGGATCACCAGTTTTTTAGCAAAACCGACCGGCATATCCACCCGCAGCCGGCCGCTGATGCTCGCCGGATCGTGCTGGAACATGCCGTCCAGTTCGTCGAGGTTGCTCAGCAGATCCTTCGCCCGCTCGTAGTAGACCATCCCATCCTGGGTGAGCTGAACCCGACGGGTGGTACGGTGCAGGAGCCGCACGCCAAGATGGCTTTCCAGGGCCTGAATCTGCCGCGAGACGCTGCCTTTCGGCAGCGCCAGGGTCTCGGCGGCGCGGGAAAAACTCTCCAGATCCGCTACGCGAATGAATAACTGCATTGCATGAATTTTATCCATGCCGATCGCCTATTGTTGTTATGAATGAAACAGTAAAACGTAATGTAGCGTATTTATTGTTTCACTGGCAGTTAATAAGCTAGAACACAATCACAACGCAACCTGAAAGGGGTTTTCTGATGACACAACGTATCGCTTTAGTGACCGGCGGCAGCCGCGGTCTGGGTAAAAACGCCGCGTTGAAGCTGGCGGCGAAGGGAACCGATATTCTTCTGACTTACCACAGCAACCGCCAGGCGGCCCTCGACGTGGTAGCAGAAATCGAGCAAAAAGGGGTCAAAGCGGCAGCATTAGCGCTGAACGTCGGGGATATATCAAGTTTTGACGCTTTCGCCAGCGAGGTGGCACAGGTGCTGGCGCAGAAGTGGGGGCGAACCACCTTTGATTATTTACTGAACAACGCCGGGATCGGCCTTAACGTCCCCTTCGCCGAGACCAGCGAAGCGCAGTTTGACGAGCTGATGAACATCCAGTTCAAAGGGCCATTTTTCCTGACCCAGCGGCTGCTGCCCCTCCTGCAGGACGGGGGACGGATCCTCAACGTTTCCAGCGGCCTGGCGCGCTTTGCCCTGCCGGGCTATGCGGCCTACGCCGCGATGAAGGGGGCGATGGAGGTCCTGACCCGCTATCAGGCGAAAGAGCTGGGCGGGCGCGGTATTTCGGTGAATATCATTGCGCCGGGAGCCATCGAGACCGACTTTGGCGGCGGCGTGGTGCGCGATAACGCCGAGGTGAATCGGCATATCGCCGCCCAGACCGCGCTGGGGCGCGTCGGGCTGCCGGATGATATCGGCGACGCCATCGCCGCCCTGCTCAGCGATGAGCTGGCGTGGATGAACGCGCAGCGCGTGGAAGTCTCGGGCGGGATGTTCCTCTGAGCCAGACTGACGCCGGGCGGTGCGCTACGGCGCATCGCCCTCCCCACGCAGCCGACCGAACAGCCAGTCATTGTGCCAGCGGCCGTTCAGCCAGTAGTTCTCCCGCAACTCCCCCTCCAGCCGGAAGCCGGCTTTGAGCAACAACTGCTTAGACGCCTCGTTGCCGGCGGTGACGCTGGCGGTCAGGCGGCGGACGCCGCCGGTGGTAAAGGCGTAGTCGCACAGCGCGCGCAGCGATTCGTAGCCGTAGCCCCGGCCCTGCGCCGCCGGAGCGAAGAGAAAGCCGACCTCGGCAATGTCGCGCTGATGATGCTGGTAACCGGTCAGGCCGAGCGGGGTATGGGTGAGCCTGTCGCGCACCACCAGGCACAGCCAGTGTTCATCCCCCGGCGCCCACGGCGGCAGCCGCGAATCGAACGCCTCGCGGATGGCCGCCTGCGGCCGGGGGTCGGCGACGTAGAGCATGACCTGCGGATCCTGCTGCAGGGAAAGAAAAAACGACCAGTCGTCCAGCTGCAGCGGTGAGCAGCGCAGGCGCGGCGTCAGGAGTTCAGGCATAAGCGTCATTCCAGGCAGGGCGAATCCTCTGAACATAGCAGGAGAAAGCCGCCGGGAACAGCCCGACTAGGTTGGCTCACCGTACAGGCCAATCAGTCGGCGCACCACGCCGTTGGTCCAGCCAAAGCCATCCTGCAGGGGATACTCCCCGCCGCCACCCTCATGCGGGACGCCGGTGGCAATATGGTATTTCTCAATCAGCTTGTGATGCTGCTTGTAAAAGTGATTGACCGTCTGCAGCCAGCTCCAGGCAATCTCATCCCCCAGCGGATCCTGGCCGTAACGTTTAAATCCCTGGATCGCCATCCACTGCAGCGGCGCCCAGCCGTTAGGTTTATCCCACTGCTCACCGCTTTCATATTCGGTGGCCATGATCCCCCCGGGGGTGAGCAGGCGGGCCCGCACCGCATCGGCAAGGCGTTCTGCCTGCTCGTGAGTCGCCAGGCCGACGTAAAGGGTGACGATGCTGGCCGCGGAAAACAGCGCCAGCTGTTCACGGCGCCAGTCATAATCGCGGAAACAGCCGTTCTCATCATCCCACAGATAGCGGTTGACCGCCGCCCGCCGATCCTGAGCCTTCTGGCGGAAGGCCGCCTCTGTCTCGCGATCGCCCTTCAGGCCGGAGAGATTGGCGATGGTCGTCTCCAGCTTGAACAGGAAGGCGTTCAGGTCGATGGGGATAAACTGCGTCGTGCGGATGCTGGCCAGCCGCGTGATATCCCGCAGCCAGCGGCTGGAGTAGTCCCAGCCGGACGCGGCGCCCGCCCGCAGGTCGCGGTACACTTCATTGGCGGGCCGCCCGGAGTGTCGGGCGGTCTCCACGTCCTCGCGCCAGGACTCATCCCGCGGCGTGTCCCGGTCGTCCCAGTAGCGATTGAGCAGGGAGCCATCCGGCATACGCACCACGTGGCGATACGCCTGGTGCGGGATCAACGACTCGGCGCCGTCCATCCAGAAGGCGTGCTCCATCTTCAGATGGTCCAGATAGCGCTTCGCGCCGCGCACGCCATCCTCTTCAAAGAGTTCGACCATCAGGGCAAACACCGGCGGCTGCGATCGGCTGAGGTAGTAGGTGCGGTTGCCGTTCGGAATGTGACCGTAGGTTTCAATCAGCCAGGCAAAGTTATCGGCCATGCATTTCAGCAGATCTTCCCGGCCGCTCTCCGCCAGCCCCAGCATGGTGAAATAAGAGTCCCAGTAATAGGTTTCGCTAAAGCGACCGCCAGGCACAATATAGGCCTGCGGCAGCGCCAGTAGCGACGACCAGGGGATATGATCCTGAGGCTCGCGGGTCAGCACCGGCCACAGCTTATCGATGTGCTCTTTCAGCGTCAGGCTGGGGTCCGAGGTGTAGACGTCGGTCTGGTTCTCCGGCAGCCAGAAGTTGTCTTCAACGAACTGTCGCAGGTCGAAGTCGGGCTGACGTTTGACCTTCCGGTAGTGCCGCAGGATGTCCAGCGGATCGTGTTTCGGCGCGCAGTCGGGGAAGGTTTTGCTGTCGGCAAAGATGCGTGATTTCTGCACGTTGGTAAACAGCTCAAGATAGCGATCCGCCGGGGTAAGGGCATCGGACGCCGGAAGCCCTTCGATCACCTCAGGCTCCGGTTCAGCGTCAATCATCTCATCCAGCTTTAATTCGTACGGATCGGCTTCGTAGCAGGGATCGATGTCGATCCTTAACTCGTCGTCTTCAACGTGGCGTAATTTCTGGCTGAACATAGCGATACGGACCTCCGGATAGCGTGAGTTCGGGGCCGGGCATACCCGGCCTTGTCTATTAAGCGTAGACAGTCGCTTCGGTGAGTGTGAAGCAAACTGTGCGTGAGATCACGCTTTTCCGCCGAGAAGAAAAGCTGTCATTTTAAAGTATGCTGTTGATAAGTAATTAAAAATTGTACATCCTGGCACAGATGAAATTCGGAGCATTCATTATGCAACAAAATTTTATCCCGGGGCGCTCACTCCCACGCCGCCTCCAGCATCTCCAGCAGCTGTTCGCCGCTCAGGCTGACCGGATTGGCCTTCATTGATGAGGAGGTGCTGGCGGCCAGCGCCGCCGGTTCCAGCGCATCGCGCGCTACGCCGAGGTCGCGCAGGGTGCCAAGGCCGGCGCGATGGCTCCATTCCCGCAGACTGTCCCAGACCCGATCCACAGGGACGTCCAGCCCGTCGGCCAGCCAGCGGCGAACGTCGTTGAAGCGCTGGCGCAGGGCAGGGTCGCTTATCTGCGACTCATTGAGCGCCAGGCCAAACGGCAGCAGGCTGCCGCATAAAGCACCGTGCGAGGCGCGGCTCAGGCCGCCCAGCGGGCCGGCAAGGCCGTGGATCACTCCCAGCCCGGCGTTCGCCAGCGCCAGTCCACCGCACAGGCTGACCCAGGCCATCTCGTCGCGGCTGGCCGGACACTCTTGTTCCATCAGGATTTTCAGCGCGCGGATGCCCCGCGGGATCGCCTGCTGGCAGAGGGCATCGGTGAAGGGAGTGGCCCGGCTGCAGAGCCAGGGCTCGATCACCTGGGTCAGGGCATCGAGGCCGGAGCTCAGGGTGATGCTCCGCGGCGCGTTGTCGGTCAGCGCCGGGTCGACAATCGCCAGGTCAGGCAGCATTCGGTCGTCGCGCAGGCTCACTTTCCGCTGTTGTTCCGGGACGTTGATCACCGCATTTTTGGTGACCTCCGCGCCCGTCCCGGCGGTGGTCGGGATCGCCACGAACGGCAGCGGACTGGCTTCCAGCTGACGACCCGTTCCCACCACCTCCAGATAGTCGACCAGCGGGCCGGCGGCGGGCACCAGCGCCGCAATCGCCTTACCGGCGTCAATCACCGCGCCGCCGCCGAGGCTGACCACTGCCCGGACGCCTTTCTCGCGCGCCAGCTGGACGCCCTGCTCGATATCGATAAGCCAGGGTTCGCGGCTTATCGCCAGCATCGTGACCTCCAGCTGCAGCGCCTCCAGCTGATGGCGCAGAAACGCCGCCCGCTGCGGGCTGGCGCCATGCACCAGCAGAATGGGGCCGCCCTGCTGCGCCAGCCAGGGGGCAGCGCTCAGGGCCTGACCACGGCCAAAACGAATATTTGCGGGCATCAAAACGGTAAAAGGGGTCAACATGTCGGGTTCCTTTTCGGCAAACAGGCTGGAATCAACTATACACATTATCCACTACTCTGCCTGGTTGCTGGCTGGCAAGGCTGACAATAGAGTAGAGTGAAAGATCTCTCTTTTATGGCTGAGGAATCGCTGACAATGCTAACAATTCTGGGCAAACGCTCTTCAATCAATGTACGGAAAGTGTTGTGGACCTGCGAGGAAGCCGGGCTGGCGTACCAGCAGGAGGATTACGGTAGCGGATTTAAGCCTCTGGATACGCCTGAGTTTCAGCGCCTGAATCCTAACAGCCTGGTGCCGGTGCTGCTGGACGGTGACTTCGTGCTCTGGGAGTCGAACAGTATCTGCCGCTATCTGGCGCGGAAAGCGGAGCGCTGGGATCTGCTGCCCGCCGAGCCACAGCCCGCCGCCGAGGTGGAGCACTGGATGGACTGGCAGGCGACCGAGTTTAACACTGCCTGGCGCCATGCCTTTATGGGGCTGGTGCGTAAAGATCCGCGCTTTCAGGATCCGGCGGCGATTAAAGAGAGTATTGCCACCTGGACCCACTGCGTGCGCATTGTCGAAGCGCAACTGCAGCGTACCGGGGCGTGGATAGCCGGCGAGCGCTTCACCCTCGCCGATATCGTGCTGGGGCTGTCGGTGCATCGCTGGAAGATGACCCCTTTTGCCCATCCGGAGATGCCGGCCGTGGAACGCTGGTATATGGCGCTCAACCAGCGCCCGGCGTTTATGCGCCACGGCAATAACGGCGTGGCCTGAACATAAAAAAAGAAGCCCCTGGGGCTTCTTTTTATCATCCGGCGATCGCGTCTTAGCGCATGGTGACGAACTCTTCTGCCGCCGTCGGGTGAATGGCAACCGTGTTGTCGAAGTCTTTTTTGGTGGCGCCCATCTTCAGGGCCACCGCAAAGCCTTGCAGCATCTCATCCATCCCGAAGCCAATGCCGTGGATCCCGACAATCTTCTCTTCCGGGCCGACGCACACCAGCTTCATGCGGCACGGCTGGCGGTGCGAGGTGACGGCGGTGTACATCGCGGTGAAAGAGGATTTGTAGACCTTCACGGCATCGTCGCCGTACTGCTCGCGCGCCTGCGGCTCGGTTAAGCCGACGGTGCCGATAGGCGGGTGGCTGAAGACCACGGTCGGGATGTTGCTGTAGTCCAGATGCTCTTCCGGCTTGTTGTTAAACAGGCGTTCGGAGAGGCGACGGCCTGCGGCCACGGCCACCGGGGTCAGCTCGACGGCGCCAGTGTTATCGCCCACCGCGTAGATGCCCGGCACGTTGGTGTTCTGGAACTTATCAACGACGATGTAGCCTTTTTCGTTGGTTTTGACGCCAGTAGCCGCCAGGTTGAAGTTATCGGTCGCCGGTTCGCGGCCAATCGCCCAAATCAGGCAATCTACGGTCTGGCTGCGGCCATCTTCCAGCTCCAGCGTCAGGCTGCCGTCGGCATTCTTGACTACCGCTTTCGGGATCGCGTTGGTGTGGAGCTGCGGGCCTTCGGCGTTCATCACTTCCACCAGGGTCTCCACGATCAGCGGATCGAAGCTGCGCAGCGGCGCGTGTTTACGCACGAACAGGTGCGTTTCGGCGCCGAGGCCGTTAATCACCCCCGCCAGCTCAACGGCGATATAGCCCGCGCCGACCACCGCCACGCGCTTCGGCAGCGCCGGCAGTTCAAAGAAACCGTCGGAATCAATACCGTATTCCACACCCGGAATATTCGGGTGGCTCGGCCGGCCGCCGGTGGCGATCAGGATATGGTCAGCGGTGATCGTCTCGCCGTTCACTTCCACGGTATGGGCATCGACAAAGCGCGCGAAGCCTTTGATCACGTCGACGTTGTTCTTACCCAGTACGTTGTCGTAGGAGGTATGGATGCGGTCGATGTAGGCGCTACGGCTGGCGACCAGCTTCTCCCAGTCGAAATGGTTGATGGTGGTATCGAAACCGTAGTCCGGGCCGTAAAGATGAATCGCTTCGCGGATCTGCGCCGCATGCCACATTACTTTTTTCGGCACGCAGCCGACGTTGACGCAGGTGCCGCCCAGTTCTTTGGCTTCAATCAGCGCGCACTTCTGGCCGTACATGGCCGCGCGGTTAATCGAGGCGATACCGCCGCTACCGCCGCCGATGGCGAGGTAATCATAATGTTTGCTCATGCCCATATGTCCTTAATCGTTGATTGCCGCGATTGTAGCGCGAGGCTTAAAAGGTTCCACCGATGGTTGCGATTACTCCGGTACGATCCAACTGACGGTGGCGTGGCCGGTGCCGGCCGGAACCAGCTTGCTGTGCAGCCACGGCAGCACATTGTTCATCTGCTGCTCCAGCTTCCACGGCGGGTTGATGACGATCATCCCGGAGGCGGTCATGCCGCGCTGGTCGCTGTCCGGACGCACCGCCAGCTCGATTTGCAGAATTTTGCGAATGCCGGTGGCTTCTAACTCTTTGATCATGCGTTTGATCTGTGCGCGCAGCACGACCGGATACCACAGGGCGTAGGTGCCGGTGGCGAAGCGTTTGTAGCCTTCGTGGATCCCGGTCACCACCGCCTGATAGTCGGTTTTAATTTCGTACGGCGGGTCGATCAGAATCAAACCGCGGCGCGATACCGGCGGCAGCTTGGCTTTCAGCTGCTGGTAGCCATCGGCTTTATCGACGCGCGCGCGGCTGTCTTTCTGGAACTCGGCGCGCAGCAGCGGGAAGTCGCTCGGGTGCAGCTCGGTCATCTGCAGGCTGTCCTGCTCGCGCAGCAGCTGGCGGGCGATCAGCGGAGAGCCCGGGTAGTAGCGCAGCTGGCCATTACGGTTGAAGTGTTCGACCACGGAAATATACGGCTCCAGCTCTGCCGGCAGGTCGTCCTGCTGCCAGATGCGGGCGATGCCTTCGAGATACTCGCCGGTACGCTCGGCGTGCTCGCCGCTCAGCTGATAGCGGCCCGCGCCAGCGTGGGTGTCCAGGTAGAGAAACGGTTTTTCTTTCTCTTTCAGCGCTTCGATGATCAGGCTCTGAACGGTGTGTTTGAGGACGTCGGCGTGGTTGCCTGCGTGAAAGCTGTGGCGATAACTGAGCATGGATACAGAGATTCCGGGAAGTAAACAAGTTAACCGATAGTTTACCGCAGATCGGCCGAGATTACCGCTGCGCCGCCGCGCTGTTTCATTTCTGCCAAAAGCGTTGCAAAACATAACGCTGTCATAAAAACGTCAAACGGCCGCGCTAGCGTCGGGTGCAGGCAAGGTAATTATCTGAATAAAAGGAAAAATAATGAAAAGGCAACTCTCACTGCTGGCCATCGCGCTGCTGCTGGCGCAACCGGTTCTGGCCAAAGACATCCCGCTGGACAGGGCGGCGGCCCTCGCCAATAGCGTGACGCCGGCTGCCTCCAGCCAGGCGTATGACGATCTTGAGCAACAGGCGCTGACGCAGCTACGTCACGCTCTGCAGGGGGATGCCGCCACGCTGACCCGCGATCGGCTGGCGCACACGAAACAAAACAAAACTCAGGCCGATACCGCCTGGCTGAAGGCCAGCGGCTATGACTTCCAGACCCGGGCCAACCAGCAGGCGGGTATTGCGCTGTTGTCGGCGTTCAGCACCCTGCCGGAGACCGTCGTGAAGCAGAATCTGGCGACGGTGACTAGCATCAATCGCGATGCCGTGCAGACGACACGCCGTCAGGCGCTGGCCGATGCGGAAGGGATTAGCTACCTCTACTTCCTCAGCGATGCGCTGGGGCCGCGGCTGGGCAAAGCGTTTCTGACCGCCTATGACCAGGGCGCGCTGGGGAAAGCGGCAGCATTGATCAAAGCCTCGGAAGTCAGCACCGGCGAGGCGAAAAAGCACTTCAACAATCCGCGGCCGTTTCTGGTTCAGGGCAACACCATTCACCTGGTGCCGGACGACGTGGTGGTGAAGGATAACCAGCCCTATACCGCCGACGGCGGCTCGTTCCCCAGCGGCCACACCAACACCGGCTATACTGATGCGCTGCTGCTGGCGGCGATGATCCCGGAGCGCTACGACGCGCTGGTAACCCGCGGCGCCCGCTATGGCTACTCGCGCATCGTGCTGGGCGTCCACTATCCGCTGGACGTGATCGGCTCGCGGATGGTGGCCGAGCGCAACGTGGCCCACTATCTTAACGATCCGCACTACCGGGTATTATTTAACGAAGCCCGCGATCAGCTGCGCGCCGCGCTGGCGAAAGCCTGCGGCACATCGCTTGCTGAGTGCGCGAAGAGCAGCGTGAAAGACGATCCCTGGCGCGATCCGGCGATGCGTGATTTCTCTCGTTTCACCATGACCTACGACCTGCCGCAGCAGAAGGGGCCGCAGCCGCGTCTGCAGGTGCCTGAGGGGGCGGAAGTGCTGCTGGAGGCTGCCCTGCCGCAACTGTCAGCGGCCCAGCGTCGGGCGTTGATGGTCAACACCGCGCTGCCGGCGGGTTACCCCCTTTCCGGCACCACCCCCGAACAACAGTTCTGGCAGCGGTTGAATCTGTCGGCGGCCTGGGAGATGGCGCAAAAAAGGCATTAATGCGGTTTCCGGCACGCTGCACCGCGTGTTGGCCTTTTCCCGCAACGGGCGGACTTATCGCAGCAATACCCAGGATGACGCACCGCCCGTCATTGAAATTCCCCCAACTATCCCCCATTCTAGATCTCATGCATAAGCGCCGGACGCGCGCTTCATTCACCCTTTTCAACAGGACAGCGCATATGACCAATCCATTACTGACGCCTTTTTCCCTGCCGCCTTTTTCTGCGATCAAACCGGAACACGTGGTCCCTGCGGTCACCAAAGCGCTGGATGATTGCCGGGCCGCGGTGGAAAGCGCGGTGGCGCACGGCGCGCCGTATAGCTGGGAAAATCTTTGCCAGCCGCTGGCGGAAGTGGACGATGTGCTGGGACGCATCTTCTCGCCAGTCAGCCATCTGAATTCGGTAAAAAACAGCCCGGAACTGCGCGAAGCTTACGAACAGACCCTGCCGCTGCTCTCCGAGTACAGTACCTGGGTTGGCCAGCATGAAGGGCTGTATAAAGCCTACCGCGACCTGCGCGATGGCGATAACTACGCCACGCTGAATACTGCGCAGAAAAAAGCGGTTGATAATGCGCTGCGCGATTTTGAATTATCCGGTATTGGCCTGCCGCCGGAGGCGCAGAAACGCTACGGTGAAATCGCCGCGCGCCTCTCTGAGCTGGGTAACCAGTACAGCAACAACGTCCTCGACGCCACCATGGGCTGGAACAAGCTGGTGACCGACGTCGCCGATCTGGCCGGTATGCCGGAAAGCGCGCTGGCCGCCGCTCAGGCTCAGGCCCAGGCGAAAGAGCAGGAAGGGTATCTGCTGACCCTGGATATCCCGAGCTACCTGCCGGTGATGACCTACTGCGACAACCAGGCGCTGCGCGAAGAGATGTACCGTGCTTACTCCACGCGTGCCTCCGATCAGGGCCCGAACGCCGGTAAATGGGATAACAGCCCGGTGATGGCGGAGATCCTCGCCCTGCGCCACGAGCTGGCGCAGCTGCTGGGCTTTGACAGCTATGCGTTTAAATCCCTCGCCACCAAAATGGCGGAGGATCCGCAGCAGGTGCTCGACTTCCTCACCGACCTGGCCAAACGCGCCCGTCCGCAGGGCGAAAAAGAGCTGGCCCAGCTGCGCGCCTTCGCCAAAGCCGAGTTTGGCATTGATGAACTGCAGCCGTGGGACATCGCCTACTACAGCGAAAAACAGAAGCAGCACCTTTACAGCATCAGCGATGAGCAGCTGCGCCCCTATTTCCCGGAAAACAAAGCCGTTAACGGCCTGTTCGAAGTGGTTAAGCGCATTTACGGCATTACTGCCAAAGAGCGTACTGATGTCGATGTGTGGCATCCGGAAGTGCGTTTCTTCGAGCTGTATGACGAAAATAACGAGCTGCGCGGCAGCTTCTATCTTGACCTGTATGCCCGTGAACATAAACGCGGCGGGGCGTGGATGGACGATTGCGTCGGTCAGATGCGTAAACTGGATGGTTCCCTGCAGAAGCCGGTCGCCTACCTGACCTGTAACTTCAACCGCCCGGTCAACGGCAAACCGGCGCTGTTCACCCACGACGAAGTGATTACCTTGTTCCACGAGTTCGGCCACGGTCTGCACCACATGCTGACCCGCATTGATACCGCCGGCGTTTCCGGCATCAGCGGGGTGCCGTGGGATGCAGTCGAACTGCCGAGCCAGTTTATGGAAAACTGGTGCTGGGAGCCGGAAGCGCTGGCGTTTATCTCCGGTCATTATGAAACCGGTGAACCGCTGCCGCAGGAGCTGCTGGAGAAAATGCTGGCGGCGAAAAACTACCAGGCGGCGATGTTTATTCTGCGCCAGCTGGAGTTCGGCCTGTTCGATTTCCGCCTGCATGCGGAATACAAGCCGGAGCAGGGGGCGAAAATTCTTGAGACCCTGGCCGAGATTAAAAAGCAGGTCGCTGTGGTGCCGGGCCCGACCTGGGGCCGTTTCCCGCATGCGTTCAGCCACATCTTCGCCGGCGGCTATGCGGCAGGTTACTACAGCTACCTGTGGGCCGACGTGCTGGCGGCAGACGCCTTCTCACGCTTCGAAGAAGAGGGGATTTTCAACCGCGAAACCGGTCAGTCGTTCCTCGACAATATCCTGAGCCGCGGCGGTTCCGAAGAGCCGATGGTGCTGTTCAAACGTTTCCGCGGCCGTGAGCCGCAGCTGGACGCGATGCTGGAGCACTACGGGATCAAGGGTTAAGTCTGCGGTGAAGATCTGCTTAATTGATGAAACAGGCGCCGGAGACGGCGCCTTATCTGTTTTAGCCGCCCGCTGGGGGCTGGAGCAGGATGAAGATAACCTGATGGCGCTGGTGCTGACGACGGAGCATCTGGAGCTGCGTAAGCGCGATGAGCCCAAACTTGGCGGCATCTTCGTCGACTTTGTCGGCGGGGCGATGGCCCACCGGCGCAAGTTTGGCGGCGGCCGCGGTGAAGCGGTCGCCAAAGCGGTGGGTATTAAAGGTGATTACCTGCCGGATGTCGTCGACGCCACCGCCGGGCTGGGACGCGATGCCTTCGTGCTGGCGTCGGTCGGTTGCCGCGTGCGAATGCTGGAGCGTAATCCGGTGGTCGCCGCGCTGCTCGACGATGGCCTGGCGCGCGGCTATGCCGATGCGGAAATTGGCGGCTGGCTGGAGGAGCGGCTGCAGCTGATCCACGCCTCCAGCCTGACGGCGCTGACCGATATCACCCCGCGTCCGCAGGTGGTGTACCTCGATCCAATGTTCCCGCATAAGCAGAAAAGCGCGCTGGTGAAGAAAGAGATGCGCGTCTTTCAGTCGCTGGTGGGGCCCGATTTAGACGCCGATGGCCTGCTGGCCCCGGCGCGCCAGCTGGCGACCAAACGGGTGGTGGTGAAGCGCCCGGATTATGCGCCGCCGCTGGCGGAGGTCGCCACGCCGAACGCGGTGGTGACCAAAGGGCATCGGTTTGATATTTACGCCGGTACGCCGGAGTAATATTACGCCGTGGTGGTATCTCCCGGATAGCGGCGCAACGCGCCTTATCCGGGCTACCGAATTGTCGCCCGGCTGAGTGTAGCGTAAGCCGGGAACCGCAATATCTGAACAAACGGCGCCAGCGCGGATCGGCCGTCTTAAACGGTTACTCGGCGCTGGCCGGGGTATTAATCATCCGGTTCAGCCACGGCACCATCAGCGCCATCACCACCGTGACGCCCAGCGTCACCAGGCCAATTTTACTGAACACATTGGTATAGACCGGCAAGGTCTGCAGCGGATCGGTGATGTTTTCCGGCACTGCGGTGAAGGTCGCTACGTAGCCGCCCAGAAGGAACGCGGCGGCCTGGGTCAGAAACCACATCCCCAGAATAAAGCCCATCAGATGCTGCGGCACCAGTGCGGCAACCATCGCCAGCCCCAGGGCGCTGATCAGCAGTTCGCCCAGGCTCTGGAACAGATAGACCAGCACAATAAACCACGGCGAGGTTAATCCCTGGGCGTCGGCAAACCACATCCCGGCGGCTGCGGCGGTCAGGAAGCCCAGCGCGCAGAGCAACATCCCGAGGGTAAACTTCACCGGCATGGTCAGGTCTTTCCCTTTGTGACCGAGATGGGTGTAGATCGCCGCCAGCACCGGACTGGCAACCACCACCCAGAAGGGATTGAGCGCCTGGAAGCTGACCGGATTGATGGTAAAGCCCAGGATCTCATGATGGACGTTGTTGATGGCGAAGAAGTTCAGCGAGGTCGGCATCTGGGCATACAGAATGTAGAACAACACCGCCTCGATCATCAGGATAAAGGCGACGAACATTTTGTTGCGTCCGGTTTTATCGAGGCGAAACGCTTCGCGGAAAAAGAACGCAATGACCACGATCGACAGGACAATCAGCACCAGGTTGGCGACCATCACGTTATGCATCAGCCAGGCGCAGAGAAAAATCATTACCACCGTCCCGGCCAGCACCAGCGCCAGATTGCGCAGGCTGAGGGGGCGATGATCCGGCTCGGAGCCAATATCTTTCACCATCCCGCGGCAGGCGAAGTAGACCAGCAGCGCGATAATCAGCCCCGCGCCGCACAGGTTATAGGTCACGGCATAGCCAAACTTTTCGGCGATCACCGGCGCCAGCGAGAGCGACAGCAGTGAACCGATGTTTATCGACATATAAAACAGGGTAAACGCCCCGTCGAGACGGGCGTCTTTAGGCGGATAGCATTTTGACAACAGGCTCGCCGGGTTGGCTTTAAACAAACCGTTGCCGACGGCGATGGTGCCGAGAGCGATAAATATCAGCTGCGGTTTCAGCAGCGACATCCCGGTCATAAAGTAGCCGATAGCCAGCACAATGGCGCCAAGCACCAGCGTGCGTTTGGTCCCCAGCAGATGGTCGCCCACGTAGCCGCCGATGGAGATCAGCCCGTAAACCAGCGCCGCGAAGGCGCCGAAGGTGATAAAGGCCTGTTCCTGAGAGAAGCCCAGCTGTTTAACAAAGAAGACCGCCAGGATCCCCTGAACGCCGTAATAGCCAAAACGTTCCCAGAGCTCCACAAAGAAGATCATGAAGAACGGACGAGGTTGCTGCAGCAAGCCCGTAGGTGCAGTAGTATTCATATTCCTTCGCCTTGTTTTACTTTCCCAAAAAGTATGAACGCGTATGCCAGAACGCGCCGAAAATGTCTGATAACTCGCCATGCTGCGGTTATTGGCTTAATGAATAGATTATTATATAGATGTTTTGGCGAATAACTGGTTGATCACACTAATTGAATGGCGATTTTATGGCTTTAATCTCTGCCATGCGGTGAGGGGAAAGCGAAAATAAAGACGCCCGCATCGGCGGGCGTCTTACGCGGATAACACGGGAAGGTTATTCGTCTTCTTCGTCGCGCAGCGGGACGATCAGCATGTCGACATGGACGGTGTTGATCAGCTGGCGGGCAGAAGACATCAGCTTGCTCCAGAAGTCCTGATGGTGGCCGCAGACCACCAGATCCATATCATATTTTTTAATCGCATCGACCAGCACCTGGCCGAGGTCGCCGCTGCCGCTCAGGGTCTCGGTGATCGGGTAGCCCGCGTTGGTGGAGAGCTCGGTCAGCGCGTGATGGGTCTCTTCGGAGATGCGTTTTTGCATGTCGCCGAGGTTAACGTCAATCAGCCCGGTGTAGAGGTCGGAGTAATTCACATCCACGTGGATCAGGGACACTTTTGCGTTATACGGGCGGGCCATAGAAACGGCTTTTTCAACCAGTACTTTACTCTCCGGGGACAGGTCTACTGCAATAAGAATATGTTTGTAAGCCATAGTGTTACTCCTTCCATAAGTTTGTCGATGACCATTGGACCTGACAGCTGGCGCTGCCGTTTCGCCCGCGTCCTGCGTGCTACATTCGCGGGAGGGTAGCCTTTAAGGACTTCATTGTAGAAGATATTTCCTACCTTATAGCGCCCCCCGCACTCCGTCAATGCACTGGGTTCACCTAAAAGTTAAACAAATTTATCCGTCTTACGTATTGATAACGAATAACCTTGTGGTAAAAAAATTAATGGATCTCCTACACTATTTAATGAGCCGGTCGGAAAAATAAATGTGATCGGAATCGCACTCTTTACGGTATCGTCGTGGGTTATTTGGGGAGCGGTAGCCGCGGAGGATTTCTCCGTGGGCGGGTCGCCGGGGAGGAGGTATGATCAGCACTATTGCGCTGTTTTGGGCCCTGTGTGTCGTTTGTGTGGTGAATATGGCACGCTACTTCTCATCGTTGCGTGCATTATTGGTGGTGCTACGTGGTTGCGATCCCTTGCTCTATCAGTATGTTGATGGCGGCGGCTTTTTTACCTCGCATGGGCAGCCCAGCAAACAGATGCGGCTGGTGTGGTATATCTACGCCCAGCGTTACCGTGACCATCACGATGATGAATTTATTCGTCGCTGCGAACGTGTCCGTCGTCAGTTTATCCTGACCAGCGCGCTGTGCGGTCTGGTGGTGGTGAGCCTGATTGCGCTGATGATCTGGCACTAACGACATCTTCGGGATAAAAAAACGGGCCAGCAAGCTGACCCGTTTTGATCGAATGACGTTTAAATCAGTTTCAGGGAGAGCCAGTAAAGGACGCCTGAAAGGATAATCGCTGCCGGAAGGGTCAACACCCAGGCCATCAGGATGCTGGTCACGGTCTTTTTCTGCAGACCACCGCCATCCACCAGCATTGTCCCCGCCACCGAGGAGGAGAGCACGTGGGTGGTGGAAACCGGCATTCCGGTGTAGCTCGCCAGACCGATAGAAACCGCTGCGGTCATCTGTGCCGACATCCCCTGAGCGTAGGTCATGCCCTTCTTACCAATCTTCTCGCCGATGGTGGTCGCCACGCGGCGCCAGCCGATCATGGTGCCGATACCTAACGCCAGCGCGACCGCCATAATAATCCAGATTGGCGCGTACTCGATGGTGCTCAGCATATCGGTTTTCAGTTTCTTCAGCAGACGCTGGTCGTCAGCGCTGACGTCCGGCAGCTTCGCCACTTTATCAGTGGTGTCGGAGATGCAGAGCATAATGCGACGCAGCTGACCGCGCTGATCCGGTGACAGTGAATCGTAGGTTTCAACGCCGGTCAGCATAGTCTTCACGCGGTCAAGCGCGTTGATAGTATTTGCTGGATGGCAATGAAACTCACCGTTGGCCGCGGTATTGGTATCCGGAGACGGAACCAACTGGTCAACACCGGTGGCTTTCTTCAGCAGGTCAGGGCGCTGCTGAAAGAAGGTTTCCACGTTGTTGACCGCGTCGCGGGTACGAGTGATTTCGTAACCGGAGGCGTTCATATTCACCACGAAGCCCGCCGGGGCGACGCCAATCAGCACCAGCATCACCAGACCAATGCCTTTCTGCCCATCGTTGGCGCCGTGGGAGAACGACACGCCGATAGCGGACAGGATCAGGGCGATACGGGTCCAGAACGGCGGTTTTTTCTTACCGTCTTTCTTTTCACGCTCTGCGGGGGTCAGGTGGATACGCGCGCGTTTTTTGGTACCGCTCCAGTAGCGACGGAGAATGAAAATCAGGCCGCCCGCAATCACCAGACCGACGATCGGCGAGATGATAAGCGAAGCAAAAATGCCGATGACTTTCGGGATATTCAGCGCATCAACCACTGAAGTACCGGTCATCAGCGCATTGGTTAAACCAATACCGATGATGGCGCCAATCAGGGTGTGAGAACTGGAGGCCGGGAGGCCGAAATACCAGGTGCCGAGGTTCCAGATGATCGCCGCCAGCAGCATAGAGAACACCATGGCGAGGCCATGTGCGGAACCCATGTTAAGCAGCAGATCGGTGGGCAGCATATGCACAATGGCATAGGCTACGCTGAGACCGCCCAGCAGAACGCCGAAGAAGTTGAAGAGCGCCGCCATCGCCACAGCAAGCTGCGACCGCATTGCGCGAGTGTAGATAACCGTAGCCACCGCGTTTGCGGTATCATGGAAACCGTTAATCGCTTCGTAAAACAGTACAAAAGCTAAAGCAAGCAATAATAATAGTCCGGTATGTAAATCCAGACCGGCAAATAAATGTAGCATAGGACGTTACGCCATTTTGAGGACATGAACGCGGCGCATTATCAGTGACTTTAGCGGCGCGGGCAAAGTGAAATATAGACTTTTTTTGATTTTCTTCCTGTTTAGGTTTTACCCTGTTGGGAGTAATCCTATATCTTTCAATGATGTATCTAATGCGGGATTTTTCCCGCTGGTGTGACCAGAGTGAAATATTTACAAAACCCGACAATTGGGGAACGAGGAACGCGGTGTGGAAAGGTTTGATGCCATTGTCGTTGGCGCCGGAGCGGCAGGAATGTTTTGCGCAGCGCAGGCGGGCCAGCTCGGCTGCCGCGTCCTGCTGCTCGATAACGGCAAAAAGCCGGGACGAAAAATTCTGATGTCCGGCGGCGGCCGCTGCAACTTTACCAACATGTATGTTGAGCCGGCGGCCTATTTGAGCCAAAACCCGCATTTTTGCAAATCTGCCCTGGCGCGCTACACCCAGTGGGACTTTATCGAGCTGGTCGGCAAATATGGCATCGCCTGGCATGAGAAGACGCTCGGCCAGCTGTTTTGTGATGATTCGGCGGAGCAGATCGTCAATCTGCTGCTCGCGGAATGCGAAAAGGGCGACGTGCAGATCCGCCTGCGCAGCGAAATCCTCAGCGTCGAGCGAGATGAACAAGGCTACCGGCTACAGGTGAACGGCGAAACGCTGATGACCAAAAAGCTGGTGATTGCCTCCGGCGGTCTGTCGATGCCGGGGCTCGGCGCCTCGCCGTTTGGCTACAAGGTGGCCGAGCAGTTCGGCCTGAAGGTACTGCCGACCCGCGCCGGGCTGGTGCCGTTTACCCTGCATAAGCCGCTGCTCGAGCAGCTTCAGGTGCTCTCCGGCGTTTCGGTGCCTTCTACCATTACCGCCGAGAACGGCACCCTGTTCCGCGAAAATCTGCTGTTTACCCATCGTGGCCTTTCCGGGCCGGCGGTGCTGCAGATATCCAGCTACTGGCAGCCCGGCGAGTTCGTCACTGTTAACTTGTTGCCGGACTGCAATCTTGAGGACTTCCTTAACGAGCAGCGCAGCGCGCATCCCAACCAGAGCCTGAAAAATACCCTGGCGATGCAGCTGCCGAAGCGGCTGGTGGAGTGTCTGCAGCAGCTGGGACAGATACCTGATGTAACACTGAAGCAACTGAACGTTCGCGATCAGCAGACGCTGGTGGAGACACTGACCGCCTGGCGCGTGCAGCCGAACGGCACCGAAGGCTACCGGACGGCGGAGGTGACCCTCGGCGGCGTGGATACTAACGAACTTTCGTCACGTACCATGGAGGCGCGTAAGGCGTCGGGTCTCTACTTTATCGGCGAAGTGATGGACGTCACCGGCTGGCTCGGCGGCTATAACTTCCAGTGGGCGTGGTCAAGCGCCTGGGCCTGCGCGCAGGCGCTGGTGGAAGGGTAATCCAAGGGCCCGGGTACTGTGGCACCCGGGCTTACTTGATCAGTTCAACCCAAGAAAATACTGGGCTATTTTGAAATAGATAATCAGCCCGGTGCCATCAATCAGCGTAGCGATAAACGGCGCGGAAACCACCGCCGGGTCGATGCCGATCCGCTTAAGCACCATCGGAATGATCGACGAGACAATCGCGCTCCACAGGGTAATACATACCAGCGTCAGGCTGACGATCAGCGTGATTTCCATGCCAATCCCCATCATCCAGGCGCGCAGGCAGCCCGCCAGACCCAGGGTCAGGGCAATCAGAAACGAGGTCGACACCTCTTTGCGGATCACCCGCCCCATATCGCGCAGCCGCACTTCCCCCAGCGCCATCGAGCGCACCAGCGTCGAGGTGATCTGCGTTCCGCTATTGCCGCCGGTGCCGATGAGCAGCGGAATAAAGAAGGCGAGGGCGATGGCCGATTCCAGCGCCTCTTCGAAATGCTGCAGCACGCTGCTGGTATAGGCTTCGGCCACGAACAGCAGCAATAGCCAGACCGAACGTTTCTTCCACAGCGTCCACGGACTGATTTCCAGATACGGTTTTTCCAGCGGCAGCGTCGCCCCCTGCAGCTGGGCGTCTTCGGTGACGTCATCCTCCAGCAGATGGGCGATCTCCTTTTCCATCAGGCAGCCGACCAGCTCGCCTTTATCGACAACCGGTACCAGGTCGAGGCCGCGCTCGGTGAGTTCGGCAATCACCTGCGGGCGCTCGTCGTCAGGTTTGACGCGAAACAGGCAGCTGTCCATCAGGTAGCGGATAGACTGCCCGACATCCCCTTCCTGCAGGAGCTTTTTGACCGACAGGCTGCCGCGCAGTTTCCTGCCGGCGACGACAAACACCTGGCCGGGAATGTCATCACTGTCCAGCTGGGAGATAAAGTGTTCGCGCGCCTCATGGACGCTGAGATGTTCCTGCAGCGTAATAAAATCGGTACGCATGTACTGGGCGATCGCATCGCCGTCGAAGCCAGAGGTCGCCTGATGGGCGGCGCAGAGTTGAATGGAAGACATGATTAAAATCCCTATAAAAAATCACTCATAGGGGCGAACAAGACAGGGTTAGCGCAGGCAGATCCCTACGTCCTGGTTTTAGCACTGCATAACGTATCTGAACGGTCATGACCGCCAGAAGTTACCTTGGCAACACCTTGATTCGATGGAAGCCTGTATTTCCCTGAGTGGTCTCTCTCGATACCAACAGGGCGGTAACTTGTATTTATGCAGGAGCCTCGCCATAACGAGATCGTTAAATGAGGCGCCATTATTGGCGAAGAGGGATAATTCACAAAGCGTATAATTTATGTGGTTTATCAACTGTTGATAAACAAACTTCATCAGAATTTGGCTTGACTTCATCTTGTGCTATCATTAGCTTGACTTCAATGGATGAAGTCATGGGGCAGGGCGATGGAGCAGCAGGTTTTATCTTTACGTAATAAACAGCGCCACACGCTGGAGCAACTGTTTAAAATCCCTGTGCCACAGGGCATTAAATGGGCCGACATTGAATCGCTAATTAAAGCGTTAGGCGGGGAGATTAAAGAAGGACGCGGCTCGCGCTGTAAATTTTTGTTGAACCACAGCATTGCCAGCTTTCACAGGCCTCATCCTTCGCCGGATACTGACAAAGGCGCCGTGGAGAGCGTGCGCGATTGGTTAATCACTATAGGGGTAAAACCATGATCAAACCTAAAACGCCAAACTCAATGGAGATTGCCGGCCAGCCTGCCGTTATCAATTACGTGCCTGAGCTCAATGCATTCCGCGGTAAGTTCCTTGGATTATCAGGATATTGCGATTTTGTTTCCGATAGTATTCAAGGGTTACAACAGGAGGGCGAGATATCATTACAGGAGTATCTCGCAGATTGTCATGAAGCGGGGATTGAGCCTTATGCTCACCCGGAAAAGATGAAAACCTTCACGCTGCGCTATCCTGAGTCATTTGGCGAGCGTCTTAGCTCCGCCGCTGCGGAGGAGCAGGTTTCCGTAAATACCTGGATCCTTGAGACGCTCAATGAACGTCTCAAACAGGCTTAAAACAGTATGCAGCAGCTCGCCATCGTTTTAATTTTCATCCGCTAAACACTGCAAATGCCCATGGCGCACGCCGCGCTGGGCAATCACCTCGTCGGCAAAATGCTGTACCTCGGCCATGTCACCTTTCAGCACCGCAATCTCCAGGCAGTCGTCATGACTGATATGCACATGCAGCGTGGCGACGGAGAGATCGTGATGATGATGCTGGGTGGCCACCAGCCGGCTCGCCAGTTCGCGTTTCTCATGTTCATACACGTACGACAGGACGGCATACCCGCGCCGTGATTCCGGCGACGGAGGATCCTGGTTGAGGGCGTCGCGCAGAATATCGCGTACCGCCTCCGAGCGATTGTGGTAGCCACGGCGGGCGCTGAGCGCATCGAGGGCGGCCAGCAGGTCATCATCAAGGGTCAGGGTTACGCGCTGCATGGCATGGCCTCGTTTAGCAGAGTGGCAGGAAAAGGTGGCAGCACCGCGCGCTGCAGCGCCTGACCTGCAGGGGAGTGCAGGCGCAGCGGTAAGCTGACCGTCGCGGTTTCGACGATGCGCCCGTGCTCCATCACCAGCACTCGCTGGCAAAAGCGCTCCACCAGCCGCAGGTCGTGGGTGATGAACAGGCAGGCGGTGTCAAACTGCGCCTGCAGGCGCTTCAGCAGGGCGATAATCTCCGCCTGCAGCAGCAGATCGAGATTTGAAACCGCTTCATCCAGGATCAACAGCTGCGGCCGTACCGCCAGGGCGCGTGCCAGGCAGACGCGCTGCAGCTGTCCGCCGCTGAGCTGCGCCGGGCGCTTATCGAGCAGCGACGGCGCGAGGTCGACGGCCAGCAGCATCTCTTCCACCCGCCGCGAACGCGCCTCACGCGACAAGCGTAACAGATGGCGTAGCGGCTCGCTGACGATCTCGCGCACCGTTTTGCGCGGATTCACCGCGCTGAAGGCATCCTGAAATACCAGCTGAATATCACGGCGGAAGGCGCCGATGGCCTCGCCCTTGAGGGCAGTCAGCGGCGTGCCGCGCCAGGCAATATCACCGTGCTGCGGCGTTTCCAGACCCACCAGCATCCGCGCCAGGGTGCTTTTCCCACAGCCGCTGCGTCCGAGCATGGCCACCGTTTCGCCGGGGGCGATGGCGAGATGGATCGCATGTAGGACCCTGCCGTGGTGAGGATAATCGTGACTCACTCCGGTGACGCTGAGTAAATTCATGGTGTTTTCTCCAGGCCGTACAGCGCCAGATGCGCGGCCAGCAGGCGCTGGCTGAGCGGGTGCCGCGGGGCGCTAAATAGCGTATTCACATCGCAGTGTTCAACGAGGCGACCGTTCTCCATGACCGTCACGTGATGCGCCAGCCGCGCCACGACGCCCATATCATGCGTCACCAGCAGCAGCCCCAGACCGCGCCTGGCGACGATATCCGCCAGCAGATCGAGAATGCGCGCCTGGGCGATGGCATCGAGATCGGTCGTCGGCTCGTCGGCGATGATAAAGGGCGCGCGGCTGAGCAGGGCGAGAGCGACCATCATCCGCTGCAGCATGCCGCCGCTCATCTCAAAGGGGTAGCGCTTCAGCAGCGCCCGCGGATTGTCCAGACCGACCTCCTCCATCGCTGCTAGCAGCACGGCGTCATTTGTTTCACGACCCGCTGCCCGGCAGGTTTCCCGGGCGTGCGCGGCCATGGTCTGCAGTGGATTAAAGGCGCTGCGTGGGTTTTGCATGATGGTGGCAATAGTCGTGCCGCGCAGTTGTTCGCCGTGCACCGGAATGCCGTCGAGCAGCACCCGGCCGGCGGTTTGCCTGACGCCAGGCGGCAACATGCCCAGCGCGGCGGCGCAGGTCAGCGATTTTCCGCAGCCACTGCTGCCGAGCAGCGCCAGCACCTGCCCGCGGCGCAGGGTGAAGGAAACGTCGCTGACCAGCGGTCGGTCAGCGGCAAGCGAGATCTGTTCCAGTTGGATCTTCTGCGGCATCAGTGGCTATGCTCCGCGATCAGGTGGGGATCGAGACGATCGCGCAGCGCGTCGCCCAGCAGGTTAAAAGCCATCACGCTGATGAACAGCGCCAGCCCCGGCCAGACCATTTGCAGCGGCTGGGTCCAGATATACTGTCGGGCGTCGTTGATCATTACCCCCCATTCCGCCGTCGGCGCGCTGACGCCGAGACCGAGGAACGACATGCCTGCCACGTGAAGCATCATATGGCCGATATCCAGCGAGGCGAGCACCAGCAGCGAGGGGATCACCGCCCCGGCCAGATGGTCGCTGAACAGCCGCCACTGGCTGGCGCCGCTCAGTCGGGCGGCGAGGATAAATTCGCGCTGGCGCAGGGAAACCACCAGGTTACGCACCATTCTGGCATACCAGGCCCAGTGCGACAGCGCAATGGCGAGGATCACGTTGGTCAACCCGGTACCCAGCACCCCCACCATAAAGAACGACAGGATCGAGGTCGGAAAGGTCATAAACAGTTCGGCGAGGCGCATCAGGCCGCGGTCGGCGCGGCCGCCCAGCAGCCCGGCGCTGCCGCCGACCGCCAGACCGATCAGCAGCACCAGCAGCAGACAAGCCATCACCGCCCCCAGCGAAACGCGGGTGGCGGCCAGCAGGCGTGAGAAAATATCCCGGCCGAGATGATCGGTGCCGAGCCAGTGCGCTGCGCCCGGCGGTAGCAGCCGCTGCTGAAGGTCAATCGCCGCTGGATCCCAGGGCAGCCACCAGCCGCTGCCGATGGCGATGACTGCCAACAGCGCGATAACCAGCATGGCCAGTTTTACCGGCCAGCGAAAGCTTTGTAGCCATCTCATGCGCTCACCTCCTCGTGGCGGCGCAGGCGCGGGTCGAGCGCCGCGTTAAGCACATCTACCGCCAGATTAGCCAGCACGAACACCGTCACCATCATCAGGGTAAAGCACTGGATCACCGGGTAATCGCGATTGAAAATGGCGGAAACTGCGTAGCGGCCGACCCCGGGCCAGGCAAAGATATTTTCGATAATCATGGTGCCGCCGATCAGCTCGCCAATGTGCATGCCCATGGCGGTCACCACCGGCAGGGTGGCATTGCGCAGGATATGTCGGCGCTCCACCTGGCGCGCGCTCAATCCGCGTAGCCGCGCCCATATCACGTGACGCTGGCTGGCGGCGTCCAGCATGCTGGCGCGCAGCAGGCGGGCGTTGATCGCCAGCGACATAAAGGCGATGGAGACGGCGGGCAAAATCAGGTGCTGCCAGTCGCCATACCCCATCGCCGGGAGCCACTGCAGATGCACGGAAAAGAGCATCACCAGCAGAAAGGCCAGCCAGAAGTTCGGCATTGAGACGCCAAGAAAGGCAATCAGCCGTACCACATAGTCCGGCAGGCGATCGCGATGGCGCGCCGCCCAGATGCCCAGCGGCAGAGAGGTGACGAGGATCAGCGCCAGCGCCGCGCCGGTGAGCAGCAGGGTGGCTGGCAGGAAGTGCAGCAGGTCATCCAGCACCGGGCGCTGGGTGGCATAGGAGAGACCGAAATCCAGGTGCAGCGCCCGCCACAGCCAGTGCAGATACTGCATCGCCAGCGGCTGGTTGAGCCCCAGCAGCTCGCGGGTCGAGGCAACCATCTCTTCAGTGGGCGGCAGGTTCGACAGGCGTAAATAATCCAGCGCCGGGTCGCCGGTGCCGAGCCGCAGCAGCAGAAAGATGATGGCGGAGGCGGCGAGCAGCAGCGGGATCAGCAGCAGCAGGCGGCGTAAAATATAGCGTAGCATTATGGCGTTACCGGGTTAATCTGATCGAAAGGGATCTCGGTGGTCACCGGGGCGAACGGGATCTCCCCGACCTCCTGGTGCGCAACCGACATCAGCGAGACATAGCTGATGGGCAGATACACCGCGTCCTGATGCAGGCGGGTCAGCACATCGTGGTACCGTTTTCTCCGCAGCGCCTCGTCCCCCGTGGTCAGTACTTCGCTAATCTCTTTATCAATCAGCGCCTTGTCCGGCAGGCCTCGCTGGGCCTGGTAATCCGCATGCGACGGGACGCGCATCGAGCTTAAAAAGGCATGCGGATCGTAGGGCGCGCCCCAGGTGCGATTGAAGATCATACCGAAGCGGCCTTCGCGCTGGCGGGCGTAAATGCTGCTCTCCTCCTCACCCACCAGGGTGACCTGGACGCCGACCTGCCGCAGATTGGCCTGAATAATTTCGGCCATTGATTTAGCCAGCGCGTCGGTGCCGATAAACGCCAGCTCAATCGCCAGCGGTTGCCCGGCTTTTTGTCGCCAGGGCTGGCCATCCGGCTGCTGCCAGCCAGCCTGCTCCAGCAGGGCGCGGGCTTTTGCCGGGTCGTAACGGCGCGGCGTCAGATCCTGCGGCGCGTAGGGGACCGAGGGGGCAAACAGGGTGTCGGCAACCTGCTGGGTGCCATACAACACGCTATCGACAAGGGTCTGTTTATCGACGGCGTAGTTGAGCGCCTCACGAACCGCCTGCTCGCGGGTCGGGCCCTGGCTGGCGTTCAGCGCCAGCATCACCGTTTCCACCGGGGCGGACAGGCGCGCCACGTAGCCGGGGTGATGGCGAAAACGTTCGAAGGTGTCCAGCGGCAGCAGCCCTTCGTCACCGTAGAGCATATCGATTTCCCCGGTTTCGAACGCCACCGCCCGGCTGGTGGCGTCGGGGATCACCTTGATGGTGATTTGCTGCAGTGCCGGTTTACGACCCCAGTAGCGCTCATTGCGTACCAGCACATCGCGCTGATTGAGCTGCGAGCTCGCCAGTCGCCACGGACCGGTGCCGATCGGGGCTTTAATGCCCCTGGCGGTGCCGCCATCGATAAACTGCGAGGGCGCGATGAAGCGGAACGGGCGGGGCAGGGCCAGCTCTTGGAGTAAGGGCGCGTAGGCGCTTTTCAGAGTGATCTGCAACTCAGTGGCGCTGAGCGCCCGCACGTCGGTGATCTGGTTGGCGAGCTCAAGCCAGGCATGGCGTTGGCGGTTGGCCAGCACCGCCTGGAAATTGGCCGCCGCGGCCTGGGCGTTAAACGGTTCGCCATTGGAGAAGGTCACATCGTCGCGCAGGGTGAACCACCAGGTTTTACCATCGGCGGCGTGACGCCAGCGGGTCGCCAGCCAGGGCTGTACGCTGCCGTCAGCCTGATACTTCACCAGCGGTTCATAGACCATGCTTTGGGCAAACATCTGGTTGGGTGTATAGAGATGGGGATTCAGCGGGCCGACGTTAACCGGCCAGGCGGTGGTGAGCTGGTGCGGCGCGGCCTGAGCCAGTAAAGGGACGCAGGCAACCAGCGCCAGCAGGGTGAGGCGGATAGTAGACAAGACGGTGATCTCAGCGACAGGAAAGTATGACGATTTTAGTGATTCATCATACTTTGGGAGTAACCTGGATCAATATTGCGCCGGAAAGTATAAGAAAATCGTATCATTACACGCGGGCGGTAAACACCGCCTGCGCTTCTCAGGGCGCCCGGAATAAGCCCAGCAGCGTGGCTACCTGCTCGTCGATCGGCGCCAGGTCCCGCTTAACGATCAGGTGCAGCGGCGTCGCGCGGCGCGCGCCGTGGCTGAGGGGCAGCCGCTTCAGCACGCCCTGGTCGAGATGGGGGCGAATGCGCTCTTCCGGCAGCCAGCCGAACCCGACCTGATACATCACCGCATCAATGGCGGCGTCAATGGTGGAGAAGGTCCAGGCGTCACGCGTCGCCTGGCCATCGCCGGTCTGATCGGCAATGCGCACCAGCGGCCACGGCGCCAGCGTGCTGTCCTCCAGCGGCCCGTCGAGCGTGGCGAGAGGGTGGTCGCGGTGGGCGACGGCGATAAAATCAATATTCATCAGCCACTCTCCGCGGCCGGTAATATCCTGGCGGCGGGTCAGCACCATCACATCAGCTTCTGTCCGCGCCGCGCTCTCGTCATCAACGTTTTCCAGCACTTCGGTGAGTCTGACCTGGGTCTGGGGATAGCGCTGCTGAAACTGGCGTAAAATCGCGAACAGCCGCTGGCGCGGGAAAATGCTGTCGACCACCAGATCCAGGCGGGTACGCGCCCCGTTGCGTAAGGTGGCGGCGTGGGTCTCGACGTAGGCAAAGGCCTGCAGCAGCGGTTTGACCTGATTTAGCAGTAGTTCACCCGCGGGGGTGAGTACCGCCCGCCGGCCGGACGGCGCCAGTAGCGCCACGCCTAAGCGCTCCTGCAGCAGCGCGAGATTATAGCTCACCGAAGACTGACTGCGGTTGGTCTCCTCCGCCGCTCTGGCAAAGCTCCCCAATTCCACTACCTTTTCGAGTAACGCCCATTGCTCCAGGGTTGTCTTGTGCATAATCAATCTAAAATTTGGATGTATTTAATCCAAACATAGCGTTATTCATTCATTTTTTAAAGACGTATGCTGTCCTCAACAAAACAGAGGAGAATAAATGATGAGCACTTTCGACAAACATGACCTCAGCGGCTTTATCGGTAAACATCTGGTCTATACCTACGACAACGGCTGGAACTACGAGATTTACGTCAAAAATGGCCACACCCTCGACTACCGTATTCACAGCGGCATCGTCGGCAATCGCTGGGTGAAAGATCAGGAAGCGTACATCGTGCGGGTGGGGGAAAGTATCTACAAAATCTCCTGGACCGAACCGACCGGCACCGACGTCAGCCTGATCGTCAACCTGGGCGACAAACTGTTCCACGGCACCATTTTCTTCCCGCGCTGGATCATGAATAACCCGGAAAAAACCGTCTGCTTCCAGAACGACCATATTCCGCTGATGAATTCGTACCGTGATGCCGGCCCGGCCTATCCAACGGAAGTGATTGACGAGTTCGCCACTATCACCTTCATTCGCGACTGTGGCGCCGATAATGACGAGGTCATTAATTGCCCGGCGAGCGAATTACCTGCGGATTTTCCTGCAAATTTGTAATTCAGCAGAAATAACTTTGTGATCTGCGCTAACATTTTGTCATTAAGCGTGACGATCGCTAATTTAAGTATTGTGTATTGGTTTAATTCCCGTTTACTTTTTGCTATTGCGTTCCTGTTTCTTGCCGCTTAACAGGAACGCTTTCCTGTCATACCCCTGCCATAAAAAATTCCTATCATGCTGTTTAGTAATGAGTTATTACTTATTCTGAGAAAATATTAATTTCTTAATATTATCCTAAGCAAGGTCGACTACATTAATAGTGGTCGAAATACCCTGAAATGGAATGCCGCGCTGAACTCACTTCATTTTAATTTCGTTTAAGTCCGCAGGCGCAGGATATTTTATTCTAACGACCCTGATTTGTGCGTGGGTCAACTACAGAACAGGATGATGATGAGCGATTTTTTGCCGTTTTCGCGCCCGTCGATGGGCGACGCAGAGCTGGCTGCGCTGCGTGAAGTTTTAGCGTCGGGCTGGATCACCACCGGACCGAAGAATCAGGCACTCGAAGCGGCATTCTGCCAGCTGACCGGCAACCGCCACGCGATTGCCGTCAGTTCAGCGACCGGCGGGATGCATGTGACCCTGATGGCGCTGGGTATTGGCCCCGGCGATGAAGTCATTACGCCGTCCCAGACCTGGGTCTCCACTCTCAATATGATCTGCCTGCTGGGCGCTACGCCGGTGATGATCGATGTCGATAACGACAATCTGATGATTACCCCTGACGCGGTGGAAGCGGCGATCACTTCGCGTACCAAAGCGATAATTCCCGTGCACTACGCGGGCGCGCCAGCCGACATCGACGCCATTCGCGCGGTGGGCGAGCGCCACGGCATTCCGGTGATTGAAGATGCCGCCCATGCGGCGGGTACCCATTATAAAGGCCGCCACATTGGCTGGCAGGGGACCGCCATTTTCTCGTTCCACGCGATCAAGAACATGACCTGCGCCGAAGGCGGGCTGATTGTCACCGACGACGACGAGCTGGCCTCCCGTATCCGCAGTCTGAAATTCCATGGTCTGGGCGTGGACGCCTATGATCGTCAGACCCACGGCCGCGCGCCGCAGGCGGAGGTGATCACCCCGGGCTTCAAGTACAACCTTGCCGATATCAACGCCGCTCTGGCGCTGGTCCAACTGGAAAAACTGAGCCACGCCAATCAGCGCCGGACCGAGATTGCCCAGCGCTACCTGCGCGAGCTGGCGGACACGCCGTTTAAACCGCTGACCGTCCCGGCATGGGATCACCAGCACGCCTGGCACTTGTTTATCATCCGCGTCGATGAGGCCGCATGCGGCATCAGCCGCGACGCGCTGATGGAAAAGCTGAAGGCGATGGGTATCGGCACGGGTCTGCATTTCCGTGCGGCTCATACGCAAAAATATTACCGCGAGCGCTTCCCTGAGGTTTCCCTGCCAAATACCGAATGGAACAGCGCCCGCATCTGTTCTCTCCCGTTGTTCCCGGACATGACCGATGACGATGTCACTCGCGTCATTTCCGCACTGCGCCAGCTGTCAGGACGTTGATATGCTTACTTACCCTCCCGTGAAGAAGGTCTCGGTGGTTATCCCGGTTTATAACGAACAGGATAGTCTGCCGGAACTGCTTCGTCGTACGGATACCGCCTGCGCCACGCTGGGGCGGCAATATGAAATTCTGCTGATCGACGATGGCAGCAGCGACGATTCCGCGCGCATGCTGACCGAAGCCGCCGAGGCGGAAGGCAGTCACGTCGTCGCCGTGCTGTTAAACCGTAACTACGGCCAGCACTCGGCGATCATGGCCGGCTTTAGCCATGTGACGGGCGATCTGATTATTACCCTTGATGCCGATCTGCAAAACCCACCGGAGGAAATTCCGCGGTTAGTAGAGAAGGCTGATGAAGGCTACGACGTGGTGGGCACCGTCCGCCAGAACCGTCAGGACAGCATCTTCCGCAAAAGCGCCTCGAAGATGATCAACCGCCTGATCCAGCGCACCACCGGCAAAGCGATGGGCGACTACGGCTGCATGCTGCGCGCTTACCGCCGCCATATTATCGACGCGATGCTCAACTGCCACGAGCGCAGCACCTTTATCCCGATCCTGGCGAATACCTTCGCCCGTCGCGCGGTCGAGATCCCGGTGATGCATGCCGAGCGCGAATTCGGCGACTCCAAATACAGCTTCATGCGCCTGATCAACCTGATGTACGACTTGGTGACCTGTCTGACCACCACGCCGCTGCGTCTGCTCAGCATTTTCGGCAGCGTGATTGCCCTGCTGGGCTTCGCCTTCGGCCTGCTGCTGGTGGTGCTGCGCCTGGCCTTTGGCCCGCAGTGGGCGGCAGAAGGGGTGTTCATGCTCTTCGCCGTGCTGTTTATGTTCATCGGCGCCCAGTTTATCGGTATGGGCCTGCTCGGCGAGTATATCGGACGCATCTATAACGACGTTCGCGCTCGTCCCCGCTACTTTATTCAACGTGTTGTTCGCCAGCCGGAAACGGCATCTAAAGAGGAAGATCGTTCATGAAAGCCGTAGTCTTCGCTTATCACGATATGGGCTGCACCGGTATCCAGTCCCTGCTGGACGCCGGGTATGATATCGCTGCTATTTTCACCCACCCGGATAACCCTGGCGAAAACCATTTCTTTGGCTCCGTGGCGCGCCTTGCCGCCGAGCAGGGCATTCCAGTGTGGGCGCCGGAAGACGTGAACCATCCGCTGTGGATTGAGCGTATCCGCGAGATGAAGCCGGACGTGCTGTTCTCCTTCTACTACCGCAACCTGCTGGGCGATGAGATCCTCAATCTGGCGCCGAAAGGGGCGTTCAACCTGCACGGTTCGCTGCTGCCGAAATATCGTGGCCGTGCGCCGCTGAACTGGGTGCTGGTCAATGGCGAAAGCGAAACCGGCGTCACCCTGCACCGCATGGTGAACCGCGCGGATGCCGGCGATATCGTCGCCCAGCAAACCGTGGCGATTGGCCCGGATGACGCGGCCCTGACGCTGCATCGTAAGCTGTGCGCCGCCGCCACTGAGCTGCTGGGCCAGGCGTTGCCGGCGATCCTTGAAGGAAAAACCGCAGAGCGCCCGCAGGATCACAGCCAGGCGACCTACGTGGGGCGTCGTACCCCGGAGGATGGCCGCCTCGACTGGGAGCAGCCGGCGCAGACCCTGCACAATCTGGTGCGTGCCGTCTCGGATCCGTGGCCGGGCGCCTTCGGCTACGCTGGCGCGAACAAGTTTATCGTCTGGAAATCCCGCGTCCGCCACGATCTGCCGGCAGCCAAACCGGGTACCGTTATCTCCGTTGCGCCGCTGATCGTGGCGTGCCAGGACGGGGCGCTGGAAATTGTCACCGGCCAGACCGAACGCGGTGTGTACATGCAGGGCGCTCAGCTGGCGCAGGCGCTGGGCCTGGTGTCCGGGGCGGTGATCAGCAGCAAACCGGTGGTGGCGATTAAGCGTCGCACCCGCGTGCTGATCCTTGGCGTCAATGGCTTTATCGGTAACCATTTGACCGAGCGCCTGCTGCAGGACGACAACTATGAAATTTACGGCCTGGATATCGGCTCCGACGCCATCAGCCGTTTCCTTGAGAGCCCGCGTTTCCACTTCGTGGAAGGCGATATCAGCATTCACTCCGAGTGGATCGAGTATCACATTAAGAAATGCGACGTGGTGTTGCCGCTGGTGGCCATCGCCACCCCTATCGAATACACCCGCAACCCGCTGCGCGTGTTCGAGCTGGATTTCGAAGAGAACCTGAAGATCATCCGCGATTGCGTGAAATACAATAAGCGCATCATCTTCCCGTCGACCTCTGAAGTGTATGGCATGTGCACCGACAAAAACTTCGACGAAGATACCTCCAATCTGGTGGTCGGGCCGATCAACAAACAGCGTTGGATCTACTCGGTTTCTAAACAGCTGCTGGACCGCGTGATTTGGGCCTACGGCGATAAGTACGATCTTAAGTTCACCCTGTTCCGTCCGTTCAACTGGATGGGACCGCGCCTGGATAACCTCAACGCCGCGCGTATCGGTAGTTCCCGCGCCATCACCCAGCTGATCCTCAACCTGGTGGAAGGGTCGCCGATCAAGCTCATCGAGGGCGGCAAGCAGAAGCGCTGCTTCACCGATATCAGCGACGGTATCGAAGCGCTGTTCCGCATCATCGAGAACAAAGACGGCCGCTGCGACGGGCAGATCATCAACATCGGCAACCCGGAAAACGAAGCGAGCATCAAAGAGCTGGCCGAAATGCTGCTCGCCTGCTTCGAACGCCATCCGCTGCGCGATCGCTTCCCGCCGTTTGCCGGCTTCCGTGAAGTGGAAAGCAGCGATTACTACGGGAAGGGCTACCAGGACGTTGAGCATCGTAAGCCGAGCATTCGCAACGCCAAACGCTGCCTGAACTGGGAACCGAAGGTGGAGATGGAAGAAACGGTCGAACACACGCTGGACTTCTTCCTGCGTACAGTTGAACTGGTGGACGATAAAAATCCATGAAACAGGTCGGCTTACGCATAGATGTCGATACCTTTCGCGGAACGCGGGACGGCGTTCCGCGGCTGCTGGACCTGCTGGGCCAGCACGGGATCCAGGCAAGCTTCTTCTTCAGCGTCGGGCCGGACAATATGGGGCGCCATCTGTGGCGCCTGGTAAAACCGAAGTTTCTGTGGAAGATGCTGCGTTCCAGAGCGGCTTCGCTGTACGGCTGGGATATTCTGCTGGCTGGCACCGCGTGGCCGGGACGCCGCATCGGCGCGGGGAACGAAGCGGTGATCCGCGCGGCCGCCGAGTCTCATGAAGTCGGGCTGCACGCCTGGGATCACTACAGCTGGCAGGCGTGGAGCGGCGTCTGGCCGCAGGAACGGCTGGCGCTGGAGGTTGAGCGCGGCCTGCTCGAACTGGAACGCATCATCGGCCGGCCGGTCACCTGTTCGGCTGTCGCCGGCTGGCGCGCCGATCAGCGGGTGGTCAAAGCCAAAGAATCCTTCGATTTTCTCTACAACAGCGACTGTCGCGGCACGCGGCCGTTCCTGCCCCAGCTCGGTAGCGGCACGTTTGGTACGGTGCAGATCCCGGTCACGCTGCCGACCTGGGATGAGGCGGTGGGCACGGCGGTCGATATCGCCGGCTTTAACCGCTACCTGCTCGACTGCATCCATCGCGACCCGGGCGTGCCGGTCTATACCATTCACGCCGAAGTGGAAGGTATTGCTTACGCCGATCAGTTCAATGAACTGCTGACCATGGCGGCGGAAGAGGAAATTCAGTTTTGCCCACTGAGCCAGCTGCTGCCCGCTGACTTTAGCGAGCTGCCGTCTGGCAAAGTGGTTCGGGGTGAACTGGCTGGCCGGGAAGGCTGGCTCGGACGTGAACAATTACTGACTTCGGGTGTTTGATGAAAAGCATTCGCTATGGCGTCTCTCTGATTGCGCTGTTTGCGCTGTATTACCTGCTGCCGCTTAATTTTCGTTTGCTCTGGCAACCCGATGAAACCCGCTATGCGGAGATCAGCCGTGAAATGCTGGCCACCGGTGACTGGGTGGTGCCGCATTTTCTCGGATTGCGCTACTTCGAAAAGCCGATTGCCGGTTACTGGATCAACAGTATCGGTCAGTGGCTGTTTGGCCATAATAACTTCGGCGTACGCTTTGGGTCGGTCTTCGCTATCACCATGACTGCCCTGCTGGTGGCCTGGCTGGCGTGGCGCGTCTTTCGCGACAAAAAGGTGGCTGTCCTGTCGCCGGTGATTTTCCTTACCGCGATGCTGGTGTATGCGATTGGCACCTATGCGGTGCTGGACCCGATGATCACCCTGTGGCTGGCGCTGGCGATGTGCAGCTTCTGGGGCGCGGCGCAGGCGCAGAGCCGCAGCGGCAAAATACTGGGCTACGCGCTGCTGGGCGTCGCCTGCGGTATGGGGGTGATGACCAAGGGCTTCCTGGCGCTGGCGGTGCCGGTGGTGGGCGTGCTGCCGTGGGTGATCGCCCGTAAACGCTGGCGTGAAGTGCTGACCTACGGCTGGCTGGCGGTGATCGTCTGTACGCTGGTGGTGCTGCCCTGGGGGCTGGCTATCGCCCAGCGCGAGCCTGACTTCTGGCGCTACTTCTTCTGGGTCGAGCATATTCAGCGTTTTGCCGAAAAAGATGCCCAGCACAAAGCGCCGTTCTGGTACTACATTCCGTTCCTGATCGCCGGCAGCCTGCCGTGGCTGGCCCTGCTGCCGGGGGCGCTGAAGCGCGGCTGGCTTGAGCGCGATGAGGCTCGCGGCGCGCTGTATCTGCTGGGTTGGGTGGCGATGCCGTTCCTGTTCTTCAGTATCGCCAAAGGCAAACTGCCGACCTATATCCTGCCGTGCTTTGCGCCGCTGTCGATTCTGATGGCCCGCTACGCGCTGGAGGCCGCAAAGACCGGCGCAAAAGCGCTGCGCATCAACGGGATGATCAACCTGGGCGTTGGCCTGCTGGGGCTGATCGCCGTGCTGGTGGTCTCACCCTGGGGCGTGATGCACAAGCCGGTGTGGACCAAGATTGAGCTGTATAAATGTCTGCTGGCGGCGATCGCCTTCGCCGTCTGGGCGCTGATGGGCTGGCTGGCGATGAAAAACCCTGGCCGCCGCTGGAGCCTCGCCGCGCTCTGTCCGCTCGGCCTGGCGCTGCTGGTGGGCTTCGCCATCCCGGACCGGGTTATCGACAGCAAACAGCCGCAGTTCCTCGTGGATATCGTCAGTGAATCCCTGCAGCCCAGCCGTTACGTCCTGACCAACAACGTTGGGATCGCCGGCGGCCTGGCCTGGGAGCTGAAGCGCAGCGATATTATTATGTTCGACAAACAGGGTGAGCTGAAGTACGGTCTCGACTGGCCGGATGCTCAGGGAAGCTTTGTCAGCCAGGCCGGTTTTGCCGACTGGCTGGCCACGCACCGTCAGCAGGGGCCGGTCTCGCTGGTGCTGTTGATGGATAAAGGAGAGAGTATGGTTGACTTACCGTTACCGAAGCCAGATAACGCCTACGAGCTGGGTCGGGTGGTCTTCCTTCAGTATCTGCCGCAATGAGCGTCTGGATCTGTCTGGTGTTCGCCAGCCTGCTGAGCTGCGCCGGGCAACTCTGCCAGAAACAGGCGACCCGCCCGTCCCGTCGCGGACGGCGGAGTCGCCATATACTCTTCTGGCTGGGGATGGCGCTGTTATGCCTGGGCTGCGGCATGCTGCTGTGGCTGAGCGTGCTGCAGTCTATTCCGGTCAGCATCGCCTATCCGATGCTGAGCCTGAATTTCGTCTGGGTTACCCTCGCGGGCTGGGGCATCTGGCATGAGCCGGTCGCTCGCCGTCACTGGCTTGGCGTCGGGTTGATCGTCGTGGGCATTGTCATTCTGGGGACCAGCGTCTGATGGGCTTTCTCTGGGCATTATTCAGCGTCGGCCTCGTCAGCGCCGCGCAGTTGCTGCTGCGCAGCGCCATGGTGGCCTTGCCGCCGCTGACCGATATTGTGGCATTTCTCCAGCATCTGCTGCATTTCCAGCCCGGGACCTTCGGCCTGTTTTTCGGCCTGCTGGGCTACCTGCTGTCGATGGTCTGCTGGTACTTTGCCCTGCATCGCCTGCCGCTGTCGAAAGCGTATGCCCTGCTGAGCCTGAGCTATATCCTCGTGTGGGCTGCCGCCATCTGGCTGCCCGGCTGGCATGAGCCGTTCTACTGGCAATCGCTGCTAGGCGTGACGATCATCGTCGCCGGCGTGTTGACCATCTTCTGGCCGGTCAAACGCCGCTAGCCGGGGAGCCGGCTTTTGGGACGGCCCGGGCCGAGCAGGATCGCCAGCTTGCTGCCTCCGACGGTGGTCTCCATCCAGATTTTACAGACGCTGGTTAACGGTACCGAGAGCAGCATCCCCACCGGCCCCAGCAGCCAGCCCCAGACCAGCAACGACAGGAACACCACCAGGGTCGACATTCCCAGCCGATGGCCCATCATGCGCGGCTCCACCATGTTGCCCAGCACCATATGCACCACCAGAAACAGCGCCCCGACCAACAGGCACTCATAAATGCCGCTAAACAGCAGCGCCTGCAGCATCGGGGGGATAGCGGAGATAGCGGAGCCAATGTTCGGCACATAGTTCAGCAGAAACGCCAGCACCCCCCACATCAGGGCGAACTGTACCCCCATCGCCAGCAGCCCCAGCCAGACAATCAGCCCGGTCCACAGGCTAATCAGCGTCTTCAGCGCCAGATAATGGGTGACGCCTTTCAGCGCCCGGTGCAAGCCGGCGATATGCAGGCGCGGGTTATTGAGGGCAAAACGCAGTTTGTAGGGCAGGTGGCGAACCTCAAACAGCATAAAGATCACCGTCATCACCAGCAGCACGATGCTGGCCATCGCCCCGGAAAGCTGGGTCATTAGCGTCGTGGCCCAGGTCATCAGCCGTTCTGAATCCATGCGCCGCAGCATGCGCTCCGGATTGATATGCAGATTAAGGAAGGGGAGATACTCCTGGAGCTGGAGGATCTTGCGCGTCAGGGCGCGGTTGAAATCGGGGAGCATGGCGACAAAGTCATTGAGCGACGCCGCCAGTACGCCAAGCAGCGCGGTGAGCATCACCAACATCGCCGTCACCACCAGGGTAATGGCGAACGGACGCCGCACCCCGCGGCGAATGAACCAGGTGACCAGCGGGTTGAGAACAATAGCGAAAAACAGCGCCAGCAGCAGCTGCACCAGAATATCGGCGGCGGCGTGGATCCCGGCGAGGATAATCACTAACGCTGCCAGCTTAAGTAAAATATGGAGCCCGGCTTTATCAGCCTGCGGAGAGGACATAGGTATTCCTTTTATGAGTCGCGCCAGATAAGTGTAGCGGTTCGCCGACTGCCAATATTCCGAAAGGAGGGCTGCTTTTCCGCCGACAGCGTGGTAATAGTGAAAGCTGATTGTCGAAATCTGGTGGAACCTGATGCCCGAACCCGTCGCCGAGCCGGCGCTCAATGGACTGCGCCTCAATCTGCGGATTGTCTCTGTCGTTATCTTTAACTTTGCCAGCTATCTCACCATCGGCCTGCCGCTGGCGGTGCTGCCCGGCTATGTGCATGATGTCATGGGCTTTAGCGCTTTCTGGGCCGGGCTGGTGATTAGTCTGCAATATTTCGCCACGCTGCTCAGCCGCCCGCATGCCGGGCGCTATGCCGACCTGCTGGGGCCTAAAAAGATTGTCGTCTTCGGTCTCTGCGGCTGTTTTTTGAGCGGTTTGAGCTATCTGTTGGCGGCCTGGAGCAGCGGCTGGCCTCTGGTTAGCTTGCTGCTGTTATGCCTCGGACGGGTGATCCTTGGTATCGGCCAGAGCTTCGCCGGCACAGGCTCGACGCTGTGGGGCGTCGGCGTGGTCGGTTCGCTGCATATCGGGCGGGTGATCTCGTGGAACGGGATTGTGACCTACGGGGCGATGGCGATGGGCGCGCCGCTCGGCGTGCTGTGCTATTCACACATTGGCCTCAGCGGCCTGGCGGTAGTCATTATGGCGGTGGCGCTGGTGGCGATCCTCTGTGCGCTGCCCCGCGCGGCGGTGAAGGCTACCAAAGGGAAAGCGATGTCGTTTCGCGCGGTGCTTGGCCGGGTCTGGCCCTACGGTATGGCGCTGGCGCTGGCCTCCGCCGGCTTCGGGGTGATCGCCACCTTTATCACGCTGTTTTATGACGCCAAAGGCTGGGACGGCGCGGCTTTCGCTCTGACGTTATTCAGCTGCGCGTTCGTTGGCACGCGGCTGCTGTTTCCTAACGGCATTAATCGCCTCGGTGGACTGAACGTGGCGATGCTCTGCTTTAGCGTGGAGATTATCGGACTACTGCTGGTCGGCTTTGCCGATACGCCGTTGCTGGCGAAAATCGGTACCTTCCTTACCGGGGCGGGGTTCTCGCTGGTCTTCCCGGCGCTGGGGGTGGTGGCGGTCAAAGCGGTGCCGCAGCACAATCAGGGGTCGGCGCTGGCGACCTATACCGTGTTTATGGATTTGTCGTTGGGGGTCACCGGGCCGCTGGCCGGATTGTTGATGGCGTGGACCGGGATCTCGATGATTTATCTCGCCGCGGCTGGGCTGGTGATGGCGGCGCTGCTGTTGGGCTGGCGGCTAAAAAAACGGCCCCCGGTTAGCGAACCGGAGGCCATCGCACCAGGCCAGTAATTACTGGATGGTGAGGGTGTTGATGATGCTTTCTGCTTCGGTCTGCGCCTGCTGCTGGTTGTCCGCCGGCAGGGTCACCTGCAGGGTCAGCAGTTTGTCATCCACTTTGCCGAGGATCACGGAAGACCAGGCGGTCTGCCCCTTGGCAGATATGATGCTGTCCAGCTGCTGCAGGGTATGGCCTTTCATCTCCAGCGATTTGTTGCTCACCACCTGCAGCTGCGGGTCGCGGCTACGCTGCTGATCTTCCAGTCGTTTCGCCAGTACCGCCAGATCTTCATTGGTGCTGTCGCCGACGATGACGATGACCGCTTTCTGGCCGGTAGCGTCAGAGTAGACGTGCATGTTGTTCGCCTGGGTACCCAGTTTGCCGCTCTGGTCGGCCATGCCCGCAGGCAGGGTGAAGCTCAGTTTGCCATCCAGCAGGCTGATTGCCTGGCCGCTAGCATTGCTCTCCGCTGCTGCGCCAACGGTTGGCGCTTTTGAATCGCTGTTATCGCAGGCGGCAAGCCCCATTACCAGCAGGCCAATACCGACATATTTAACCAAATTGCGCATTGACATCTTCCTTTCGATAAACGGCCACTAATGGCTCATCCGGCTATCTTAACACATCGGCCCGCGAGTACCTTTAACTCGGCTGTAATGCCGACAAATCAGATTTATCCGCCAGTCTTTTCAACAGCATATTTAACAGCACGCCGTACATCGGCAGGAAGAAAATAATGCTGATAAGCACTTTAAAGCTGTAGTCGACGAGGGCGATTTCCCCCCAGTGGGCGGCCATAAACGGGTCCGGGCTGCGCCAGAAAGCGATAAAGAAGAACGCGACGGTATCGCTGATGTTGCCGAACAGCGTCGAGGCGGTGGGGGCCAGCCACCAGTGGCGACTCTGCCGCAGGCGGTTGAAGACGTGGACGTCGAGGATCTGCCCCAGTGCATAGGCCATAAAGCTGGCGATGGCGATGCGCGCGACGAAGAGATTAAAGGTGCCCAGCGCGGCAAAGCCCTGCCACTCGCCCATGTAGAACAGCGCAGAGATGCCGTAAGAGATAACCAGCGCCGGGACCATCACCGCGAAAATGATGCGTCGCGCCAGCGGTGCGCCAAAAATGCGTACCGTCAGATCGGTGGCGAGAAAGATAAACGGAAAACTAAACGCGCCCCAGGTGGTATGGAAACCAAAAATGGAGATCGGCAGCTGAACCAGATAGTTGCTGGAGGTGATGACCAGCAGATGAAATAGCGAAAGCCAGACGAGCGCTTTTTTGCGCTGTACGGTAGTAAACGGATTCATATTGTGACCTTTTTATGCCCGTCATGCTTCAGGTGAATGAGCAATCGGCAGCGGAACGTTGGGGTGAGGGAACCCAATAAAAAACGGCTGCATGATACTGCGTTATCGGCGTAATGCAATGGTTGTTTTTCGCGCAAACGTTAACCTGGCTTGCGTACTGGCGAACTGGGGGTAAACTAGGGCCGTTTTGTTAACGTGAGACTAAAATGAGCGAACTTTTCTCCACTCCTGACCATACCCTGGATGCCCTGGGGCTCCGTTGCCCGGAGCCGGTCATGATGGTGCGTAAAACCGTGCGGACGATGCCGGTCGGCGAGACGCTGCTGATTATTGCTGACGATCCGGCCACCACCCGCGATATCCCGGGATTCTGCCGCTTTATGGAGCATGAGCTGGTGGCCCAGGAAACCGAAGCCCTGCCGTACCGCTATCTGATCCGCAAAAGCCACTGAGCTTTTCCCGGATAGCGGCGCGTAGCGCCTTATCCGGGCTACCCGACGGTCCGGAATCGTAGCCCTGCTAAGCGCAGCGCGAGCAGGGAATACTCCGGATGGCGGCGCGTAGCGCCTTATCCGGGCTACCCGACGGTCCGGAATCGTAG
>NZ_JANCOB010000003.1:106558-121446 GCF_024296565.1 Klebsiella sp. SWET4 | reverse complement strand
GCGTAGCGCCTTATCCGGGCTACCCGACGGTCCGGAATCGTAGCCCTGCTAAGCGTAGCGCGAGCAGGGAATATCCCGGATGGCGGCGCGTTGCGCCTTATCCGGGCTACCCGACGGTCTGGAACCGTAGCCCTGCTAAGCGCAGCGCGAGCAGGGAATACCCCGGATGGCGGCGCGTAGCGCCTTATCCGGGCTACCCGACGGTCTGGAACCGTAGCCCTGCTAAGCGTAGCGCGAGCAGGGAAGCCGGTATCTATGCTACAACTTCTTACGCAATAACCGCAGCGCGTTAGCCGTTACCAGCACGGTGGCGCCGGTATCCGCCAGCACCGCCAGCCACAACCCGGTCAGGCCGAGCAGGGTGGTGACGAGGAAAATCCCCTTCAGCCCTAAGGCTATCGCGATGTTCTGGCGAATATTGGCATGGGTGGCGCGCGCCAGGGAAATCATCTGCGCCAGGCCGGTCAGACGGTTATGGGTCAGCGCGGCGTCGGCCGTCTCCAGCGCCACATCGGTGCCGCTGCCCATGGCGATGCCGATGGTGGCCGCTTTCATCGCCGGGGCGTCGTTGATGCCGTCCCCGACCATCGCCAGCGGCGCATCGGCATTCAGCGCCATGACGGCTTTCACTTTGTCCGCTGGCAGCAGACCGGCGCGGAATTCCAGCCCCAGTTCGCTGGCGATGGCTGCCGCGGCGCGCGGGTTATCCCCGGTAAGGATCACCCCCTGAACCCCCAACTGATGCAGAGCATCCACCGCCTGACGCGCGTCGTCGCGCAGGGTGTCGCGCAGCGCCAGAATACCGAGCAGCGTCTCGCCGCGCATCACCAGCACTACCGTTTGCCCGGCGCTTTCCAGCTGCTGGATCTGCGCCTCATGTTCTGCCGGGGCGGCTTTGCTGGCGGCGCAGATCAAGATGCGGCTGCCGTTCACCTCGGCTTCGATGCCAGAGCCCGCCAGCGCCCGCTGGCCGCTGGCAAGCGGAATACTCAGCTGACGCCGCTGTGCTTCACGGACGATGGCCTGCGCCAGCGGGTGGCTGGAGCCTTGCTCCACCGCCGCCGCCAGCGCCAGCAGCGCGTTGTCGTCAAACTCAGCCGTGGCGATCACCGAAGTCACCTGCGGCTGGCCGACGGTCAGGGTGCCGGTTTTATCGAACGCCACCTGCCGCACCTGGCCCAGCTGTTCCAGCGCCGCGCCGCCTTTGATTAGCGCCCCGCGGCGGGCGGCGACCGCCAGGCCGGAGGTGATGGCCGCCGGCGTGGAGATGACCAGCGCGCACGGACAGCCGATCAGCAGCAGCGTCAGCCCTTTATAAATCCACGGCAGCCAGGCGATGGCGAAGAACAGCGGTGGGACAATGGCGACCAACAAAGCTACGACCATAATGGCCGGGGTGTAGATCCGGCTGAAGCGATCGATAAAACGCTCGATTGGCGCCCGACGTTCCTCTGCCTCTTCAATCAGCTTCAGGATGCGGTCGATGGCGCTGTCGCCCGGTTCGGATATCACGGTAAGCTGCACCAGGCGATCGACGCTGGTGGCGCCCGCCGCGACTCGTTCCCCGGCCTGACGCTCCACCGGCACCGACTCGCCGGTCAGGGCGCTTTCATCAAAGCTGGCAAACGGCGACAGCAGCTGGCCATCCGCCGGCAGACGCCCGCCGGCGGCCACTTCAATCACATCTCCGGGACGCAGGTCGCGCTGGGCGACGGTTTCCCGCACACCGTTGCGCAGACGGATGGCGGTGTCGGGCTTCAGCGCCATCAGCGCGCTCACCCCCTGCCGTGCGCGGCTGGCGGCCCAGCTTTCGAGACGCTCGCCGATCAGGAACAGCAGCAGGACCATCGCCGCTTCCGCAGTGGCGCCGATAAACAGCGCCCCGATGGCGGCGACGCTCATCAGCGTTTCAATGGCAAACCAGCTCCCGCTCTTGATCAGGCGCAGCGCCTGGCGAGCAACCGGCCACAGGCCAACCAGGGTGGTGGCAATAAAGGCCAACTGACCGGCGGGGTGGTTGGCCTGCTCCAGCCCCCAGCTCAGGGCCATCATGATAACCAGCGTCAGTAACGGCAGATTGTCGCGCAGCAGCGACCCTCGGGTTTTCTCTGCTGCGGGAGCATCGGCATCGCGCAGCGTATAGCCCGCCTGGCGGACCGCGTTCTCAACCTGAGCGCGGATATCGCCCTCGGCGTTAACCAGCAACTTTTCTGTGGCGAACAGCACCTGGACCTGACTGACGCCGGGTACCTGGCGAACCGCGGTTTCCACCTTGCGGGCGCAGGCGGCGCAGTCCATGCCATCAACCTGCCAGCTATAGCGGGCGTCGTCGAGCGCTTCGGCGGCAGGGGCGGATTCTGTGGCGCAGGCGTGATCTGTACAGCAGCTCTCCGCCGGCGCGGTCGCTGGCCGCATGGTGAATGACGAGAATTGTGGGACTTTTTTATCCTGCGCGTCTGGAGTCGACATGGCACCCTCCGGGAAATGATAATTTTCTCATTAGCCGTAGGATACACTCTGGAGTCGACTCCAGAGTCAAGGACTAAATTACAGGTATAGCGCGCGCACGATCAGGAAGTGGCCGGCAAAGTAGAACGCGGCGGCAATGGCGTTATCGGCGCGGAAGCGGCGACGATAGTGGCTCACCAGCCACACGGCATTGCTCAGCAGCAGCAGGGCCGCGCCAGCGAAACCGGACAGCGCGGTGTTGGTGGGGCGGGCAAACCACAGCTCACCGGCCAGCCAGACCATCACCAGCGTCATTCCAATAAAGGTCAGCACCGGCATTTTCATCTCTTCCAGCCGACTCCAGATCACCGCCATCAGCAGGGCGCCGAATACCAGCAGCACCAGCGGCAGCGGCCAGAAGAACGACAGCGTCAGCTGGCTGGCGAACCAGATGGTATACAGCAGATGTGACAGGAAGAAAGCGCCCACCGCGTACATCACCCGCTGGCGCGGCAGCAGGGTCAGGGCGTCGCCGAGCAGCGAGGCGCACAGGCCGGCCAGCACCAGATAGCTGATGGCATTGAACATCGGCGCCTGCCAGGCCAGTAACAGCAACAGAATCAGGGTGACAGGTTTAAATACCCAACGTCGCCAGGCCGGCCCACGATAGGATGCATCGACATAAAGCCATGCGGAGAAACAGACAGCAATAAATGACCAAAGCATAGTAAGTCCCTGTATCTGTTATCATAAAGAAAGTTACGGATGCGTGATGCTACAACTCAGTGTAGTGGTTTGGCGTAGCAGATGACAATGTTATTCCCGACGCAGTATGCTGATTCCTGATATTTTTTATGGGTAACCTTGATGAGTAAAATGCCCCTCTTTTTTGTTCTGGTCGTCGCGGTGATTGTGGTGGCGGCTTCGTTTCGCTATGTCCAGCAGCGCCGTGAGAAACAGGCGAATGACGCCGCGCCGTTGCTACAAAAGCGGGTTATCGTCAGCAATAAACGGGAAAAAGTGATTAACGATCGGCGCTCGCGGCAGCAGACGGTGACGCCCGCAGGCAGTGAGATGCGCTATGAAGCGAGCTTTCGCCCCGAAAACGGTGGACTGGAGGTGATGTTTCGCCTCGACGCGCCGCAATATCATGCGCTGAGCGTGGGCGATCGCGGGATGTTGAGTTATAAGGGCACAGCGTTCGTGGCGTTTACGCCCGATCCCTGAGCCCTTTTCAGGACTACTTTTTCAGCGTCGCCTTCAGTTTTTTCTGCCAGGCGACGAGCTCAAACACGCCGAAGATAAAAATACGGATTTGCTCAAAGCGGCTCAGCGGCGGCGCCTCTTTCGGCTGCGTCGCCTTGAGCAGCGTCAACTGCAGCCCGTGCATCAGGATCATGAAAATCAGCGCGACGTTGACGAAGATATTCAGCGGCTTCGGGAAGGGCTGAAACAGGTTCAATAACAGAAAGGCCCAGACGCACAGCATCAGCAGGCGGCCTAAATTAATCAGCATGGTGCTCTCCTTGGGCCTCACGTTGGTAAAGACGGTAGGCGACCTGTCCGGCCACTTTTTCACGATACAGCTGCCAGTTAGCTGGCACCGGCGGTAAACCGTTTTCGACTTCGCTTTCGACATACACCAGGGCCTCATCGGCCAGCCATCCTTGTGTCTCCAGCAGACGTAGCGTCTCCTCCAGCAGCCCCTGACGGAACGGCGGGTCGACGAACACGATCTGGTGCGGTGTCCCCGGCTGGCTCAGGAAGCTGAGGGTGTTGGTGGTGATCACCTTGCCGCGATCCGCTTTCAGGGTGGCGAGATTTTTTTGCAACTGCTGGGCTACGCCGCGCTCCATCTCCAGTAGCGTGGTGCTGGCCGCATAGCGGGACAGCGCCTCCAGCCCCAGCGCGCCGCTGCCGGCAAAGCAGTCGAGGCAGTGCGCGTCAACGATGGACGGCGCCAGCCAGTTAAAAAGGGTTTCGCGAACCCGGTCGGTGGTCGGCCGCAGGCCCGGGCTCTCCGGCACCGGTAATTTACGGCCGCGCCATTGCCCACCGATAATGCGGATCTGGCCGCTGCCCGCGTGGTTTGGTTTTTTCATCTCTCTGCTCAAGTCTCAACTTCCGGCCTGCTATTCTAGCGATCGACGGCGGTTGACGAAACCTTAATCCGGGGGCGGTGCTGCGAGTTAAGTTAAGTGATAGACTATCCGACTAATTTCATCATTTTTTCAGCTTCTGATGAAGCTGCGCCATGAATAAAACAGCGAGGAGTGTGGTCGCAAATGGCAAAAGAGAAAAAACGTGGCTTCTTTTCCTGGCTGGGCTTTGGACAGAAAGAACAGGCACAGGAAACCGAGACTGAACAAAAAGTAGAAGAACAACAAGCGGTTGCCGATGAGTCGCCGGTAGCGGAAACCCCTGCTGAGCCGAGCGCGCCGAAAGCAGACCCGGAGGCGTTTGCCGAAGACGTCGTCGAAGTGACCGAGACGGTGGTCGAAAGCGAAAAAGCGCACCTCGCGGAGCCTGCCAGCGTGCAGGAAGAAAAGTGGGTGGAAACGCCTGCTCTGACCGAAGACGCGCCTGTTGTTGAACCGGAGCCCGCGGTCAGCGAACCGCCTGAACAGCCTGCGGTGGTTGAGCCGCTGGCGGAAGAGGTGATCGCCGAACCGGTGGTGGCGGAAGCCGTAGCAGAGCAGCCTGTGGCAGACGTTATCGCCGAGCCGCAGGAGACGGAGGTCCCTGAAGAGGACGCCCCGTTAAGCGATGAAGAGCTGGAAGCACTGGCGCTGGCGGCCGAGGCGGCCGAAGAGGCGGCGGTCGTAGTGCCGGAGCCCGAGGACGAGGCGCCGGTGGAAGCGCTGGCTCAGGAGCAGGAAAAACCGACGAAAGAAGGCTTTTTCGCCCGCCTCAAGCGTAGCCTTCTGAAAACCAAAGAAAATCTTGGTTCCGGATTTATCAGCCTGTTCCGCGGCAAGAAGATCGACGATGATCTATTTGAAGAGCTGGAAGAGCAACTGCTGATCGCCGACGTCGGGGTGGAAACCACTCGCAAGATCATTACCAACCTGACGGAAGGCGCCAGCCGTAAGCAACTGCGCGATGCGGAAGCGCTGTACGGCCTGCTGAAAGAAGAGATGGGCGAGATTCTCGCCAAAGTGGATGAGCCGCTGAACGTAGAAGGCAAAACGCCATTTGTTATTTTGATGGTCGGCGTAAACGGGGTGGGGAAAACCACCACCATCGGCAAGCTGGCGCGTCAGTTTGAGCAGCAGGGTAAATCGGTGATGCTGGCGGCGGGGGATACCTTCCGCGCGGCGGCGGTGGAACAGCTGCAGGTCTGGGGTCAGCGTAACAATATCCCGGTGATCGCCCAGCATACCGGCGCGGACTCCGCCTCGGTGATTTTCGACGCCATTCAGGCGGCGAAGGCGCGCCATGTTGACGTACTGATTGCCGACACCGCCGGGCGTCTGCAGAATAAATCGCACCTGATGGAAGAGCTGAAGAAGATTGTCCGGGTGATGAAAAAACTGGACGTCGACGCGCCGCATGAGGTGATGTTAACTATTGACGCCAGCACCGGGCAGAATGCCATTAGCCAGGCCAAACTGTTCCATGAGGCGGTAGGATTGACCGGGATCACCCTGACCAAGCTGGACGGCACCGCCAAAGGCGGCGTGATCTTCTCGGTGGCCGATCAGTTCGGCATTCCGATTCGCTATATTGGCGTCGGCGAGCGTATTGAGGATCTGCGTCCGTTTAATGCGGGCGACTTTATTGAGGCACTTTTTGCCCGAGAGGATTAAGAATGATTCGCTTTGAACAAGTCAGCAAAGCCTATCTCGGTGGGAGACAAGCGCTGCAGGGGGTGACCTTCCACCTGCAGCCGGGCGAGATGGCGTTTCTGACCGGCCATTCCGGCGCAGGGAAGAGTACCCTGCTGAAGCTTATCTGTGGTATCGAACGGCCCAGCGCCGGGAAAATTTTCTTCAGCGGTCATGAAATCAGCCGCCTGAAGAGCCGTGAGGTGCCGTTCCTGCGCCGCCAGATCGGCATGATTTTCCAGGACCACCATTTGCTGATGGATCGTACCGTGTATGACAACGTGGCGATCCCGCTGATTATCGCCGGCGCCAGCGGCGATGACATTCGTCGCCGCGTCTCGGCGGCGCTGGACAAGGTCGGCCTGCTGGACAAAGCGAAGAACTTTCCGATTCAGCTCTCCGGCGGTGAGCAGCAGCGCGTCGGTATAGCCCGCGCGGTGGTCAACAAGCCGGCGGTGCTGCTGGCGGATGAACCGACCGGTAACCTCGACGAGGCGCTCTCGGAGGGGATTTTACGTCTGTTTGAAGAGTTTAACCGCGTTGGGGTGACGGTACTGATGGCGACGCACGATCTGGGGCTTATCTCCAGTCGTCCGTACCGCGTGCTGTCGCTCAGCGACGGCCATCTGCATGGAGGCATTCGGGGTGAATAAGCGCGACGCAATGAACCAGATTCGCCAGTTCGGCAGTAAGTTCGATCGCCTGCGCAACGCGGCGGGCGGCAGCGGCGGCGGGCGCAATGCGCCAAAACGGCCGAAAGCGGCGCCTAACCCGGCCTCGCGTAAGAGTAACGTGTTCAACGAACAGGTGCGCTATGCCTGGCACGGCGCGTTGCAGGATCTCAAAAGCACGCCGCTGGCGACCTTCCTGACGGTGATGGTCATCGCCATTTCGTTGACCCTGCCAAGCGTCTGCTACATGGTCTACAAAAACGTCAGCAGCGCGGCGTCACAGTATTATCCATCGCCGCAGATCACCGTTTATCTGGAAAAAACGCTGGATGACGACGCCGCGGCGCGGGTGGTGGGCCAGCTGCAGGCGGAGCAGGGCGTCGACAAGGTAAACTATTTGTCCCGTGACGAGGCGCTGGGTGAATTCCGTAACTGGTCAGGCTTTGGCGGCGCACTGGATATGCTGGAAGAGAACCCGCTGCCAGCGGTCGCCATCGTGGTGCCGAAGCTGGATTTCCAGAGCACGGAAGCGCTCAATACCCTGCGCGAGCGGGTATCGCGGATCCAGGGGGTGGATGAGGTGCGGATGGACGACAGCTGGTTTGCCCGTCTCTCCTCGCTTACCGGGCTGGTAGGCCGCGTGTCGGCGATGATCGGCGTGCTGATGGTGGCGGCGGTGTTCCTGGTGATCGGCAACAGCGTGCGCCTGAGCATCTTTGCCCGCCGCGATACCATTAACGTGCAGAAGCTGATCGGCGCCACCGACGGCTTTATCCTGCGTCCGTTCCTCTACGGCGGGGCGATGCTGGGCTTCTCCGGCGCGTTTTTATCGCTGATCCTGTCGGAGATTCTGGTGATGCGCCTCTCGTCGGCAGTGACCGAAGTGGCGAAAGTGTTCGGCACCCAGTTTGAGCTGAGCGGCCTGGGCTTCGACGAGTGCCTGTTGATGCTGATTGTCTGCTCGATGATCGGGTGGGTCGCCGCTTGGCTGGCGACAGTGCAACATTTACGTCACTTTACTCCCGATTAAAAAAAGCGTGATATAATCTTTCCCTGCTGCAATGAGTTCCTGTTCGCAGGGAAAGATACCGCAAGCTTGTTCTCCTTTTCCTGCCCTCACTTGTTCATCGTGGTGTCACATTTTGTGCGTAATTTATTCACACCGTTGCATGGAACTTGTGGATAAAATCACTGTCTGATACTAATGTGAGTGATATTCTCGTTGCTCATGAATGCTGGCATGCTTGTTGCCTGATGGGGACAAGAACGCGTCAGAAGATATCAATTGAGAGGATTTGAATGACCAAAGAAATGCAAACTTTAGCTTTAGCCCCCGTTGGTAACCTGGAATCGTACATCCGGGCCGCTAACACTTGGCCGATGCTGTCGGCTGATGAAGAGCGGGAGCTTGCTGAAAAGCTGCATTACCAGGGCGATCTGGAAGCAGCTAAAAAGCTGATTCTGTCTCACCTGCGCTTTGTTGTTCACATTGCTCGTAACTACTCGGGCTATGGCCTGCCGCAGGCGGATCTGATCCAGGAAGGCAATATCGGCCTGATGAAAGCCGTGCGTCGCTTCAACCCGGAAGTGGGTGTGCGCCTGGTCTCCTTCGCCGTGCACTGGATTAAAGCTGAAATTCACGAATACGTGCTGCGTAACTGGCGTATTGTGAAGGTCGCTACCACCAAAGCACAGCGTAAGCTGTTCTTTAACCTGCGTAAAACCAAACAGCGTCTGGGTTGGTTCAACCAGGATGAAGTGGAAATGGTGGCCCGTGAGCTGGGCGTGTCGAGCAAAGACGTCCGCGAGATGGAATCCCGCATGGCGGCCCAGGACATGACCTTCGACATGTCTTCCGACGATGAGTCCGACAGCCAGCCGATGGCGCCGGTCCTTTATCTGCAGGACAAAACGTCTAACTTTGCCGACGGCATCGAAGACGACAACTGGGAAGAGCAGGCGGCGAATAAGCTGACTGACGCGATGCAGGGCCTGGACGAGCGTAGCCAGGACATCATCCGCGCCCGCTGGCTGGACGAAGACAACAAGTCCACGCTGCAGGAACTGGCCGACCGCTACGGCGTCTCCGCAGAGCGTGTGCGTCAGCTGGAAAAGAACGCCATGAAAAAACTGCGTGCCGCTATCGAAGCCTGATACGCCACGCCTGCCTGATACCTGATATCAGGCTCCCCGATAACGCCCCGCCTCAGGTTGGGGCGTTTTGTTTTTCTGCGTCCTCCCGGGGCAGGAGCATCTGCGGGCAGTGCGTCTGCAGGCAGCCGAGTAAGACGCTGAACGCCGGCGCCATCTGCTCTTCGGGCTGGCTGGCGAATCCCATCAGTAATCCTTTCTTCCGCGCCGCCGTCAGGTAGTAGCGCGACAGCGGCCGCACCAGAATGTGGCGCGCATTAGCCTCTTTGGCAATCGCCACATCGTCAGCCTCTGCGGGCAAATTGAGGATCAAATGCAGCCCGGCATTATCGCTGAAGTCAGACAGGGCGTACGGCATACAGTGCCGCTGGATAAGCTCAGTTAAAAAGGCGCGGCGACGGCTGTAGAGCAACCGCATACGGCGGATATGGGCCGAATAGTGGCCGGCGGTAATAAACTCCGCCAGCGCCATCTGGATCAGCGAATGGCCGCCGCGGTAAAGCTCGGCATGGGCGTGCTTCAGATCGCTGACCAGCGGACGGGGGATCACCACGTAGCCCAGGCGCAGGCCGGGATAGAGCGTTTTGCTGAAGGTGCCGATATAGACCACCGGGGCATCGGGGACCAGACCCTGCAGGGCGGGGATCGGCTGGCCGGAAAAGCGAAACTCACTGTCATAATCATCTTCGACGATCCAGCTCCCCTGCTGACGGGCGAGCGCCAGCAGTCGCTGGCGGCGCTCAAGGCTCATCACCGCGCCCAGCGGGTACTGGTGGGAAGGCGTAACGAAGATGAGCCTCGGCGCGTCGTCAACCGTTTCCGGCGGGCACAGGCCGTTGGCATCGACGGTCAGGGGTTCCACCCGAACGTCGTTCATCGCCAGCACGTGGCGGATCCCCCAATAGGAAGGCTCCTCCACCCACGCCAGATCGCCGTTATCACACAGCATGCGGGTGACCAGATCGATCGCCTGGTGGATCCCCTCGGTGATAAGAATTTGATCTGCCTGACAGTGGACGCCGCGCGACACGCGCAGATAATCCACCAGCGCCTGCTGCAGTTCCGGGGTGCCACCGTTGCAGCTATAGCTGAGCCGCTCCGGCTTGGGCCGACGGCTGATACGGGCCTGGATCTTACTGAACAGCGGGTGGGGAAAGGCGTTAACGTCCGGCACGCCGGGTATAAACGCCCCCCACTGGCGCGGGCTGGCGCTGACCTGGCCGAGCAGATGTTGGCCTCGGCGTGAAAGATGCACCGTCGGTGCCGCGATACTGCTGTTTTCTTGCTGACCTTTAGCCGTCAATGAGCTCTCAGGGGCGGTTTGGGCAACGAATGTTCCACTTCCCCGGCGGGAAACCACATATCCTTCCGCCAGTAATTGTTCATAAGTTGTTAATATGGTGTTTCTTGATACGCCGAGTTCACCCGCCAGATCGCGCGACGGCGGCAGGCGGCTTTGCGGCGCCAGCGAACCATCGAGGATCGCGCGGCGCAGCGCGTTATATAAGCGTTTGTGCAGAAGAGGATCCCGCTCTTCCTGCAGACGGACCAGCACCAGGTCACCCACCAGCGAACGCAATTGGATCCCTCAGATATTCTAAATTGGTACTCGATTATAGGGCCAACTCCTGTGTAAATAAACGACATCGTTTCTAATTTGTTGCGATAACGTGACATACACGACAGGAGATTCGCAGGTGAAAAGCTCAGAACTGAATCAACGTCGCCAGCAGGCGACGCCGCGCGGCGTAGGCGTAATGTGTAACTACTTTGTCGAGAAGGCGGAAAACGCCACGCTGTGGGATATCGAAGGCAATGAGGTGATCGATTTCGCCGCCGGGATCGCCGTGTTAAATACCGGTCACCGCCATCCGAAAGTGGTCGCCGCGGTCGCCGATCAGCTGCAGGCGTTCACCCACACCGCCTATCAGATTGTGCCGTACGAAAGCTATGTTTCGCTGGCGGAGCGTATCAACGATCTGGCGCCAATTGACGGGCCGGCAAAAACGGCTTTCTTCACCACCGGCGCGGAGGCGGTTGAGAACGCAGTGAAAATTGCCCGCGCTTACACCGGCCGCCCTGGACTAATTACTTTCGGCGGCGGCTTCCACGGCCGTACTTTTATGACCATGGCCCTCACCGGTAAGGTCGCGCCCTACAAAATCGGCTTCGGGCCGTTCCCGGGATCGGTGTATCACGGCGTTTATCCCAATGAGGCGCACGGCGTGACCACCGCGGATGCGCTGAAAAGCCTGGAGCGCATTTTCAAAGCGGATATTGCGCCGGACCAGGTAGCGGCCATCATCCTCGAGCCGATCCAGGGGGAAGGCGGCTTTAACGTCGCGCCGGCCGATTTTATGCAGGCGCTGCGCGATCTGTGCGATACCCACGGTATTCTGCTGATCGCTGATGAAGTGCAGACCGGTTTCGCCCGCACCGGCAAGCTGTTCGCTATGCAGCACTATGAGGTGAAACCGGATCTGATGACGATGGCGAAAAGCCTCGCCGGCGGTTTCCCGCTGTCGGGCGTTGTCGGTCGCGCCGAGGTGATGGATGCGCCAGCCCCAGGCGGGCTGGGCGGAACCTATGCCGGTAACCCGCTGGCGGTGGCCGCGGCGCACGCGGTGCTGGATGTCATTGCCGAAGAGCAGCTGTGTCAACGGGCTGAACAGCTGGGTAGCCATCTGCAGGAGGTGCTCAACCAGGCGCGCGCCACCTGCCCGGCGATCGTTGATGTCCGTGGCCGGGGGTCGATGGTGGCGGTGGAGTTTAACGATCCGCAAACTGGCGAGCCGTCGCCGGAGTTCACCCGCCAGGTGCAACAGAAAGCGCAGGAAAACGGCCTGCTGCTGCTGAGCTGTGGCGTCTACGGCAACGTGATCCGCTTCCTGTATCCGTTGACTATCCCCGACGCCCAGTTCTCGAAAGCGCTGGATATTCTGGCGCGCATCCTGAAGAGCTAACGTCTCCCCGGCGGGCTGCGGCGGCACGGAAGCCGAACAGAAACAGGACGCCGCAGCCAGCTGTTCATGCTCAGCGTGAGTGGTTTATCACCCTGATATCACCTTTTTTCCGGCGGTAAAAACCGCCGGAGTAAAACGGAAAGTATTATGTCTGAAAACTCCACCTTTTCTCCCGTCCTCACCGGCCGGGAACGTACGGCTGTCCCTACAAAATCTCTGAGCTTCATCGAAGGGGTATCGATGATTGTCGGTACCAATATCGGTGCGGGTGTCCTCTCTATCGCCTATGCGTCGAGCAAAGCGGGCTTCTTACCGCTGCTGTTCTGGCTGGTGCTGGTGGGCAGCCTGACGACGGTGACTATGCTCTATGTCGCGGAATCCACGCTCCGCACCCGTAAACATCTGCAGCTCAGCGGTTTATCGAAGCGCTACGTCGGCGGCTTTGGCGCGCTGATGATGTTCCTCTCCGTTTGCGTCAACAGCGTCGGCGCATTGACGGCTTATATGACCGGCAGCGGCAAGCTGCTGCACTCGTTGTTTGGCATCTCGCCGGCGCTGGGCAGCGTGCTGTTTTTCGTCCCGGCGGCAGGGGTGCTCTACCTGGGCCTGAAGGCGATTGGCCGCGGCGAGAAATTTATCAGCATCGGTATGGTGGTGATGATCTCGGTGCTGGTGATTGCCACGCTGTTGAAAGAGACCACCCGCGTGGGCTATCTGCTCGACGGCAACTGGCTGTATATGGTTCCGGTCTTCAATGTCGTGGCATTCTGCTTCTCGGCACAGTATATCGTGCCGGAGATGGCGCGGGGCTTCGCCGACAAACCGGAAAAATTGCCCAGGGCCATTATGGTCGGTATGGCTTTGACCTTTGCCCTGCTGGCGCTGGTGCCGCTATCGGTTATCTCGCTTAATGGCCTGGACAATATCTCGGATGTGGCCACCATCTCCTGGGGCCGGGCGCTTGGCGAATGGGCGTTCTTCTCGGCCAACCTGTTTGCGCTGTGCGCCATGCTGACCTCTTACTGGGGGCTGGGCGGCAGCTTTCTGACCAATATCTTCGATCAGTTCCGCCTGGGGAATGACGAACAGCCCGCCCGGCGCCTGATGGTGCTGCTGGTGGTGGCGATCCCGCCGTTCGTGCTGGCCTATAGCGGCATGGTTTCTTTCGTCAACGCGCTCTATTTTGCCGGAGTGTTCAGCGGCGTCATTTTATCAATTATGCCGATCCTGATGCTGAAGGGCGCCCGCCAGCGTGGCGACCTGACCCCAGGCTGGACCTGTCCGGCCTGGATGACCCATCCGCTTATCCAATGCTTCATTGTGTTGTTGTATCTTTGCAGCGCCGTCTACGCGATAGCGTCCGCGGTAGGCTACCTGCCCGCTGGCTGGTAATCAGGGCCTGTTTTGCACCGCGTCCGGTTCATGCTGGCGCGGTTTTTTTATTTGTCACTTATCTGTTACATAGCCCGCAATTTAGTCGTTTCAAATTCCTCAGAATGACGGTATGTTTAGCATAGTGTGCTGCAAAAGCGCGAGCAGCCCCCGGTGGATTAGCTATCATATGCTTTTCCTATCGATATAAACAAAATAATGCGCTAACAAACAACATCACAACAAATGCAAAAACCATAATAATGGGGAGCCTCAGGATGAATATGAAGGGTAAAGCGTTACTGGCAGGATGTATTGCCTTAGTTATGAGCAGCGCGGCGCTGGCGGAAGACATCAAAATCGCGGTCGTCGGGGCGATGTCCGGCCCGGTGGCTCAGTACGGCGACCAGGAGTTTACCGGTGCCGAGCAGGCGGTAGCGGATATCAACGCTAAGGGCGGCATCAAGGGCAATAAGCTTCAGATCGTCAAATATGATGACGCTTGCGACCCGAAACAGGCGGTAGCTGTCGCCAACAAAGTGGTCAACGACGGCATCAAGTACGTTATTGGCCATCTGTGCTCCTCTTCCACTCAGCCGGCGTCTGACATCTATGAAGACGAAGGCATTCTGATGATCACGCCGGCAGCGACTGCTCCGGAGCTGACCGCGCGCGGCTATAAGCTGATCCTGCGCACCACCGGCCTGGACTCCGATCAGGGACCCACCGCAGCGAAATACATTCTCGACAAAGTGAAGCCGCAGCGTATCGCTGTGGTACATGATAAACAGCAGTACGGTGAAGGTTTGGCCCGTGCGGTGCAGGATGGCCTGAAAAAAGGCGGGGCGAACGTGGTCTTCTTCGACGGCATCACCGCCGGTGAGAAAGATTTCTCCACCCTGGTGGCGCGCCTGAAGAAAGAGAATATCGATTTCGTTTACTACGGTGGCTACCACCCGGAAATGGGCCAGATCCTGCGTCAGGCCCGTGCTGCCGGTCTGAAAACCCAGTTTATGGGCCCGGAAGGCGTAGCGAACGTCTCCCTGTCTAACATCGCCGGCGAGTCGGCGGAAGGCCTGCTGGTGACCAAGCCGAAGAACTACGACCAGGTGCCGGCGAACAAACCGATCGTGGATGCGATCAAGGCGAAGAAACAGGATCCGAGCGGCGCCTTCGTGTGGACCACCTACGCGGCGCTGCAGTCGCTGCAGGCGGGCCTGAATCAGTCTGACGATCCGGCGGAAATCGCTAAATACCTGAAAGGCGCAACCGTTGATACCGTGATGGGCCCGCTGTCGTGGGATCAGAAAGGCGACCTGAAAGGCTTCGAGTTCGGGGTCTTTACCTGGCATGCTAACGGTACGGCGACCGACGCCAAATAATTTAACCGGCGCCTTTCACGCTGCAAATGCGTTGTCTGCGGCCCTCAACCCCGGTCGCTTACTGATGTAAGCTCC
>NZ_JANCOB010000003.1:0-106458 GCF_024296565.1 Klebsiella sp. SWET4 | reverse complement strand
CGGGGATTTCGGGTCTTGACGCCTTTTTGCAACGCGAAATGCTGGGTTAAATGGGGGGCGCCTTTCACGCTGAAAATGCGTTGTCTGCACCCCTCAACCCCGGTCACTTACTGATGTAAGCTCCCGGGGATTTCGGGTCTTGACGCCTTTTTGCAACGCGAAATGCTGGGTTAAATGGGTGGGGGCGCCTTTCCCGCTGCCGATGCGTTGTCTGCGGCCCTCAACCCCGGTCACTTACTGATGTTTCGGGTCTTGACGCCTTTTTGCCACGCGAAATGCTGGGTTAAATGGGCGGGGGCCTTTCACGCCGCAGATGCGTTGTCTGATCCCGGTTGCGCTGCGCTTACCGGGGCTACAATTTCCAGGTAGCCCGGCTAAGCGAAGCGCCGCCGGGTTCTTCCTTGGTCATGCTCCGCATATTGGGGCTACGGCTTAATGCTTTTCCCAACCGGTCTGCTGGGCGCTAAAGCCGAGCGCCTGCATAAATGCGGCCATCACGCCGCGGTCCTCCACCCCTTGGTCGGCGACGCGCCAGCTATTGATGGCCGGGTTATCACGCAACGTCTCTTCCACTAAGTATTGCCCGACGCCGCGGCGGCGGGTCACTTCACGCACGCACAGATCGCTGAGCTCGGCTTCGACGCCGCGCAGGGTGACGCGCACGGCGCCCAGCAGGCGTTCGTTAAAGCGGGCGGCGTAGAGACGATGATTCTCGTCCAGGGTTAGGGTCGACAGATCCTGCGACGGCCAGATTTTCCCCAGGTCGATGCGATCCTGATCGCTGAAGTGCTGTAAACGGATAATGGTCAGTTTCATGGGCGGCAAATCCAGTGCAAAACAGAGGCGCCAGTGTACCCAAAATTGCTGTCTGGCGGAGCGCTGTTTTTTGCGCATACATCAGGGGATTCGTTTTCCGGATGTAGTCAGGGTAGCGCAATCCGTCATGGATCGAAAAATAAGCAGGATTTTAACCTAATGTGCAGCGTTTTATTCCGCCTTATGTATCGTTATTTTATGCTGCAGGATGGACTTTTTTTTGTTTATCTTCACCAAAATACAGAATATTATCTTTGCTTAATCGACTGAAAAATAGAGATTTTAATCTGTTTTTTAGTGAAAAGCTGCGCTAAACCATTAAACTCAATGGTAAAAATGGCGTTGTTTAATAAAAGCACAGAATGCTTTTTAACCATAAAAATACAAAACATTTACACCACATCACGAACGGGGTTCTGCAGCATGAAAAGGAACGCGAAAACCATCGTCGCGGGCATTGTCGCATTAGCGATGTCGCACGCGGCGATGGCCAAGGATATTAAGGTCGCCGTGGTCGGCGCGATGTCGGGTCCGGTGGCCCAGTGGGGCGACATGGAGTTCAATGGCGCGCGTCAGGCGATTAAAGACATCAACACCAGCGGCGGTATTAAGGGTGACAAGCTGGTGGCCGTCGAATATGACGACGCCTGCGATCCGAAGCAAGCGGTCGCGGTGGCCAACAAAATCGTCAACGACGGCATTCAGTACGTTATCGGCCACCTGTGCTCGTCTTCCACCCAGCCGGCTTCCGACATCTATGAGGATGAAGGCATCCTGATGATCTCCCCCGGGGCGACCAACCCGGAGCTGACCCAACGCGGATACCAGTACATCATGCGTACCGCCGGCCTCGACTCCTCGCAGGGGCCGACCGCGGCGAAATATATCGTCGAGAAAGTGAAACCGCAGCGTATCGCCATCATTCATGACAAGCAGCAGTACGGCGAAGGGCTGGCGCGTTCGGTGCAGGACAACCTGAAGAAAGCCGGGGCCAATATCGTCTTCTTCGACGGCATCACCGCGGGGGAAAAAGATTTCTCCGCCCTGCTGGCGCGCCTGAAGAAAGAGAACATTGACTTCGTCTACTACGGCGGCTACTACCCGGAAATGGGCCAGATGCTGCGCCAGGCGCGCTCCGTCGGGCTGAAAACAGTGTTTATGGGGCCGGAAGGGGTCGGCAACGCCTCGCTGTCCAATATCGCGGGCGCCGCGGCGGAAGGCATGCTGGTGACAATGCCAAAACGCTACGATCAGGACCCTGCCAATAGCGCCATCGTCAACGCGCTGAAAGCGGAGAAGAAAGATCCGAGCGGGCCGTATGTCTGGATCACCTATGCCGCCGTTCAGTCGCTGGCGCAGGCGATGGACAGAACCGGCAGCCAGCAGCCGCTGGATTTAATCAAAGATTTGAAAGCGCACGGGGCGAAAACCGTGATTGGGCCGCTGACCTGGGATGAAAAAGGCGATCTGAAGGGATTTGAGTTTGGTGTCTTCCAGTGGCACGCCGACGGCTCTTCGAGCGCGGCGAAATAAGCGCTGAAGACGAGTTATCCCTCCGCCCGCGAACCGCGGGCGGTTTGAAAAAGGTTACCTTATGTCCGAGCAGTTTCTCTATTTTCTGCAGCAGATGTTTAACGGCGTCACGCTGGGCAGTACCTACGCGCTGATCGCCATCGGCTACACGATGGTGTACGGCATTATCGGCATGATCAACTTCGCCCACGGCGAGGTCTACATGATTGGCAGCTATGTCTCCTTCATGATCATCGCCGCGCTGATGATGATGGGCATCGACACCAGTTGGCTGCTGGTCGCCGCCGGATTCGTGGGCGCCATTGTGATTGCCAGCGCCTACGGCTGGAGTATCGAGCGCGTTGCCTATCGGCCGGTGCGTAACTCTAAGCGTCTGATTGCGCTGATCTCCGCTATCGGGATGTCTATCTTCCTGCAGAACTACGTCAGCCTGACCCAGGGGTCGCGCGACGTGGCGCTGCCGAGCCTGTTTAACGGCCAGTGGGTCGTCGGCCACAGCGACAGCTTCTCCGCGACGATCACCACCATGCAACTGGTGATCTGGGTGGTGACCTTTATCGCCATGCTGGCCCTGACGCTGTTTATTCGCTACTCGCGGATGGGGCGCGCCTGCCGCGCCTGTGCCGAAGACCTGAAAATGGCGAGCCTGCTCGGGATTAACACCGACCGCGTCATCGCCCTGACTTTTGTCATCGGCGCAGCGATGGCGGCGGTGGCGGGCGTGCTGCTCGGCCAGTTCTACGGCGTGATTAACCCCTATATCGGCTTTATGGCCGGGATGAAGGCCTTCACCGCCGCCGTGCTCGGCGGTATCGGCAGTATTCCTGGCGCAATGATCGGCGGCTTGATCCTGGGTATTGCCGAGGCGCTCTCTTCTGCCTATCTCAGCACTGAATATAAGGACGTTGTTTCCTTCGCGCTGCTGATTCTGGTGCTGTTAGTGATGCCGACCGGCATTCTGGGCCGCCCGGAGGTGGAAAAAGTATGAAACCGATGCAAATTGCAATGGCGCTGCTGTCTGCCGTGATGTTCTTCATTCTGGCGGGCGTCTTTATGGGCGTGCAGCTGGAGCTGGACGGCACCAAGCTGGTGGTCGATACCGCCGCCGATATTCGCTGGCAGTGGATCTTTATCGGCACCGCGGTGGTCTTTTTCTTCCAGCTGCTGCGGCCGCTGTTCCAGAAAGCGGTTAAGAACGTCTCCGGGCCGAAGTTTATTATGCCGGCGATTGACGGCTCAACGGTGAAGCAGAAGCTGTTCCTGATTGCTCTGCTGGTGATCGCCGTGGCATGGCCGTTTATGGTGTCGCGCGGCACGGTGGATATCGCCACCCTGACGATGATCTATATCATCCTCGGCCTCGGGCTGAACGTGGTGGTCGGCCTTTCCGGCCTGCTGGTGCTGGGCTACGGCGGGTTCTACGCCATCGGCGCGTATACCTTCGCGCTGCTGAACCACTATTACGGTCTCGGCTTCTGGACCTGTCTGCCGCTGGCTGGCCTGGTCTCCGCGGCGGCCGGCTTCCTGCTGGGCTTCCCGGTGCTGCGTCTGCGCGGCGACTATCTGGCGATTGTGACCTTAGGCTTCGGTGAAATTGTGCGTATTCTGCTGCTCAACAATACCGAGATCACCGGCGGGCCGAACGGCATCAGCCAGATCCCGAAACCGACTTTCTTCGGCCTCGAATTTAGCCGTACCGCCCGCGAAGGCGGCTGGGATACCTTCAGCAACTTCTTCGGCGTCAAATACGATCCCTCCGACCGGGTGATTTTCCTCTACCTGGTGGCGCTGCTGCTGGTCGTGCTCAGCCTGTTCGTCATCAACCGCCTGCTGCGAATGCCGCTGGGGCGGGCGTGGGAAGCGCTGCGTGAAGATGAGATCGCCTGTCGTTCGCTGGGCCTGAGCCCGACGCGCATCAAGCTGACCGCCTTTACCATCAGCGCCGCGTTTGCTGGCTTCGCCGGGACGCTGTTCGCCGCGCGCCAGGGCTTCGTCAGCCCGGAATCCTTCACCTTCGCCGAGTCGGCCTTCGTGCTGGCAATCGTTGTGCTGGGCGGGATGGGCTCGCAGTTCGCGGTGATCCTCGCGGCTATTCTGCTGGTGGTCTCGCGCGAGCTGATGCGTGACTTCAACGAATACAGCATGTTAATGCTCGGCGGCCTGATGGTGCTGATGATGATCTGGCGTCCGCAGGGGCTGCTGCCAATGACGCGCGTGCAGTTGAAGCTGAAAAACGGTCAGGCGAAAGGAGAGCAGGCATGAGTCAGCCATTATTATCCGTCAGCGGCCTGATGATGCGTTTCGGCGGCCTGCTGGCCGTCAACAATGTTTCGCTGGAGCTCAGAGAGCGCGAGATTGTCTCGCTGATCGGCCCCAACGGCGCCGGGAAGACCACCGTCTTTAACTGCCTGACCGGTTTCTACAAGCCCACTGGCGGCACCATTATGCTGCGCGACCAGCACCTGGAAGGGCTGCCGGGTCAGCAGATTGCGCGGATGGGCGTGGTGCGGACCTTCCAGCACGTGCGTCTGTTCCGCGAAATGACGGTGATTGAAAACCTGCTGGTGGCGCAGCATCAGCAGCTGAAAACCGGGCTCTTCTCCGGCCTGCTGAAAACGCCGGCCTTCCGTCGGGCGCAGAGCGAAGCGCTGGACCGGGCCGCCACCTGGCTGGAGCGTATCGGCCTGCTGGAGCACGCCAACCGTCAGGCCAGCAACCTGGCCTACGGCGACCAGCGCCGGCTGGAGATTGCCCGCTGCATGGTGACCCAGCCGGAAATTCTGATGCTCGATGAACCGGCGGCGGGGCTGAACCCGAAAGAGACCAAAGAGCTGGACGAGCTTATCGCCGAGCTGCGTAACCATCACAACACCACCATCCTGCTTATCGAACACGATATGAAGCTGGTGATGGGCATTTCCGATCGCATCTACGTCGTGAACCAGGGGACGCCGCTGGCCAACGGGACGCCGGAAGAGATTCGTAATAACCCGGACGTGATCCGCGCATACCTTGGTGAGGCATAAGATGGAAAACGCGATGTTAACTTTTGACAACGTCAGCGCCCACTACGGCAAGATTCAGGCGCTGCACAACGTCAGCCTGCATATCAAACAGGGCGAGATCGTTACGCTGATCGGCGCCAACGGCGCGGGAAAAACCACCCTGCTTGGCACGCTGTGCGGCGATCCGCGCGCCTCCAGCGGGCGCATTGTCTTTGACGGTAAGGATATTACCGACTGGCAGACGGCGAAAATCATGCGTGAAGCGGTGGCGATCGTCCCGGAAGGGCGGCGCGTCTTTTCGCGTATGACGGTGGAAGAGAACCTGGCGATGGGCGGTTTCTTTGCCGACCGCGATCAGTTCCAGACCCGCATCAAATGGGTGTATGAGCTGTTCCCGCGTCTGCATGAACGCCGTATTCAGCGCGCCGGCACCATGTCCGGCGGCGAGCAGCAGATGCTGGCGATCGGTCGTGCTCTGATGAGCCAGCCGCGCCTGCTGCTGCTGGATGAGCCCTCATTAGGGCTGGCGCCGATTATCATTCAGCAGATTTTCGACACCATCGAGCAGCTGCGCGAGCAGGGGATGACGATCTTCCTGGTTGAGCAGAACGCCAACCAGGCGCTAAAGCTGGCCGACCGCGGCTACGTGCTGGAGAACGGCCACGTGGTGCTGGAGGATACCGGCGACGCGCTGCTGGCCAACGAGGCGGTGCGCAGCGCCTATCTCGGCGGTTAATTCATCGCAACCCGGCGTCATTCGCTTCGCCGGTTTGTAGGTTTGTAGCCCGGGCGAGGCGCTTGCGCCGACCCCGGGAGCCGATCGCATAAATACCTTTAAAAGAGCCTGATGGCTCTTTTATTGTACATGTATGTTGTACAATAAAAGAGTACAGCTTTGGAGGTATTTATGAGAACGGTTAACTATAGCGAAGCCCGACAAAATCTGGCCGATGTGCTGGAAAGCGCAGTGACAGGTATACCTGTGACCATTACCCGTCGTGGGCATAAATCTGCGGTCATCATTAGTGCAGAAGAATTTGAACGCTACCAGGCGGCCAGAATGGATGATGAGTTCGCGGCTATTATGGCGGTTCATGGTGATGAGATCAGGGAGCTTGCGGATAAATGACGCTGCAGATTATCTCAGCGGAAGAGATAATACAGTTTCACGACAGGCTGCTCCGCGTCACGCCTGGCGTTGCCGGTATGCCCGACCCGGGGCGTGCCGAAGCGATAATGTATAGGGTGCTAAACAAAATTGAATATGAAGGTGTGACAGACGTGTGGCGACTCGCTGCGATGCACCTGCTGGCGATTTCTCGCGGCCATATTTTCAATGATGGAAATAAGCGTACGGCACTGTTTATTACCCTGCTTTTTTTAAAGCGAAATGGAATTATATTGCCGGCGAACCCGGACTTCGTCGGCATGACCGTCGAGGCGGCAGCGGGGCAACTTACCCTGGAACAGATTGTCGCGCGTTTGCGCGGATGACGGTTAAATCGTTGCAACCCGGCGGCGTTTCGCTTGGCCGGGCTACCCAAGCCGTTGTAGCCCGGGCGAGGCGCTTGCGCCGACCCCGGGAGCCGATCGCGCAACTATTATCCGTGTCTCAGCTCCCACTTTACTTCCCCCGTCCTTTCATCGGCTTGTCATCTCTCTGACCCGTTACTATCTTTTTTTTGTAATAAAAAAGTTATTTTTCTGTAATTCGAACATGTCATGTTACCCCGCGAGCATAAAACGCGTGAAATCGCGCATCCGGCACAACAAGAGAGATAACCGATGATATCGTTACGACATACAGCTTTAGGACTGGCGCTGAGCCTGGCTTTTGCCGGTCAGGCCCTGGCGGTTACCACCATCCCATTCTGGCACTCAATGGAAGGCGAGCTGGGTAAAGAAGTGGATTCTCTGGCGCAACGCTTTAACGCGGCCAATCCTGATTACAAAATCGTTCCGGTATACAAAGGCAACTATGAACAGAGCCTGAGCGCCGGTATCGCCGCTTTCCGTACCGGCAACGCCCCGGCGATCCTGCAGGTGTATGAAGTCGGCACCGCCACCATGATGGCGTCAAAAGCCATTAAGCCGGTGTACCAGGTGTTTAGCGAGGCGGGCATCAAGTTTGATGAATCGCAGTTCGTGCCGACGGTATCCGGGTATTACACCGATTCGAAAACCGGCCATCTGCTCTCCCAGCCATTTAACAGCTCTACGCCGGTGCTGTACTACAACAAAGACGCCTTCAAAAAAGCCGGCTTAGATCCGGAGCAGCCGCCGAAGACCTGGCAGGATCTGGCGGCCTATACCGCGAAGCTGAAAGCCGCCGGGATGAAGTGCGGGTACGCCAGCGGCTGGCAGGGCTGGATCCAGATTGAAAACTTCAGCGCCTGGCATGGTCTGCCGGTGGCCACGAAAAATAACGGCTTCGACGGTACCGATGCGGTACTGGAGTTCAATAAGCCGGAGCAGGTGAAGCATATCGCCCTGCTCGAAGAGATGAACAAGAAGGGCGATTTCAGCTACTTCGGGCGTAAAGACGAGTCCACCGAGAAGTTCTATAACGGCGACTGCGCGATCACTACCGCGTCATCCGGCTCGCTGGCCGATATTCGTCAGTATGCCAAATTCAACTACGGCGTCGGCATGATGCCATACGATGCCGACGTGAAAGGCGCGCCGCAGAACGCCATCATCGGCGGGGCCAGCCTGTGGGTGATGCAGGGTAAAGACAAAGAGACTTACACCGGCGTGGCGAAGTTCCTCGACTTCCTGACCAAACCGGAAATCGCCGCCGAATGGCACCAGAAAACCGGCTATCTGCCGATCACCACTGCGGCCTACGATCTGACGCGCCAGCAGGGCTTCTATGATAAGAACCCGGGCGCCGATATCGCCACCCGCCAGATGCTGAACAAGCCGCCGTTGCCGTTCACCAAAGGCCTGCGTCTGGGCAACATGCCGCAAATCCGCACCATCGTCGATGAAGAGCTGGAGAGCGTGTGGACCGGCAAGAAAACCCCGCAACAGGCGCTGGATTCCGCTGTTCAGCGTGGGAATCAGTTGCTGCGTCGCTTCGAGCAAGCGACCAAATCGTAATCTGTAACTTGCCCGGTGGCGCTGCGCTTACCGGGCCTACGATGTGCCCTATGTAGGCCGGGTAAGGCGTAGCCGCCTCCCGGCATTGTTCAGGAACCCAATCTCAATGTCATCATCCCGTCCGGTATTCCGCTCACGCTGGCTGCCCTATGTGCTGGTCGCGCCGCAGCTGATTATCACGCTGATTTTCTTTATCTGGCCCGCGGGCGAAGCGCTGTGGTACTCGCTGCAGAGCGTCGATCCGTTTGGTCTCTCCAGCCAGTTTGTCGGCCTGGATAACTTCGTTGCGCTGTTCCACGACCCGTACTATCTGGACTCGTTCTGGACCACTATAAAATTCAGCACCCTGGTGACTGTTAGCGGCCTGCTCGTTTCGCTGTTTTTTGCCGCGCTGGTCGACTATGTGGTGCGCGGCAGCCGCTTTTATCAAACGCTGATGCTGCTGCCGTACGCCGTGGCTCCCGCCGTCGCGGCGGTGCTGTGGATCTTCCTTTTTAACCCCGGGCGCGGGCTGATCACCCATTTCCTCGGCGAGCTGGGCTACGACTGGAACCACGCGCAAAACAGCGGCCAGGCGATGTTCCTGGTGGTCTTCGCCTCGGTATGGAAGCAGATAAGCTACAACTTCCTGTTCTTCTTCGCCGCGCTGCAGTCGATCCCGCGTTCGCTGGTTGAGGCCGCCGCCATTGACGGCGCCGGGCCCATTCGTCGCTTCTTTAAGCTGGCGCTGCCATTGATTGCGCCGGTGAGCTTCTTCCTGCTGGTGGTCAACCTGGTTTACGCCTTCTTCGACACCTTCCCGGTGATCGATGCCGCCACCGCCGGCGGCCCGGTGCAGGCCACCACCACCTTGATCTACAAAATCTATCGCGAAGGTTTTGCCGGACTCGATCTTTCCGCTTCCGCCGCGCAGTCGGTGGTGCTGATGTTCCTCGTCATTATCCTGACGGTGGTGCAGTTCCGTTACGTTGAAAGTAAGGTGCGTTACCAATGATTGAGAACCGTCGCGGGCTGACGATTTTCAGCCACACCATGCTGATTCTGGGTATTGCCGTCATTTTATTCCCGCTGTACGTCGCCTTCGTGGCGGCGACGCTGGATAACCAATCGGTGTTTGAAACGCCGATGACCCTGATCCCCGGCGGCCATCTGCTGGAGAACATGAAGACCATCTGGGTGAACGGCGTCGGCGTCAACAGCGCGCCGTTCTGGCTGATGATGCTCAACAGTTTCATCATGGCGTTCGCCATTACGGTCGGCAAAATCGTGGTGTCGATGCTTTCGGCGTTCGCCATCGTCTGGTTCCGCTTTCCGCTGCGTAACCTGTTCTTCTGGATGATCTTTATTACCCTGATGCTGCCGGTCGAGGTGCGGATTTTCCCGACGGTGGAGGTCATCGCCAACCTCGACATGCTCGACAGCTACGCCGGGTTAACGCTGCCGTTGATGGCTTCGGCCACCGCCACCTTCCTGTTCCGCCAGTTCTTTATGACCCTGCCGGACGAACTGATTGAAGCGGCGCGTATTGATGGCGCTTCGCCGATGCGTTTTTTCCGCGACATCGTGCTGCCGCTGTCGAAAACCAATCTTGCGGCGCTGTTCGTCATCACCTTTATCTACGGCTGGAACCAATATCTGTGGCCGCTGCTGATTATTCAGGATGTGAATCTTGGCACCGCCGTCGCCGGTATCAAAGGCATGATCGCCACCGGCGAAGGTACTACCCAGTGGAATCAGGTGATGGCGGCGATGCTGCTGACCCTGATCCCGCCGGTCGTCATCGTTTTAGCCATGCAGCGCGCCTTTGTGCGTGGCCTGGTCGATAGTGAGAAATAAAATGGCTGGTTTAAAACTACAGGCAGTAAGCAAAAGCTGGGATGGCAAAACCCAGGTGATTCAACCGCTGACGCTGGACGTGGCGGACGGGGAATTTATCGTCATGGTCGGCCCGTCGGGCTGCGGGAAATCAACGCTGCTACGGATGGTTGCCGGACTGGAGCGGGTGACCAGCGGCGATATCTGGATCGATCGCAAACGGGTGACTGAGATGGAACCGAAAGATCGCGGCATCGCGATGGTGTTCCAGAACTATGCGCTTTATCCGCATATGAGCGTGGAAGAGAACATGGCGTGGGGGCTGAAGATCCGCGGCATGGGTAAGGGATTGATTGCCGAGCGGGTGCAGGAGGCGGCGCGTATTCTGGAGCTGGATGGTCTGCTCAAGCGTCGCCCGCGGGAGCTCTCCGGCGGTCAGCGCCAGCGCGTGGCGATGGGCCGCGCTATCGTGCGTGACCCGGCGGTATTCCTGTTCGACGAACCGTTGTCAAATCTCGACGCCAAGCTGCGCGTGCAGATGCGTCTGGAACTGCAGCAGCTGCATCGCCGCCTGAAAACGACTTCGCTGTACGTCACCCACGATCAGGTCGAAGCGATGACCCTGGCCCAGCGGGTGATGGTGATGAATAAAGGCGTTGCCGAGCAGATCGGCACCCCGGTGGAAGTGTATGAGAAGCCCGCCAGCCGCTTTGTGGCAAGCTTTATCGGCAGCCCGGCCATGAACCTGCTGGAAGGGCGCATCAGCGATGACGGCGGTCGCTTCGAGCTGGCCGGTGGCATGGCGTTGCCGATGAATCACGAGCATCGGCGCTACGCCGGGCGTAAAATGACGCTCGGTATCCGCCCGGAGCACTTTATTTTAAGCTCGCAGGCGCAAGGCGGCATTCCGCTGCTGATGGATACCCTGGAAATTTTAGGTGCCGATAACCTCGCCCACGGGCGCTGGGGCGAGCAGAAGCTGGTGGTCAGACTGCCGCATCAGCAGCGCCCGGCGGGCGGCAGCACGCTATGGCTGCATCTGCCTTTGGAACATCTGCACCTCTTTGATGGTGAAACAGGACAACGCGCATGAGTAACTGGCCTTATCCCCACATCGTCGCCCATCGCGGCGGCGGTAAACTGGCGCCGGAGAACACCCTGGCGGCTATCGACGTTGGCGCCCGCTACGGGCACACGATGATTGAATTTGACGCCAAGCTGTCGAAGGACGGGCAGATCTTTCTGCTGCATGACGATAATCTCGAACGCACCAGCAACGGCTGGGGCGTGGCGGGCGAGCTGGCGTGGGACGATCTGCTGAAGGTCGATGCCGGCAGCTGGTTCAGCCGTGAATTTAAGGGCGAGCCGCTGCCGTTGCTCTCTCAGGTGGCGGAGCGCTGCCGCCGTCACGGTATGATGGCGAATATCGAAATTAAGCCGACCACCGGGCTGGGGCCGCAGACCGGCAACGTGGTGGCCCTGGCTGCGCGCGATCTGTGGCAAGGCATGGCCGCGCCGCTGCTCTCCTCCTTTGAAATCGATGCTCTGGAGGCGGCGCAGGAAGCCGCGCCCGAGCTGCCGCGCGGGCTGCTGCTGGATGAGTGGCGCGATGACTGGCGCGAATTGACCACCCGGCTGGGCTGCGTGTCGATTCACCTCAATCACAAGCTGTTGGATGCGGCGCGGGTGGCGAGCCTGAAACAGGCCGGCCTGCATATTCTGGTGTACACGGTCAATAAACCCCAGCGCGCCGCCGAGCTGCTGCGCTGGGGTGTAGATTGCATCTGCACCGATGCCATTGACGTCATCGGGCCGAATTTCCACCCTTAAGACGGATTTGCGGCGGCTGACCTTTACGGGTTGGTCTGCCGCAGCATTCCACCGTTGTTGTTCGGTAGCACCTGCTGCGGCGGATTGAGATTGCCGCCCTGGGCCGCGCGCTGCTGATTCGTCTGCAACTGGTTTTGCAAATGCTGCTGCTGCGAGCGGGTCTGATTGTTCAGATCCTGCTTCAGCATGCTCTGCTGCTGCTGTTGCTGCACCTTCATCTCATTTTGCATGCGCTGCTGGCTGGGCACCACGTAACCCGGCTGGTTAGGGTTGTTATTAATATTGATCGGCTGGGCTAATACGCCAAGCGGCATCAGCGCCGCCAGAAACAGAATCGCTTTCATGGTTTTCTCCTCCCGTGCGTGGGATCACTTAAGTGTACCTCGAATCCGCCATAACAATGATTTTTTAGGAGTTATCAACCAGGCTTAAGCGGGGAATGAAACCTACCTTTCAGGAGTAAGACAATGATAAAAACAACAATATGGCGCCAGGTGGTCATCGCTGCGTTGCTGGCGGGCGGTAGTTTCACCGTCGCCGCCAATCCGCCACCGCCGCCGCCGGTCTCTTATGGCGTAGAGGAAGATGTGTTCCACCCGGTACGCGCCCGGCAGGGGATGGTGGCGTCGGTGGACGCGCTGGCGACCCGCGTCGGCGTGGATATTCTGCGCCAGGGCGGCAACGCTGTCGATGCGGCGGTGGCGGTTGGCTACGCGCTGGCGGTCACGCATCCGCAGGCCGGGAATATCGGCGGCGGCGGTTTTATGATGCTGCGGACTAAAGACGGCAAGACCACGGCGATCGATTTCCGCGAAATGGCGCCGGAACAGGCCACCCGCGACATGTTCCTTGACGACCAGGGCAACCCGGACAGTAAAAAATCACTGACTTCGCATCTGGCCTCCGGCACGCCAGGCAGCGTCGCCGGTTTCTCTCTCGCCCTGGAAAAATACGGCACCATGCCGCTGAACAAAGTGATCCGCCCGGCGATTAAGCTGGCAGAAGAGGGCTTTATCGTTAACGATGCGCTGGCGGACGATCTGAAGACCTATGGCAGCGAAGTGATCCCGCAGCATGAAAACAGTAAAGCGATCTTCTGGAAGAACGGCGAGCCGCTGAAAAAGGGCGACCGGCTGGTGCAAAAGAATCTCGGTAAGAGCCTGGAGCTGATTGCCGAGCACGGCCCGGAGGCCTTCTATAAAGGGGCCATCGCCGACCAGATCGCTGACGAGATGAAAAAGCACGGCGGGCTAATCACCAAAGCCGATCTTGCCAGCTATAAGGCCGTGGAGCGTACGCCGGTTAGCGGCGAATATCGCGGGTATGAGGTTTATTCCATGCCGCCGCCGTCTTCCGGCGGGATCCACATCGTGCAGATCCTCAATATCCTCGAAAACTTCGATATGCAGAAATATGGCTTTGGCAGTGCCGATGCTATGCAGGTGATGGCGGAGGCGGAGAAACACGCCTATGCCGACCGTTCTGAATATCTCGGCGACCCTGACTTCGTCAAAGTGCCGTGGCAGGCGCTGACCAGCAAAGCTTACGCCAAAGCAATTGCCGCCGAGATTGATGTCAACAAGGCCAAACCTTCCAGTCAGATCCGCCCGGGCAAGCTGGCGCCGTATGAAAGTAACCAGACCACCCACTTCTCGGTGGTCGATAAAGAGGGTAATGCGGTGGCGGTGACCTATACGCTGAATACCACCTTCGGTACCGGCATTGTGGCCGGCGATTCCGGTATTTTACTCAATAACCAGATGGATGATTTCTCGGCGAAGCCCGGCGTGCCTAACGTCTATGGTCTGGTGGGCGGCGACGCCAATGCGGTGGAGCCGAAAAAACGCCCGCTGTCGTCGATGTCGCCGACCATTGTGGTGAAAGACGGCAAAACCTGGCTGGTGACCGGCAGCCCGGGCGGCAGCCGGATCATCACCACCGTGCTGCAGATGGTGGTCAATACCATCGATTTCGGGATGAACGTCGCGGAAGCCACCAACGCGCCGCGCTTCCACCATCAATGGCTGCCGGATGAGCTGCGGGTGGAGAAAGGCTTTAGCCCGGATACCCTGAAGCTACTCGAGGCGAAGGGGCAGAAAGTGGCGCTGAAAGAGGCGATGGGCAGTACCCAGAGCATTATGGTGGGACCGGATGGTATGCTGTATGGCGCCTCCGATCCGCGTTCGCCGGATGATTTAACGGCGGGGTATTGATGTGTTGCCCGGTGGCGCTGCGCTTACCGGGCCTACAACTGTGCGAACGTAGATACTGTTATCGGTTTGCAACTTTTTTGGTCCGGGAAAAATATGTGCTTTGTGTTAATTCAGAGCACATTGCGCTCCCGATATTTCTTCTGCGTTATGACTCTCATGGCGCAGGGAGCGCACAGAGGGCGGCCAGTCGCCGCCGCCCTCTGTACTCCCGGGCTCTGGCCGCCAAAATCGCCACTTCGTGGTACCTTCGACTTATCCCGGCCTGCCGGGAACGTCTCAGCGATTTTGAGGCCACCAACACCGGTGGTTTCAGCCAGCACGGTGAATAAATTAAAGACAGGCCGCACAGACCGTAGACCGGGTAAGGCGAAGCCGCCACCCGGCAACACGCTACTTCATTCTCGCCATATAATACGCATCCACATACTCACCGTTGCGCAGCGCGTAACGCCTGCCGGTGCCTTCGATCTCAAAGCCGTACTTCTTATACACCGCAATCGCCGGGGCATTATCGGCGAACACCGTCAGCTCAATACGTTCAACCCGCAGCCAGTTGTCGCACATATCAATCATGGTACGCATCAGCGCGCTGGCGACGCCGCGGTTGTGCCAGCGCGAATCCACGCTGACACCAAAATCGGCGACGTGGCTACGGCGGGGACGTTGGACGACGGCAATGCTTAAATGGCCGACGACTTGCTCATCGATACAGGCCACCAGCTGCTTCACGCCGGGCGTATCGGTTAGCCGCTCCCGCCACATATGTTCGGATGGATGAGGGACCTGTAGCGTGTTGTGATACACCTCCGGCTGGGCGTGAATTTGACGAATCGCGTCAATATCTTTCGGTTCAGCATGGCGTATCACGATGTCACTCATTCCTTGTTCCTCATTCAGGTGAAAAGTCCCTTTAAACATCACTGACTACGGCGTTCGAGTCAACACGCATTATTTGCAAAAAAAAGTAGACAAGTGCGAATGAGAATGATTATTATTGTCCTGCATTCAGGGAGACCCTTGCGGAAAGCCTGAAAGCACGACATTGCTCACATTGCTTCCAGTATTACTTTAGCCAGCCGGGTGCTGGCTTTTTTTTTGCCGCTATTTCAGGCGCTCTGCGGCCTGGCGGGCTCCGCGTCGGCTTTGGATGGCGTGTCTGCTACCAGACCGAGAATATGACTTTTGTTCTCCGCTGCGGCCAGCATTTCAGCGCGACCGCTAAAAACCCCGCCTTTCTTGATCGCCAGCGCGCGATAGGCGAGGGTACCATCCAGATGGCCGTGCTCCTCGATGGTGATGCTATCGCCATGACACTGGCCCTGCACCTTGCCGTCAATAATCAGCTCCCGGCAGCTGATGTTGCCCTCCACCTGGCCTTCACGCATTACCTTAATCAGATGCTCTTTGGCCTCAATGTTGCCGGTCAACTGGCCGTGAATATAGACATGGCCGCTGGCGACGATATTGCCGACGAAATGTACCCCGCTGGCGATGATCGTGGTCTCGTGTTTTTTGCTGGCGACCGCTTCGGGTTCTGGGTTTATTGCCGGAAGTGTGGCTGCTTCTGACGCTTGAGGTTCCGTTTTATTTTTCTTAATAAACATCGCGTTAATCTTGTTCCGTTGGCTATGGAGGAGGAAAGCGACAAGCGCGCAGGCGGCCGCCAGGCGCGCCAGCGCGATGGCATCGACAGACCAGGCGATCAGTCCAAGAAGCCAGAAAAAAAGGGTGCCGTTTATGGCGAAATACTGTTTGTCCATTAGCAGCGTCTGGCTACTCCGTTAGTCATCAGCAACGTCCTGGTTTGCCCTCCACTTATCCGTAGTTTCGCCGTTAGGATCAAGTTTTTTAGCTGGAAAATGGCGAATTAATCACTGGTTAATCAATTAGTTATTAATATTTTCGTATAAGTGATGCTTGAGCTATTTTGCTGGCGAATCTTCCAGGAAAGCGGACAGAGAGGATGAAGTGATGGCCCGGCTTGCGCTATGGTTGAAGGTAGCTCATCAACTAAGGACAGCGTTATGACTCTGCACTGTGCATTTATTGGCTTTGGTAAAAGCACCACCCGCTATCACCTTCCTTACGTTTTGCAACGCAAAGACCGCTGGCAGGTGGCGCACATTTACCGCCGCCGGGCGAAGCCCGAGGAGCAGGCGCCGCAGTATTCCCATATCCATTTCACCAGCGATCTTGATGACGTGTTAAACGACCCACAGGTCAAACTGGTGGTGGTCTGCACCCACGCCGACAGTCATTTCGAATATGCGAAAAAGGCGCTGGAGGCGGGGAAAAACGTGCTGGTGGAAAAGCCGTTCACCCCGACGCTTGAGGAGGCCAAAACCCTGTTTTCCCTGGCAAACAGCAAAGGTCTCACGGTGACGCCCTACCAGAATCGCCGTTTCGACTCCTGTTTCCTGACCACCAAAAAGGTGATTGAGAGCGGGAAACTCGGCGAACTGGTGGAGATCGAAAGCCATTTCGATAACTACCGCCCGGTGGCGGAGACCAACCCCGGCGGCCCGCAAAACGGCGAGTTCTATGGTCTCGGCGTGCATACCCTGGATCAGATCATTTCGCTGTTCGGCCGTCCGGACCATGTCTCTTACGATCTGCGCTCGCTGCGCAATAAAGCCAACCCGGATGACACCTTTGAGGCCCAACTGTTCTACGGCGATCTGAAGGCCATCGTCAAAACCAGCCACCTGGTGCAGATCGACTACCCGAAATTCATCGTTCACGGCCATAAAGGTTCGTTTGTGAAATACGGCATTGACCAGCAGGAGACCAGCCTGAAGGCCAATATCATGCCGGGCGAGCCGGGTTTTGGCGCGGACGACAGCGTCGGCGAGCTGGTGTACGTCAACGAGGCGGGGGAGACGGTGCGTGAAGCGGTGCCGCTGGAGACCGGCGACTACGGTCGGGTGTACGACGCGCTGTATGAAACTCTCGTCAACGGCCAGCCGAATTACGTCAAGGAATCTGACGTTCTCACCAATATGGAGATCCTGGAGTGCGGCTTTGAACAGCCTTCTCCGGCCACCATCACCCTGGCAAAATAAGCAAAACGGGCTCCTCGACGCTTGTTCATATTTTTTGAACAGAGGAGTCAATTTTCACCCTCTATGATCGACGGCGAAATGGGTCCACACTGACTCCATCGAAAACATACGGGGGTGCAACATGATCTACTTACGCAAAGCGAACGAACGTGGCCACGCTAACCATGGTTGGCTGGATTCCTGGCATACTTTCTCTTTCGCCAACTATTATGACCCGAATTTTATGGGCTTCTCTGCCCTGCGGGTGATTAACGACGACGTCATCGACGCCGGTCAGGGCTTCGGTACCCATCCACACAAAGACATGGAAATCCTGACTTATGTGCTGGAAGGGGCGGTGGAGCACCAGGACAGTATGGGCAACAAAGAGCAGGTGCCGGCAGGCGAGTTCCAGATCATGAGTGCGGGTACCGGGGTGCGCCACTCTGAGTACAACCCGAGCAAAACCGATCGTCTGCGTCTGTATCAGATCTGGATTATTCCGGAAGAAACCGGCATTACCCCGCGCTACGAGCAGCGCCGCTTCGACGCCGCCCAGGGCAAACAGCTGGTGTTGTCGCCAGATGCGCGAGATGGCTCGCTGAAGGTGTACCAGGATATGGAACTCTATCGCTGGGCGCTGCTGAAAGATGAGCAGTCGGTTCACCAGATTGCCGCGGAACGCCGCGTGTGGATCCAGGTGGTCAAAGGCGAAGTGACCATCAACGGTACCAAAGCCACCACCAGCGACGGTTTGGCCATCTGGGACGAGCAGGCGATTTCGGTTCATGCCGACAGCGATAGCGAGATCCTGCTGTTCGATCTGCCGCCGGTTTGATAGTTATCTGAGCCAGGTTAAATAAATTGCGCAACCTTCTCCAACATCGGCGAAGGTTGCGCTTTGTCCGTGATAAACTGAGAAAATGTTTCCCCGTTGATCACAGTCAGGACGATGAAAAAGAAAAGACCCGTACTTCAGGATGTAGCCGATCTTGTCGGCGTGACCAAAATGACGGTCAGTCGCTATTTACGCAACCCGGAGCAGGTCTCCGAAGCGCTGCGTGGCAAGATTGCCGTTGCCCTCGATGAACTGGGTTATATTCCCAATCGCGCCCCTGACATTCTCTCCAACGCGACCAGCCGCGCCATCGGCGTGCTGCTGCCGTCGTTAACTAACCAGGTCTTCTCGGAAGTGCTGCGCGGTATCGAAAGCGTCACCGACGCCTTCGGCTATCAAACCATGCTGGCGCACTACGGCTATAAGCCGGAAATGGAAGAGAAACGCCTCGAATCGATGCTCTCCTGGAACATTGACGGCCTGATCCTCACCGAACGCACTCATACGCCTCGCACCCTGAAGATGATTGAAGTCGCCGGCATTCCGGTGGTGGAGCTGATGGACAGCCGGTCGCCGTGCCTCGATATCGCCGTCGGGTTTGATAACTTTGAAGCCGCCCGGCAGATGACCGCAGCGATTATCGCCCGCGGCCACCGCCACGTCGCCTATCTGGGGGCGCGTCTCGATGAACGAACTATCATCAAACAGAAGGGGTACGAGCAGGCGATGCTCGACGCCGGGATGACGCCCTATAGCGTGATGGTGGAGCAGTCTTCGTCCTACTCGTCGGGTATTGAGCTGATGCGTCAGGCGCGCCGCGAATATCCGCAGCTTGACGGTATCTTCTGTACCAACGATGACCTTGCGGTCGGCGCGGCGTTTGAATGCCAGCGCCTGGGGCTGAAGATCCCCGATGATATGGCGATCGCCGGGTTCCACGGCCATGATATCGGCCAGGTGATGGAGCCGCGGCTGGCCAGCGTCCTGACCCCGCGCGAGCGGATGGGACGCATCGGCGCCGAACGGCTGCTGGCGCGCATTCGTGGTGAAGCGATTACCCCTAAGATGTTAGATTTAGGTTTCACATTGTCACCGGGCGGATCAATTTAAACTGACAAGTTTGAAGTAGATCACACATATTCACATCTGGCACGAATGGATATTGCTTCTCCACAGGTCCGGCATGACAATGTTACCGATAACAGTTACCCGTAACAATTAACCGATACGCCGCCTTCGCGCTGGATGAGTCAGCCATGGCGCGGCGTACCTGTCCGGTGGGAGGATGCTTTGAGCACGACTAATCATGATCACCACGTCTATGTTCTGATGGGCGTTTCCGGCAGCGGGAAATCCGCTGTCGCCAGCGAAGTGGCGCATCAACTGCATGCCGCGTTTCTCGACGGCGACTTTCTGCATCCGCGCAGCAACATCACTAAGATGGCCTCCGGTGAGCCACTGAACGATGATGACCGCACGCCGTGGCTGCAGGCGCTGAATGACGCCGCGTTTGCTATGCAGCGTACCAACAAGGTGTCGCTGATCGTCTGCTCGGCGCTGAAGAAGAGCTATCGCGACATTCTGCGCAAGGGCAACCCGAACCTCTCCTTCATCTATCTGAAAGGCGATTTCGACGTGATCGAAAACCGTCTGAAGGCACGCAAAGGACACTTCTTCAAAACCCAAATGTTGGTGACGCAGTTTGAAACGCTGCAGGAACCAGGCGCCGACGAGAGCGATGTGCTTATCGTCGATATCGACCAGCCGCTGGAAGGCGTGGTGGCCAGCACCATCGAGGTGATCAACAAAGGCAGTCACTAGTGAGTACTTTAACGCTTGTTTTAACAGCAGTCGGCTCGGTATTGCTGCTGCTGTTTTTAGTCATGAAAGCGCGGATGCACGCCTTCGTGGCTTTGATGGTGGTTTCTATTGGTGCAGGTCTTTTCTCCGGCATGCCGCTGGATAAAATCGCGGCGACGATGGAGAAAGGGATGGGCGGTACGCTGGGCTTCCTGGCGATCGTCGTCGCGCTCGGCGCGATGTTCGGTAAGATCCTGCATGAAACGGGGGCGGTCGATCAGATTGCCGTCAAGATGCTCAAATCCTTCGGCCACAACCGCGCGCACTATGCGATTGGTCTTGCCGGTCTTATCTGCGCGCTGCCGCTGTTCTTCGAAGTGGCCATTGTCCTGCTGATCAGCGTCGCTTTCTCGATGGCGCGCCATACCGGCACTAACCTCGTGAAGCTGGTGATCCCGCTGTTTGCCGGGGTGGCCGCCGCCGCCGCGTTCCTGCTTCCCGGGCCGGCGCCGATGCTGCTGGCGTCGCAAATGCACGCCGACTTTGGCTGGATGATCCTGATTGGCCTGTGCGCCGCGATCCCGGGGATGATTATCGCCGGTCCGTTGTGGGGTAACTTCATTAGCCGCTACGTTGAGCTGCATATTCCTGACGATATCAGCGAACCGCATCTCGGCGAAGGCAAAATGCCCTCCTTCGGCTTTAGCCTGTCGCTGATCCTGCTGCCGCTGGTGCTGGTGGGTCTGAAAACCATCGCCGCGCGCTTTGTGCCGGTGGGTTCCACTGCCTACGAATGGTTCGAGTTTATCGGCCATCCGTTCACCGCGATCCTGGTTGCCTGCCTGGTCGCGATCTACGGCCTGGCGATGCGCCAGGGGATGGCGAAAGACCGCGTGATGGAGATCTGTGGCCACGCGCTGCAGCCGGCGGGGATTATCCTGCTGGTGATCGGCGCCGGCGGCGTCTTCAAGCAGGTGCTGGTTGACTCCGGCGTCGGCCCGGCGCTCGGCGAAGCGCTGACAGGCCTGGGTCTGCCGATTGCGATTACCTGTTTCGTGTTGGCGGCGGCGGTGCGTATCATTCAGGGCTCTGCCACCGTGGCGTGCCTGACGGCGGTCGGCCTGGTGATGCCGGTGATTGAGCAGCTGAACTACAGCGGCGCGCAGATGGCGGCATTGTCTATCTGTATCGCCGGCGGCTCGATTGTGGTGAGCCACGTGAACGATGCCGGCTTCTGGCTGTTCGGTAAATTTACTGGTGCGACGGAAGCCCAGACGCTGAAAACCTGGACCATGATGGAAACCATCCTGGGTACCACCGGGGCGATTGTCGGTATGATCGCTTTCCAGCTGCTGAGCTAAGCCCGCTCACCTCCCGCTCGCGGGGTATAAAAAGCCAGGGTAACGCTGCTTACCCTGGCTTCTTTGTAATAAGCCGCCCTTTTTCCCCCTTTTCCTTGCCTGCTATTCGCCCTTATTAGCGCTACGACGATGCTCGTATCCCTCGTCAGCCCTTGCTGTGCCTGGGTTTGATGCGTTTATTTGGCAAGCGGTAAATCACCTGATTTCGCGCTCAATCCATAATCAGGATCAATAAAATAGCAACGGAAAATATTCCATTGCGCAGGGGATTTCCCCGATAATCGTTGCGTTTTTGACGACGACCAGCGACGGTGGACAATGTGCAGGATAAGTTGCTTTTCTGATTGTTCAGCAATCATTGATTAATTTCACTTGCGACTTTAGCTGCATTTTGTAAGGTGAGGGATAATCCAGTTGGAAACTGGCCAGGCACAAACAGCACACACCTCGCAGGAATACGTTATGAAAAATGTTGGTTTTATCGGCTGGCGCGGAATGGTCGGCTCTGTTCTCATGCAACGCATGGTTGAAGAGCGCGATTTCGACGCCATTCGCCCGGTGTTCTTCTCTACCTCCCAGCTGGGACAGCCAGCGCCGTCATTCGGCGGTAGCACCGGTGGCACGCTTCAGGATGCGTTCGATCTGGACGCGCTGAAGGCACTGGACATTATTGTCACGTGCCAGGGCGGCGATTACACCAACGAGATTTACCCGAAGCTGCGCGAAAGCGGCTGGCAGGGTTACTGGATTGACGCCGCCTCTTCGCTGCGCATGAAGGATGATGCGATCATTATCCTCGACCCGGTTAACCAGGACGTGATCACCGCCGGCCTGAATAACGGCATCAAAACCTTTGTCGGCGGCAACTGTACCGTTAGCCTGATGCTGATGTCCCTCGGCGGCCTGTTTGCCCAGGATCTGGTGGAGTGGGTCAGCGTGGCAACGTACCAGGCGGCTTCCGGCGGCGGCGCGCGTCATATGCGCGAGCTGCTGAGCCAGATGGGTCAGCTGCACAACCATGTTGCGGCAGAGCTGGCGAATCCGGCTTCCGCCATTCTGGATATCGAGCGCAAAGTGACGTCGCTGACCCGCAGCGGCGAGCTGCCGGTGGATAACTTCGGCGTACCGCTGGCGGGCAGCCTGATCCCGTGGATCGACAAACAGCTGGATAACGGCCAGAGCCGCGAAGAGTGGAAAGGCCAGGCGGAGACCAACAAGATCCTCGCCACCTCGTCCGTTATCCCGGTAGACGGCCTGTGCGTCCGCGTTGGCGCGCTGCGCTGCCACAGCCAGGCGTTCACCATCAAGCTGAAGAAAGATGTGTCTATCCCGACCGTTGAGGAGCTGCTGGCCGCGCACAACCCGTGGGCCAAAGTGGTACCGAACGATCGTGATATTACCATGCGCGAGCTGACCCCAGCCGCGGTGACGGGCACCCTGACCACCCCGGTAGGGCGCCTGCGTAAACTGAATATGGGGCCGGAGTATCTGTCGGCCTTTACCGTTGGCGACCAGCTGTTGTGGGGCGCTGCGGAGCCGCTGCGCCGGATGCTTCGCCAGCTGGCGTAAGCGCAGGATGAACATAAAGGGGGTCTTCAAGCCCCCTTTTTTTTTGCGTAATACAAGGAGTAAACGCGGATGTTAGATTTTTCCCCACGGAGGTAACTCAGCCTTGGCTATGCTTTAAGTAAGGAATTCCTTACCTGAAGGTGGGACGGAGCAGGAGGATGCTGAGAGCACTGCGCCGTTCAGGTCAAAAAAAGTCGCCAGTTACAGGAATGAGCGACACTTACAACAGGATGAAAGCATGTCTAATCATATTGATAGAGACGTGATTAATGCGCTAATCGCCGGTCATTTCGCGGATCCCTTTTCCGTGCTCGGCATGCACCGTACTGACGCCGGGCTGGAAGTACGCGCATTATTACCCGATGCCACCGACGTGTGGGTTATTGAACCGAAAACCGGACGCAAAGTCGGCAAGCTCGAATGCCTCGACTCGCGTGGTTTCTTCAGCGGCGTCCTGCCACGTCGCAAAAACGCCTTTCGCTATCAGCTGGCCGTCACCTGGCACGGGCAGCAGAATCTGATTGATGACCCTTATCGCTTTGGTCCGCTGTTGCAGGATCTTGACGTCTGGCTGCTGTCCGAAGGGACCCACCTGCGCCCTTACGAAACGCTGGGCGCGCACGCTGCCACCATGGACGGCGTCACCGGTACCCGTTTCTCGGTGTGGGCGCCGAATGCCCGCCGCGTGTCGGTGGTCGGGCAGTTTAACTACTGGGATGGCAGACGCCACCCGATGCGATTCCGCAAAGAGTCCGGGATCTGGGAGCTGTTCGTTCCCGGCGCGCATAATGGCCAGCTGTATAAATTCGAACTGATTGACGCCCACGGCCATCTGCGGGTCAAAGCCGACCCTTACGCCTTTGAGTCGCAAATGCGTCCGGAAAGCGCCTCGCTTATCTGCGACCTGCCGCCCAAAGTGGAACAGCCGGCGGACCGCAAAGCGGCGAACCAGTTTGATGCCCCGATCTCTATCTATGAAGTGCATCTCGGCTCCTGGCGCCGTCATACCGATAATAATTTCTGGCTGAGCTACCGCGAGCTGGCCGACCAGCTGGTGCCCTACGCGAAATGGATGGGCTTCACCCATCTCGAACTATTGCCGGTTAACGAGCACCCGTTCGACGGCAGCTGGGGCTATCAACCCACCGGGCTCTATGCGCCGACCCGCCGTTTCGGCACCCGCGACGATTTCCGTTACTTTATCAATGCCGCGCACGCCGCCGGGCTGAACGTCATTCTTGACTGGGTGCCCGGCCACTTCCCGGCGGATGATTTTGCCCTTGCCTCGTTTGACGGTACTTCGCTGTATGAGCACAGCGATCCACGCGAGGGGTATCACCAGGACTGGAATACCCTGATCTACAACTATGGTCGCCGCGAAGTCAGCAACTTCCTCGTCGGTAACGCGCTGTACTGGATCGAGCGCTTCGGTATTGATGCCCTGCGGGTCGATGCGGTGGCCTCAATGATCTATCGCGATTACAGCCGCAAGGCAGGTGAGTGGATCCCCAACGAATACGGCGGCCGGGAAAATCTGGAAGCTATTGAGTTTCTGCGCAGCACCAACCGCATCCTCGGCGAACAGACGCCGGGCGCGGTGACGATGGCGGAAGAGTCCACCGATTTTGCCGGGGTGACCCGTCCGCCAGCCGGCGGCGGCCTCGGTTTCTGGTTCAAATGGAACCTCGGCTGGATGCACGACACCCTGGATTACATGAAGCTCGATCCGGTGCATCGCCGCTACCATCATGACAAAATGACCTTCGGCATGCTCTACAACTACACCGAGAATTTTGTGCTGCCGCTCTCCCACGATGAAGTGGTGCACGGCAAAAAATCGATTCTCGACCGCATGCCGGGGGATGCCTGGCAGAAGTTTGCCAACCTGCGCGCCTACTACGGCTGGCTGTTCGCCTTCCCGGGTAAAAAACTGCTGTTTATGGGCAATGAGTTCGCTCAAGGCCGCGAGTGGAACCACGACGGCAGCCTCGACTGGCATCTGCTGGAGGGCGGCGACAACTGGCACCATGGCGTCCAGCGACTGGTGCGTGACCTGAACCATACCTACCGTCACCATAAAGCGCTGCACGAGCTGGATTTTGACCCCTACGGTTTCGAATGGCTGGTGGTCGACGACCATGAGCGTTCGGTGTTTGTCTTTGTGCGCCGCGACCGGGCCGGGAATGAGATTATCGTCGCCAGCAACTTCACGCCGGTGCCTCGCCATGACTACCGCTTCGGCATTAACCAGCCGGGACGCTGGCGCGAGGCGTTGAATACCGACTCCATGCACTATCACGGCAGCAACCAGGGTAACGGCGGTGTGGTGGAGAGCGACGCGATCGCCAGCCATGGCCGCGAACACTCGCTATCGTTGACCCTGCCTCCGCTGGCGACGATCTGGCTGGTCCGGGAGGCGCAATGACCTCACTGGCGGCAGGCAAACCTGCGCCGTTGGGCGCCAGCTATGACGGCAAGGGCGTGAATTTCGCCCTCTTCTCCGCCCATGCGGAGCGGGTGGAGCTGTGCGTATTCGACGAGCAGGGCAACGAGCAACGCGTCGATCTCCCGGCGCGCAGCGGCGACATCTGGCACGGCTGGCTGGACGCTGCCGGGCCGGGCCTGCGCTACGGCTATCGGGTGCATGGTCCCTGGGACCCGGCGCAGGGGCACCGCTTTAACCCGGCGAAGCTGCTGCTCGATCCCTGCGCGTATCGGGTCGAGGGCGATCTGCCGGATGACGAACGCCTGCATGGTGGAATGTGGGAGCCGGATCATCGCGACAGCGCCGCAATCGCGCCAAAATCGCAAGTGGTGGATCTGCATTACGACTGGCGGGGCGATAAGCCGCCGCGTACCCCGTGGGGGGAAACGGTGATTTATGAAGCGCACGTGAAAGGACTCACCCTGCTGCACCCGCAGCTGCCGGAAGCCATTCGCGGAACTTATAAGGCGCTGGGCCACCCGGTGATGATCGCTTACTTCAAATCGCTGGGCATCAGCGCCCTCGAGCTGTTGCCGGTAGCGCAGTTCGCCAGCGAGCCGCGACTGCAGCGGATGGGCTTGAGCAACTACTGGGGCTACAACCCGCTGGCATGGTTCGCGCTGGATCCGCGCTATGCCAGCGATCCCGCGCGTGCCCTCGATGAGTTTCGTGATGCGGTTAAGGCGCTTCATGCCGCCGGCATCGAGGTGATTCTGGATATCGTGCTCAACCATAGCGCGGAAATTGATCTCGAAGGGCCCACCGTCTCCCTGCGCGGAATCGACAACCGTAGCTATTATTGGGTAAGGGAGGATGGCGATTATCACAACTGGACCGGCTGCGGTAATACGCTCAATCTCAGCCACCCCGGGGTGGTGGAATGGGCGCGCCAGTGTTTGCGCTTCTGGGTGGATGAGTGCCATGTCGACGGCTTTCGCTTCGACCTCGCCTCAGTGATGGGGCGGACGCCGGAATTCCGCCAGGATGCGCCGCTGTTCGAGGCTATCCGCCGCGACAGCGTGCTGTCGCAGTTGAAACTGATTGCGGAACCCTGGGATATCGGCCCGGGCGGCTATCAGGTGGCTAATTTCCCACCGCTGTTCGCCGAATGGAATGACCATTTTCGCGATATTTCCCGTCGTTTCTGGCTGCAGCAAAACGTCTCCCTCGGTGACTTTGCGCAACGCTTCGCGGCCTCCAGCGATCTCTTTGCTCGCGATGGCAAACGGCCATCGGCGACGGTGAACCTGGTGACGGCCCACGATGGCTTCACGCTCCGCGACTGCGTCTGTTTCAATCAGAAACACAATGAGGCAAACGGGGAGGAGAATCGCGATGGGACTAACAATAACTACAGCAACAATCATGGTATAGAGGGATTAGACGCCAATCTTGCGGTGATTGAACGGCGGCGCGCCAGCGTGCATGCGCTATTGACGACGCTGCTGCTGGCTCAGGGGACGCCAATGCTGCTGGCGGGCGATGAGCAGGGCCACAGCCAGCACGGCAACAATAATGCCTACTGCCAGGATAACGCGTTGGCCTGGCTGGACTGGCGTCAGGCGAACCCGGGATTAACCGCGTTTACCGCGGCGCTGATCCACCTGCGCCGTCGCATTCCAGCGCTCACCCGCAACCGCTGGTGGCAGGAGGGCGATGGCAATGTCCGCTGGCTTAATCGCAACGCCCAGCCGCTGACTGCCGGGGAGTGGCAGCTGGGCGCAGCGTGTATGCAGATCCAGTTGTCTGATCGCTGGCTGCTCACGCTGAACGCCACCGCAGAGGTGGTCGATATGGTGTTACCTGAGGGGGAATGGCGCGCCGTTCCTCCCTTCGCCGGAGAGGATAATCCGGTCATCATGGCTGTCTGGCATGGGCCCGCGCACGGAGTGTGCGTATTTCAAAGGTCGTAATCCCTGAAGCTTCCGGTTGAACTCGTGGCGGCGGCGCGGCGGGATGAGAAGGAAAGCTGGGGTGTAAAAAGGAGTTAATCATGGTTAGGCTTGAAAAAAACGATCCGCTGATGCTGGCGCGTCAATTACCCATCAAATCCGTGGCGTTGATCCTCGCGGGCGGGCGTGGCACCCGGCTCAAGGATCTCACCATTAAGCGTGCGAAACCTGCCGTTCACTTCGGCGGCAAGTTCCGTATTATCGATTTCGCATTATCTAACTGCATTAACTCAGGGATCCGCCGTATCGGCGTCATCACCCAGTATCAGTCGCACACGCTGGTGCAGCATATCCAGCGCGGCTGGTCGTTCTTCAGCGAAGAGATGAATGAGTTTGTCGATCTGCTGCCAGCCCAGCAGCGCGTGCACGGCGAAAACTGGTATCGCGGCACGGCGGACGCAGTGACGCAGAACCTGGACATCATCCGCCGCTACAAAGCGGAGTACGTGGTGATCCTCGCGGGCGATCATATTTATAAGCAGGATTACTCGCGCATGCTGATTGACCATGTCGAAAAAGGGGCGCGTTGCACCGTGGCCTGCATGCCGGTGCCCATTGAAGAGGCATCCGCCTTCGGCGTCATGGCGGTCGATGAAAACGAAAAAATCATTGAATTCGTCGAGAAACCCGCTAACCCGCCGGCGATGCCAACCGACCCGACCAAATCACTGGCCAGTATGGGCATTTATATCTTTGACGCCGCCTATCTTTATGAGCTGCTGGAAGAAGACGATCGCAACGAAAACTCCAGCCACGATTTCGGCAAAGATATCATTCCGAAGATCACCGAAGCTGGCATGGCTTATGCACATCCTTTCCCGCTCTCCTGCGTGCAGTCTGACCCGAACGCTGAGCCGTACTGGCGCGATGTGGGAACGCTGGAGGCCTACTGGAAGGCCAACCTCGATCTGGCGTCAGTCACGCCGGAACTGGATATGTACGACCAGAACTGGCCGATCCGCACCCATATGGAATCGCTGCCGCCGGCGAAGTTCGTCCAGGACCGCTCCGGTAGCCACGGCATGACCCTGAACTCGCTGGTTTCCGGCGGCTGCATTATCTCCGGGTCGGTGGTGGTGCAGTCGGTGCTGTTCCCGCGCGTGCGGGTGAACTCATTCTGTAACATTGATTCGGCAGTCTTGTTGCCAGATGTCTGGGTGGGGCGCTCATGCCGCCTGCGTCGCTGCGTGATTGACCGCGCCTGCGTCATCCCGGAAGGTATGGTGATTGGTGAGAACGCGGAAGAGGATGCACGCCGCTTCTATCGCTCAGAGGAAGGTATCGTGCTGGTGACCCGCGACATGCTGCGGAAATTGGGGCACAAACAGGAGCGCTAATGCAGGTCTTACATGTATGTTCTGAGATGTTCCCGCTGTTAAAGACGGGCGGTCTGGCGGACGTCATCGGCGCACTGCCGGCGGCGCAAATTGCGGAGGGTATCGACACCCGCGTGCTGTTGCCGGCGTTTCCCGATATCCGCCGCGGCGTGGTGGATGCCCAGGTGGTAACCCGCCGCGATACCTTCGCCGGGCGGATCACGCTGCTGTACGGCCACTTTAACGGCGTGGGGATCTACCTGATAGACGCCCCGCATCTCTATGACCGGCCGGGGAGCCCATACCACGATACCAACCAGCACGCTTATACCGACAACGTCCTGCGCTTTGCGCTGCTGGGCTGGGTGGGAAGCGAAATGGCCAGCGGACTGGATCCGTTCTGGCGCCCGGATGTGGTGCATGCCCATGACTGGCACGCCGGCCTGACGCCGGCCTACCTGGCGGCGCGCGGACGCCCGGCTAAATCGGTCTTTACCGTGCACAACCTGGCCTACCAGGGGATGTTTTACTCCTGGCATATGAATGATATCGAGCTGCCGTGGTCGTTTTACAACATGCATGGCCTCGAGTTTAACGGTCAGATCTCGTTTCTGAAGGCCGGTCTTTACTACGCCGACCATATTACGGCGGTAAGCCCGACCTACGCGCGCGAGATCACCGAACCGCAATACGCCTACGGCATGGAAGGGCTGCTGCGCCAGCGCCATCATGAAGGACGGCTGTCGGGGATCCTCAACGGCGTTGACGACGGTATCTGGAGTCCGCAAAACGATCTGCTGCTGCCGATGCGCTACGATCGCGACACGCTGGAGGAGAAGGCGGAGAACAAGCGTCAGCTGCAGATTGCGATGGGCCTGAAGGTCGATGACAAAGCGCCGCTGTTTGCCGTGGTCAGCCGCCTGACCAGCCAGAAAGGGCTGGATCTGGTGCTCGAAGCGCTGCCGGGTCTGCTTGAGCAGGGCGGCCAGCTGGCGCTGCTGGGCGCCGGCGATCCGGTGCTGCAGGAAGGTTTCCTCGCCGCCGCCGCCGAACATCCGGGCAAAGTGGGGGTGCAGATTGGCTACCATGAGGCCTTCTCCCATCGCATTATGGGCGGCGCCGACGTCATTCTGGTGCCGAGCCGCTTTGAACCGTGCGGCTTAACTCAGCTGTATGGTCTGAAGTACGGCACGCTGCCGCTGGTGCGCCGCACCGGGGGGCTGGCGGACACGGTCTCTGACAGTTCGCTGGAGAACCTTGCCGATGGTCTGGCGACAGGGTTTGTCTTTGAGGACAGCAATGCGCTGTCATTGCTGCGCGCTATCCGTCGCGCCTTTGTTCTCTGGTCGCGCCCGTCGCTCTGGCGCTATGTGCAGCGTCAGGCGATGAATATGGATTTTAGCTGGCAGGTTGCCGCGAACTCCTATCGCGAACTTTATCAACGCTTGATGTAACCACTGGAGTCATTGTTATGAATGTACCCTTTAGCTATGCATCACCGACGCTGAGCGTTGAGGCGTTAAAGCACTCTATTGCCTATAAGCTGATGTTTATCATCGGTAAAGATCCGGCCATCGCCAACAAGCATGAATGGCTTAACGCCACGCTGTTTGCCGTCCGCGATCGCATGGTGGAGCGCTGGCTGCGCTCCAACCGCGCGCAGCTCTCGCAGGAAGTGCGCCAGGTATACTATCTGTCGATGGAGTTCCTGATTGGCCGTACCCTCTCTAACGCGCTGCTGTCGCTGGGCATTTATGACGATGTGAGCAGCGCACTGGCGGAGATGGGGCTCGATCTGGAAGAGCTGATCGATGAAGAGAATGACCCCGGTCTTGGCAACGGCGGTCTGGGCCGTCTGGCGGCCTGCTTCCTGGATTCCCTGGCGGCGCTGGGTCTGCCGGGACGCGGTTACGGGATCCGCTACGACTACGGGATGTTTAAACAGAATATCGTCGATGGCCGACAAAAAGAGTCCCCTGACTACTGGCTGGAGTACGGTAACCCGTGGGAGTTTGAGCGCCACAACACCCGCTACAAAGTGCGTTTCGGCGGCCGCATTCAGCAGGAAGGAAAGAAAACCCGCTGGATTGAGACGGAAGAGATTATTGCGGAAGCCTACGACCAGATCATCCCCGGCTTTGACACCGACGCCACCAACACGCTGCGTCTGTGGAGCGCGCAGGCCAGTAGCGAAATTAACCTTGGTAAATTCAACCAGGGCGACTACTTCGCTGCGGTAGAGGATAAAAACCACTCCGAAAACGTCTCCCGCGTGCTCTATCCGGATGACTCGACCTACTCCGGACGCGAGCTGCGTCTGCGCCAGGAGTATTTCCTCGTGTCGGCGACGGTACAGGATATTTTGAGCCGCCATTACATGTTGCATAAGACCTTTGACAACCTGGCGGACAAGATTGCCATTCACCTCAATGACACCCACCCGGTGCTGTCAATACCGGAGCTGATGCGCCTGCTTATCGACGAACATAAATTCAGCTGGGACGAGGCGTTCGAGGTGACCTGTCAGGTCTTCTCCTATACCAACCATACGCTGATGAGCGAGGCGCTTGAGACCTGGCCGGTGGATATGCTGGGCAAAATTCTGCCGCGCCATCTGCAGATTATCTTCGAGATTAACGATTACTTCCTCAAGACCCTGCAGGAGCAGTATCCCAATGATACCGCGCTGCTCAGCCGAACCTCGATTATCGACGAGTCCAACGGCCGTCGCGTGCGGATGGCCTGGCTGGCGGTGGTGGTCAGCCACAAGGTCAACGGCGTGTCGGAGCTGCATTCGCGGCTGATGGTGGAGTCGCTGTTTGCCGAATTCGCTAAAATCTTCCCGATGCGCTTTACCAACGTCACCAACGGCGTCACGCCGCGCCGCTGGCTGGCGCTGGCCAACCCGCCGTTGTCGAAAGTGTTGGATGAGCATATCGGCCGCACCTGGCGGACCGATCTGAGCCAGCTTGACGAGCTGAAGCAGCATATCGACTATCCGACGGTCAATCAGGCGGTGCGTCAGGCTAAACTGGAAAACAAACAGCGGCTGGCCAGCTATATTGCGCAGCAGCTTAATGTGGTGGTGAATCCGAAGGCGTTGTTTGATGTGCAGATCAAACGCATCCATGAGTACAAACGCCAGCTGATGAATGTGCTGCACGTCATTACCCGCTATAACCGGATCAAAGCCGATCCGCAGGCGGAGTGGGTGCCGCGAGTGAACATTTTCGCCGGTAAGGCGGCCTCGGCTTACTACATGGCCAAGCATATTATTCACCTGATCAACGATGTGGCCGCGGTGATCAATAACGATCCGCAGATTGGCGACAAGCTGAAGGTGGTCTTTATCCCCAACTACAGCGTCAGCCTGGCGCAGCTGATTATTCCGGCGGCAGACCTGTCGGAACAGATCTCCCTCGCAGGCACTGAAGCTTCCGGCACCAGCAATATGAAGTTTGCCCTTAACGGAGCGCTGACTATCGGCACCCTCGACGGGGCGAACGTGGAGATGCAGGAGCACGTGGGCGAAGAGAATATCTTTATCTTCGGCAACACCGCGGAAGAGGTGGAGGAGCTACGTCGCAGCGGCTATAAACCACGCGAATACTACGAGCAGGATGAAGAGCTTCACCAGGCGCTGACGCAGATCGGTACCGGCGTGTTCAGCCCGGCGGAACCGGGGCGCTACCGCGACCTGCTGGATTCGCTGATTAACTTTGGCGACCACTACCAGGTGCTGGCGGACTATCGCAGCTATGTGGACTGTCAGGATCGCGTCGACGAGCTGTATCAACATCCGGAAGAGTGGGCCTATAAGGCGATGCTGAATATTGCCAACATGGGCTACTTCTCCTCTGACCGGACGATCCAGGAGTACGCGAAATATATCTGGCATATCGACCCGGTAAGGCTGTAAGCCAGTCAATGCAACTCAACGGGGCCATTTGGCCCCGTTTCTGTCTGTGCGGAGAACGTTTTATTCGGAAAAGTGCCGGGGAGGATTCAGGCTATTGCGGGAATATACTATTGACGTGAATTCGCCAGCAGTACGATAAATGCTCAATAAGTTTACGTTCATAGCCTAATGGCTATAATATGGATGATAGCCTTTAGGCTATGAGGGATCGCCTATGTGGGATGTAGAAACGACGGATACGTTTGATGCCTGGTTCGAATTACAAAGTAGAGCTTTAAAAGAGGATATGTTGGCCACGATGCTCATCTTGTCTGAGTTTGGTCCGCAGCTTGGGCGCCGTATGTTGATACGGTGAAAGATTCAACGTTTCAGAATATGAAAGAACTCCGGGTTCAGCATCATGGGCTCCCCATCCGCGCCTTTTTTGCTTTTGATCCTCTGCGGAAAGCTATCGTTTTATGTGCGAGCAATAAGGATGGCATGAATGAGAAACGTTTTTACAAAGAGATGATTACTCTGGCTGACAGAGAATTCAGCCAACACCTGACTAAGGAGCGATAATGGCCACGCTAAAAGAACTCATGGCGAAACAGAGTCCTGAAAGCCAGCAGCGTATTGCAGCGAAAGCGGCAGAGATACGCCAGTCTGTCGCTTTAAACTTGCTTCGAGAAGAGTTGCAAATGTCGCAAACAGAGATGGCTGCGGCTATGGGGGTAAAGCAGCCAACGATCGCTAAAATGGAACAGGCTGATAACGATCCGCGGCTTTCGACCCTAAAACGCTACATTGCGGCATTGGGGGGAGAACTCAGTATAAATGTCACGTTGCCGACTGGAAAAAAAGTCTCGTTTAATTTGTGAACAGGTATCCGGGCCAAGCGCAAGCCATAGCCCGGGTATTTCTCTCCTGGCGCCGCGCGATGTCAGGACGCTAACGACAGTTCAGACTTTCCCGCATGCTGCGCCAGCCATTCGCTGATGCGCGCTTGCTGCTCGGCATTCAGCCACATGCCCTGTTTGGTACGACGCCAGATGGCGTCATCCAGGCTGCGCACCCATTCGTGCTCAACCAGATATTTCAGCTCGGCTTCATAAAACTCATGGCCGAAATCTTCCCCCAGATCGCTCAGGGCGCTGGCTTCCTTCAGGATCCACTCGCTATTGCTCCCGTAGGTGCGGGCATAATGGCGGGCCAGTGATTCGCTGATGAACGGGAAGCGACGGCGTAGTTTTGCTGCATAGTCGTCGCGGTCGCCGCCGATATCGCCGCCGGGGAGCACCGCGGTTTTGGTCCATGCCGGGCCGATTCCTTTGTAATAGGGAGTCAGTTTTTCCAGCGCATGCTCGGCCAGCTTGCGATAGGTGGTCAGCTTCCCGCCGAAGACGGAGAGCAGCGGCGCCTGGCCGTTCTCATCGTGAATATCCAGCGTGTAGTCGCGGGTGATCGCCTGCGGCGAATCCGACTCGTCATCACACAGCGGACGGACGCCGGAGTAGGTCCAGACGATATCGTCCCGGCTGAGAGTCTTTTTAAAGTGCGCGTTATAGACGTTCAGCAGGTAATTAATCTCTTTATCATCAATGGCTACCGCTTTCGGATCGCCCTTATACTCGACGTCCGTCGTGCCGATGATGGAGAACTCATCCATCCACGGGATAACAAACACAATACGTTTATCTTCGTTTTGCAGAATATAGGCCTGCTTCTGAGTATGCACTCGCGGCACCACGATGTGGCTGCCCTTGATCAGGCGGATACCGTAAGGCGAGCGCAGATGCATCCCTTCGTCGAAGAACTGTTTGACCCATGGACCGGTGGCATTGACCAGACCGCGCGCCTTCCAGGTAAACTTCTCGCCGCTATCGATATCTTCCGCTTCCACCACCCACAGGCCATTCTCTCGTTTTGCCGAGATGGCGCGAGTGCGGGTCCGCACTTCGCCGCCTTTGCGGACAACCATCTGCGCGTTGGCCAGCACCAGGCGGGCATCGTCGACCCAGCAGTCGGAATATTCGAAACCGCGCACAATTTCCGGCTTAAGTACCGATTCTGCGCCAAAACGCAAGCCGGTGGAGCCCGGCAGGCTGGTGCGTTTGCCCAGATGATCGTACATAAACAAGCCGATACGGATCATCCATGCCGGACGCAGATGCGGACGATGCGGGAGACGAAAGCGCATCGGGAAGGCGATATGCGGAGCCATTTTTAACAGCACTTCACGCTCGGCCAGCGCTTCGCTGACCAGGCGGAACTCATAGTGTTCGAGGTAGCGTAGCCCGCCGTGGATAAGTTTGGAACTGGCGCTGGAGGTAGCGCAGGCGAGATCGCGCGCTTCCAGCATCAGTACGGATAAACCCCGCCCGGCGGCATCTGCCGCGATACCGGCACCGTTGATGCCTCCGCCTATCACAATCAGATCTTTGGTTTCCACGTTCTTACCCTCTCACACTTTCGTTTAAGCTCACAAATGCTCGATATCGCTCACTATAGCAAACAAACGCGCTTTTGGTAACATCAAAAAAACATTTTGGAGTGATGGGTGTAACATATTGGCGTTTCTTTACCGCCTGACGGTACACTACAGGGTAAAATTGGGCCGGCCATCGCCCGTCATGACGAGAAAGAGAAGAGAACCATGGAACAGTTTGAATGTATCAACGTTGAAGAAGCGCACCAGAAGCTGCATCAGCAGACGGCGGTGCTGGTGGATATCCGCGATCCGCAAAGCTATGCGATGGGCCATACGCCGGGCGCGTTTCATCTGACCAACGATACGCTGGGCGCGTTTATGCGTGACCACGACTTTGACACGGCGGTGATGGTGATGTGCTATCACGGCAACAGCAGCAAGGGCGCCGCGCAGTATCTGCTGCAGCAGGGGTTTGATAAGGTCTACAGCGTTGATGGCGGGTTCGACGCCTGGCATCGCCATTTCCCGGCGGAAGTGGCGCACGGGACGTTTTAACGGCTGGCAGGTATACTATCCCCCTTTGTGTGGAATAAGCGATTCGCTGCATGTTAATGATTACCTCTTTTGCCAATCCACGGGTGGCCCAGGCGTTTGTCGATTATATGGCGACGCAGGGGATTATCCTGACCATTCAGCAGCACGCCCAGAGCGACGTCTGGCTGGCTGATGAGAGTCAGGCCGGGCGTGTCAGGGCTGAGCTGGCCCGCTTCCTTGAGAACCCGGCGGACCCGCGTTATCTGGCGGCGAGCTGGCAGTCCGGACAGACCAATAGCGGGTTGCGCTATCAGCGCTTTCCTTTCTTTGCCACGCTGCGGCATAACGCCGGCCCGTTCACCTGGGCGATTCTGCTCATCTGCATCGCGGTGTTTATCCTGCAAAATCTGTTGGGCGATCAGCCGGTGATGATTTGGCTGGCCTGGCCCTACGATCCTTCGCTGCAGTTCGAAGCCTGGCGCTATTTCAGCCATGCTTTCATGCATTTCTCGCTGATGCATATTCTCTTCAACCTGCTATGGTGGTGGTATCTCGGCGGCGCGGTGGAAAAACGCATCGGCAGCGGCAAACTGGTGGTGATCACCGTTATCAGCGCCCTGTTGAGCGGCTTCGTGCAGCATCAGTTTAGCGGCCCGTGGTTTGGCGGCTTATCGGGCGTGGTCTATGCGCTGATGGGCTACGTCTGGCTGCGGGGCGAGCGCGATCCGCAGAGCGGTATTTATCTGCAGCGCGGGTTGATACTCTTTTCTTTAGTGTGGTTAATTGCTGGCTGGTTTGACGTTTTCGGCATGGCGATCGCTAACGGCGCGCATGTGGCTGGTCTGGCGACCGGCCTGGCGATGGCGTTTGTTGATACCTTGCATGGGCGAAAACGCGCATAAAGACTTACCGACAGGGGTCGGGTAGGCGACATTTTTCCAGGGATATTTCATGAAACAAACACAACGTCATGACGCGATTATCGAGCTGGTAAAAAAACAGGGTTACGTCAGCACGGAAGAGCTGGTTGAGCAGTTCGCGGTCAGCCCGCAGACTATCCGCCGCGACCTGAATGATTTAGCCGAACAGAAAATGATCCTCCGCCATCACGGCGGCGCGGCGCTGCCCTCCAGCTCGGTGAACACCTCCTGGCACGATCGCAAAGCGACCCAGACGGCGGAAAAAGAGCGTATCGCCCGGCGGGTAGCCAGCGAGATCCCCGATGGGGCGACGCTGTTTATTGATATCGGCACCACGCCGGAAGCGGTGGCGCACGCCCTGCTCGATCACCACGATTTGCGCATTGTCACCAATAACCTGAACGTGGCCAACACGCTGATGGTTAAAGAGGACTTCCGCATTATTCTCGCCGGTGGTGAACTGCGTAGTCGCGACGGCGGGATCATTGGGGAAGCGACCCTGGATTTTATCTCGCAGTTCCGTCTCGACTTCGGCATTCTTGGCATCAGCGGCGTCGACAGCGATGGCTCGCTGCTGGAGTTTGATTATCATGAAGTGCGCACCAAGCGCGCGATCATTGAGAATTCACGCCACGTGATGCTGGTGGTGGATCATACCAAGTTTGGCCGCAATGCGATGGTCAATATGGGTAGTATCAGTATGGTCGATGCGGTCTATACCGACGTGCTGCCGCCGGCGGGCGTGCTGAAGGTCATCACCGATAACAACCTCCAGCTGGAGTTGTGCTAAACGGCAACGGCGTCGTCAGACGCCGTATCCCATCATTTTGAGTAACTGCTGAGCATGCTGCACCGCGTCTTGCCGGTGGGCGACGCCCAGTTTCTGATACAGGTTGCGAATGTGGGTCTTGATGGTGGTAGCCGCCACGTCAAGCTCGCCGGCAATCTGCTCGTTGCTGTAACCGGAATAGATTAAGCCAAGCACCTGCCATTCGCGCTGGGTCAGCGGGCTGGTGCGGATAAGCTCCGGCACCTCCGGGTGATTCAGCAGCCGCTCGACGAACCCTTCGTCAAAGTGGGCGAATTTGTGGCGATGATGCTGGTTGATGTCGCGCAGAATACGCTGGGCGCGGTGTTGCTCCAGCTCCGGCAGAGTGTTCAGCTGGATCAGCTGGCGCAGCTGCTGAGCCATCGCCTCGCCTTCAATCACAAAGTGGTTGATAAAGCCGGTGCGGTTGGCGAGCGTCAGGGCTTCGAGCAAGGCTTTCTGCGCTTCGCTCTTGCGTCCCGCCTGCCAGTACAGTTGATTGAGCAGCAGCAGGTTGCGGTTGAGATCGCTCATCAAACGCAGCGAACGCGCATTTTCGTTCAGCTCTTCCAGCACCATTTCCGCCGGTTCGAAATCGCCCAGCAGGATCTGCGCCCGGGCAATGTTGCGCCACTGGCTCTGCAGGAAGTGGTTGTTGGCGAATTCCGGCTTCGGCGTCTGGCGCAGCCAGTTGGCCGCCGCGGTTTTATCGCCGGTCATCTGCCAGTAGATCACCCGCACCTTATCGGCGTTGGAGACCCAGTCGCTGTGATAGTGACCGTTACCGAGCAGGTTTTCCAGCCGGTTCAGGTGGCTACGGGCATTATCGAGATCGCCGCGCGCCAGCGAGCACTGGACCATCAGCGCCAGACACTGCAGCTGCTGCTGCGGCTGATAAGTTGAGAGAACGTCCATTCCCTGGCGGGCGCAGGCTTCAGCTTCGTCGAGGCGCGCCCATGCCCACAGCAGCTGAGAACGGATGCGCAGCAGGAACTCATGCATCGGCAACTGCTCAAGGTGCTGTTCACGCACCAGCTGGAAGGCTTTCTCCTGGCTCTCCCAGGCAGCCTGCAGGAAGCCCTGGGCAAAGAGAATTTCACTTTGCTGGATAATGCTCCACAGCGCGTAATGCCACACGTCGTGACGGCGGGCCATCTGTTCGGTCTGCTGCATCACGGCGAGGGATTTGGTCAGTTTCCCCTTGCAATGGAGGACTTCGCCATGCACCGAGGTGGCGACGATGCGGCTGTAATAGTTGGCCAGCGGCAGCTCTTCCAGGGCAACCATCGACAGACGTTCCGCTTCGTCCTGGTCGCCGTCGTTAATCGCTACCTGTGCGCGCAGCGCGTTGAAATCGCCATGCATCGCGGTGTCCATTTCCACACTCATCTCCTGCTCGGCGCGCGCCAGCAGGGTGTTGACTTCGCTGTAACGATGCTGGCTCTGCATCAGCCAGGCCTGCAGCAGGATCAGGCGCGGATTTTCCAGCAGATTTGACCAGGGCAGCGCCGACAGCGACTGCTCCAGCAGCCCTAGTTCGCTATGGTTAAACATGCCCCAGGCGTGGTTGAGTAAGATATCGCGCAGCATTTTGGCATCGCCAGCGGCCAGCGCATGATGAATGGCCTCGCTGGGGAACCCTTGCGCCATCCAGCTTTCCGCCGCAGCGCGGTGGATCTCCGGCAGTTCAACCGCCAGCTCCCACTGACAACGCTGGCGCAGGAAGCTGCCAAACAGCGGGTGATAGCGGAACCATTCACCGGAATCATCCATCCGCTGCAGGAATAGCCCCTGGCGTTCGATCTCCTCCAGCTGCATCTGGCCATTCTCTTCGCCGGTGACGCGCACGATTAACGCGTCGTTCATCGAGCGCAGCAGAGAACTCTTCAGCAAAAAGTTACGCGTGCGGGCGTCGACGTTATCCAGTACTTCATCCACCAGATAATCCGACAGATGGCTGGCGTTAATCCCGGCGAGGCGGCGGGCGGAGTGTTGGGCGGAAGAGTTATTCTGGCGGGCGGAGAGGGCGATGAGCTGCAGCGCGGTGGCCCACCCGGCGACATCGTCGCACAGCCGGCTGCTGTCGTCGGCTTCGATTGGCGACGTCAGACGGCAGTCGAAAAATTGTTTCGCTTCCTGGTGGGTAAAGGCCAGCTGCTGGCTGCCAATCTCCAGAAGCTGATCGCGGACGCGCAGGTTGGCAATGCCCAGCTGCGGCAGGTTACGCGACAGCACCACCAGGGTCATATTCTCCGGCTGATGGCGCAGGAAAAAGCGCATCGCGTCATGGATCACCGGATTATTGATCAGGTGATAATCATCAATGACGAGGTACAGCGGGCGCTGCCAGTCGGCGAGTTCAATAAACAGCTGCGCAAAAAGAGAGGAGAGGCTGGCGTACTGGCGCTTTTGCACCATCGCTTCACTGGCCCCGCAGTGGTTGCCGGTGGCCTGCTGGATCGCCGCGATCAGATAGCTGGCAAAACGCTCCTGCTGATTGTCGCCTTCGTCCAGCGAAAACCACCCGAGATCGTTTTTACCCGCGGCCCACTGAGAAATGAGCGTTGTTTTACCGTACCCGGCAGGGCTGGTGATCAGCACGAGACGATAATTGTTCGCGCCGGAAAGTTTCGCCAGTAAACGCTCACGAACCACAGTGTGTTCAAGGCGGACCGGACGACTTAATTTGGACGGAATCAACATAGTTCTACATTTCGCTGTGCAAGAGAGAGGTTGCGATTTTTTTTGCGCTTCGTAATTAATATCTAATAAGGTCGGTGATTATGAAATTTATTGCAAGTTATGTCCGAACTTTATGCTCTTGAATTTGCTCTATGTCACAAATTTTGACATTGGTTGAGAATGGGGAAAAATCGCAGGCAGAACTCGCCGCCAGCGGTTTTCAGGCGGCGGCTGGCGGAGCGGGGAGAGATTTATTTTATGTGAAGAGTAGTTGTTTGTTTTTATTAAATTATTGTCAGTGATTTCTTAGAAGTAATCTTTTTTGCGGATCAATGTGATGAAATGTGCTTATTTCTCCAGAGCTCTCTATTTATTTTTTTAATAACCTGGCGAGAGGCGGAAAGATTTTTAGCGCGTATTGGCCTGTAACAAATTTTTTCCCTGCGGACGTAACCTCTCGATTGTCATATCGCGGTGATTTTTACAGCATATTTTTGCCTTCTCACCCACACTATAGTGTCCAGGATCACACTTTTCGCTCATCCCCGCCACTCCTCCCTGTCTAATCCCCGTCGGGATGAGGACGATGAATCGGGAGGTCGGCACACTAGCGCCATCGTTTTAGTAAAGGACCCGGATCTCATTATGTCACAGACTTCATTTAACAAAGCTCAGTTTCAGGCTGCACTGACGCGTCAGTGGCAGCATTTTGGTTTACAGTCCGCTTCCGAGATGACACAGCGTCAATGGTGGCGCGCGGTCAGCGGAGCGCTGGCGGAACTTCTGGCGGCGCAGCCGGTAGCGAAACCGGCGCAAGGACAGCGTCACGTTAACTACATCTCGATGGAGTTTCTGATTGGTCGCCTGACCGGCAACAACCTGCTCAACCTGGGCTGGTACGAGGGCGTTAGCGACGCGCTGAAAGGCTACGACGTCAACCTCACCGATCTGCTGGAAGAAGAGACAGACCCGGCGCTGGGTAACGGCGGCCTGGGACGTCTGGCAGCCTGCTTCCTCGACTCCATGGCGACGGTGGGGCAGTCGGCGACCGGTTACGGCCTCAACTATCAGTATGGTCTGTTCCGCCAGTCCTTTGACGATGGCCAGCAGATGGAAGCCCCGGACGACTGGGGGCGTAACAGCTACCCGTGGTTCCGCCATAACGAGGCGCTGGATGTCCAGGTCGGCATCGGCGGGAAAGTCAGCAAAAACGGCGAATGGCAGCCGGCGTTCGTCATTACCGGCGAAGCCTGGGACCTGCCGGTACTTGGCTATCGCAACAACGTCGCCCAGCCACTGCGTCTGTGGCAGGCCAAACACGCTCATCCGTTCAACCTGACCAAATTCAACGATGGCGATTTCCTGCGCGCCGAGCAGCAGGGCATCGACGCGGAAAAACTGACCAAGGTGCTGTACCCGAACGACAACCATCAGGCCGGTAAAAAACTGCGCCTGATGCAGCAGTACTTCCAGTGCGCCTGCTCAGTGGCCGATATCCTGCGTCGTCATCATCTGGCAGGCCGCAAGCTGGCCGAGCTGGCGGATTACGAAGTGATCCAGCTGAACGATACGCACCCGACCATCGCCATTCCGGAGCTGCTGCGCGTGCTGATCGACGAGCACCAGCTGAGCTGGGACGACGCCTGGGCGATCACCAGTAAAACCTTTGCTTACACCAACCACACCCTGATGCCGGAAGCGCTGGAGTGCTGGGATGAGAAGCTGGTGAAAGCGCTGCTGCCGCGCCATATGCAGATCATTAAAGAAATCAACGACCGCTTTAAACAGCTGGTGGACAAAACCTGGCCGGGCGATAAGCAGGTCTGGGCGAAGCTGGCGGTGGTGCATGACAAGCAGGTGCGGATGGCCAACATGTGCGTGGTGGGCGGCTTTGCCGTCAACGGCGTGGCGGCGTTGCACTCGGACCTGGTGGTAAAAGATTTGTTCCCGGAATATAACCAGCTGTGGCCGAACAAATTCCATAACGTGACCAACGGCATCACGCCGCGCCGCTGGATCAAGCAGTGCAACCCGGCGCTGGCCTCGCTGCTGGATGAGACGCTGAAAAAAGAGTGGGCCAATGACCTCGACCAGCTGATCAATCTGGAAAAATACGCTGACGATGCGGCATTCCGTCAGACCTATCGCGATATCAAGCAGGCCAACAAAGTTCATCTGGCCGAGTTTGTGAAGCAGCGTACCGGGATTGAGATCAACCCGCAGGCGATTTTCGATATTCAGATCAAACGCCTGCACGAGTACAAGCGTCAGCACCTTAACCTGCTGCATATTCTTGCGCTGTACAAAGAGATCCGCGAAAACCCGCAGGCGGACCGCGTGCCGCGCGTCTTCCTGTTCGGCGCGAAAGCGGCGCCGGGCTACTATCTGGCGAAAAACATTATTTTTGCCATCAATAAGGTAGCGGAAGCGATCAACAATGACCCGAAAGTCGGCGATAAGCTGAAGGTGGTCTTCCTGCCGGACTATTGTGTATCGGCAGCGGAAAAACTGATCCCGGCGGCGGATATCTCCGAGCAGATCTCCACCGCGGGTAAAGAAGCCTCTGGCACCGGCAACATGAAGCTGGCGCTGAACGGCGCGCTGACCGTCGGGACGCTGGATGGCGCTAACGTGGAAATCGCTGAGCAGGTGGGCGAGGAAAACATCTTTATCTTCGGCCACACGGTTGAAGAGGTGAAAGCCCTGAAAGCGAAAGGCTACGATCCGCTGAAATGGCGTAAAAAAGACAAGCTGCTCGATGCGGTGCTTAAGGAGCTGGAGAACGGCACCTACAGCAACGGCGACAAGCATGCCTTCGATCAGATGCTGCACAGCCTGCTGCAGGGCGGCGATCCGTACCTGGTGCTGGCCGATTTCGAAGCCTACGTAGCGGCGCAAAAACGGGTAGATGAGCTGTATCGCGACCAGGAGGCCTGGACCCGCGCGGCTATCCTCAACACCGCGCGCTGCGGCATGTTCAGCTCCGACCGCTCGATCCGCGATTATCAGCAACGTATCTGGCAGGCGAAACGCTAAAGGAAGGCCTATGGAGAGTAAACGCCTCGATAATGCCGCGCTGGCGGCGGGCATCAGCCCCAGCTATATCAACGCGCACGGTAAGCCGCAGTCTATCGCGGCTGTCACCAAACAGCGCCTGCTGGATGCGATGCATCGCTCTACCGCCGCCACGAAAGTGGCGGTTAACCCGCTGCCGAACGTGAAAATTTTCACCCACGGCAAAAAAATGTCGCTGCCGGTGGCAGGACGCGGTGAGTATCAGTGGATCCTGACCACTGAGGACGGTAAGCAGTATCAAGGGAAAACCCGCGGCGGCGAGACGCTGCCGCTGCCGGCTAAACTGCCGGAGGGGTACCACTCCCTGACGCTCACCCAGGAGGGAGAGCGTTGGCACTGCCGGACCATTGTCGCGCCGGCGCGCTGCTACGAACCGCAGCCGCTGAAAGAGGGGAAAAAGCTGTGGGGCACCTGCGTGCAGCTTTATACCCTGCGCTCGGAGAAAAACTGGGGGATCGGCGATTTTGGCGATCTGCGGGCCATGTTGCCGGAAATCGCCCGCCGCGGCGGGTCGTTTATTGGCCTTAACCCGATACATGCTCTCTATCCGGCGAACCCGGAGAGCGCCAGTCCGTATAGCCCGTCTTCACGTCGCTGGCTGAACGTCATCTACATCGACGTTAATGCGGTTGAAGATTTTCAGCGTAGCGAAGAGGCGCAGGCGTGGTGGCAGTCCGCAGCGACCCAGCAGGCCTTGCAGGCGGCGCGGCAAACGGATGATGTCGACTATACCGCGGTCACCACGCTGAAAATGACCGCGCTGCGTATGGCGTGGAAACGATTCTCTCGTCGTGAAGATGAGCAGATGACAGCGTTCCGCGAGTTTGTTCTGCGCGAAGGGGAAAGCCTCTACTGGCAGGCCGCTTTCGATGCGCTTCACGCCTGGCAGGTACAACAGGACCCGCTGCGCTGGGGCTGGCCGGCCTGGCCGAAGGCCTTTCAGGATATCGACAGCCCGGAGGTGAAAGCCTTCTGCATTGAGCATGAGGACGACGTCAGTTTCTATCTCTGGCTGCAGTGGCTGGCCTGGAGCCAGTTCGCCGCCTGCTGGGAAACCAGCCAGCGCGACGGGATGCCGATTGGCCTCTACCGCGATCTGGCGGTGGGCGTCGCCGAAGGCGGGTCGGAGACCTGGTGCGACCGTGAGCTGTACTGCCTGAAAGCGTCCGTGGGCGCGCCGCCGGATATTCTGGGCCCGCTGGGCCAGAACTGGGGCCTGCCGCCGATGGATCCGCATATTATTGCCGCTCGCGCCTATGAGCCGTTTATCGACCTGCTGCGCGCCAATATGCAGAACTGCGGCGCGCTGCGCATCGATCACGTGATGTCGGTGCTGCGTTTGTGGTGGATCCCCTATGGTGAAACCGCCGACCATGGCGCTTACGTTCAGTATCCCGTCGACGATCTGCTGTCGCTTCTGGCGCTGGAAAGCCAGCGTCATCGCTGCATGGTGATCGGCGAAGACCTGGGCACGGTACCGGTGGAGATTGTCAGCAAGTTACGCAACAGCGGCGTCTATTCTTATAAGGTGCTCTATTTTGAGAGTGATGCAGAGAAAACGTTCCGCGCGCCGGCGCTGTACCCGGAGCAATCAATGGCTGTGGCGACGACGCACGACCTGCCCACCCTCCGCGGCTACTGGGAAAGCGGCGATCTGACGCTAGGTAAAGCGCTGGGGCTCTATCCTGATGAGGTGGTGCTGCGCGGGCTGTACCAGGACCGCGAGCTGGCGAAGCAAGGGCTGCTGGATGCGTTGCATAAGTACGGCTGTCTGCCCAAACGTGCCGGGCATAAGGCCTCGCTGATGAGCATGACCGGGATCCTCAACCGGGGGATGCAGCGTTACATTGCCGACAGTAACAGTGCGCTACTGGGCCTGCAGCCGGAAGACTGGCTGGAGATGGCGTCGCCGGTTAACATTCCGGGCACCAGCACTGAGTACCCGAACTGGCGCCGGAAGCTGTCCGTCACCCTGGAGCAGATGTTTGCCGATGAACAGGTCAATAAGCTGATCAAGGATCTGGATAAACGGCGCAAGGCGGCGAGCAAGAAAGCCGCCGCCAGATGACTTCCCGCCGCGTCGTTTGCTGCGCGGCGATGAGCATGTCCGATAAAAAAGGCCGGTCCGCATTATGCGGACCGGCCTTTTTCTGTGCGGGAGTCTCCTTACACCACCATCCCCAGCAGCAGACAGCCTACCAGGCCGCATACTGAGATAATGGTTTCCAGCACCGACCAGGACCTGATGGTCTCGCCGATGGTCAGGTTAAAGTACTCTTTGAACAGCCAGAAACCCGGATCGTTGACGTGAGAGAAGATAACGCTGCCGGAGCCAACGGCGATAACCATCAGTTCCGGGCTGACGCCGGTGGTGGCGATCAGCGGCGCGGCAATCCCGCCTGCGGTGATGGCGGCAACGGTCGCCGAACCCAGCGCGATACGCAGCACTGCGGCGATTGACCACGCCATAAACAGCGGAGACATGTTCGATTCGTGCATGATAGAGGCGATGTATTTATCCATGCCGCTATCCACCAGCACCTGCTTGAAGGCGCCGCCACCGCCGATGATCAACAGCATCATGGCGATGATTTTAATAGAAGAAGTCAGGGTATCGTTGATCTGCTCCATGGAGCGGCCGCGGTTCAAACCGAAGGTGAACAGGGCGATCAGTACCGCAATCAGGGTGGCCATCACCGGGTCGCCGAAGAACTCAGCAATCGGCAGGAAGGCGTGGCCCTTCGGCAGGATCATCTCGGCCACGGCGCGCATCGCCATCAGGATCACCGGTACCAGCGAGGTCCAGACGCTGACGCCAAAGCCAGGCATCTCTTCTTCAGTGAATACTTTCGGGTTATGCAGGCCTTCCGGGATCGGCTTATCAATGCCTTTCAGGAAGCGCGCAAACACCGGCCCTGCCAGGATAACCGTCGGGATAGCCAGAATGGTGCCGTAGAGCAGCGTTTTGCCCATATCGGCATGGAAGATGGTGGCAATCGCGGTCGGACCCGGATGCGGCGGCAGGAAGCCGTGGGTGACAGAGAGCGCGGCGGCCATCGGTACACCGACGTACAGCAGCGGGATGCGGGCCGAGGCGGCGATGGTAAATACCAGCGGCAGCATCAGCACGAAGCCTACTTCATAGAACAGCGCGAAGCCGACGGTGAAGCCGGTCAGGACCACGGCCCACTGAATATGCTTCTTACCGAACTTATTGATAAGGGTAGTGGCGATACGCTGGGCGCCGCCGCAGTCTGCCAGCAGTTTACCGAGCATAGCGCCGAAGCCCATGATCAGCGCGAGGCTGCCAAGGGTGCCGCCAACGCCGTTCTTGATAGAGACGATCACTTTATCCAGCGGCATACCCTGCATTAATCCGACGGCGAGCGCCACCAGAACCAGCGCAATGAAGCCGTTCATTTTGAAACGGATCATTAACAGCAATAACAGGGCAACCCCGATAGCAACGATGATTAATGGCATGATTTACCTGGCCTTAATTTGTTATGGGTAACATCAAAGATTCAACCTGTAAGACATCTGCCCCATGTGGGAGCAAAATAGTCTGGCACCGTAAATACTTGCATTATCCTTACCCAGAGAAAGGATAGCTGGCTATTTTTTTGCCGGTGGTGCCTGAAGTGGATGATACGGGTAACATGTGAGGGTTGAGAATCACCTGACGGGGGAAAATGTTAAATATGAGACTTAAGTCATACTCTTTCCCCGGTTTTTGCCGGTCATTTAGCGGGAGATGTTGCGCGGTAACACAGAAAGGGCCAGGGAGGACCGGCGGCAGGGTGCCGCCGGAGGAAGGGCTTAGTAGTAGGAGTGCTCGCCGCGCTGATGCTCGGTCAGATCGCGAACCCCTTTCAGCTCCGGAAACTCGTTCAGCAGCTGCTTTTCAATGCCTTCTTTCAGGGTCACGTCAACCATCGAACAGCCGTTGCATCCGCCGCCGAACTGCAGAATAGCCAGACCGTCGTCGGTGATCTCCATCAGCGACACGCGGCCGCCGTGGCCCGCCAGCTGCGGGTTAATCTGCGACTGCAGCAGGTACTCGACGCGCTCCATCAGCGGGGCATCGTCAGAGACTTTGCGCATCTTGGCGTTCGGCGCTTTCAGCGTCAGCTGCGAGCCAAGCTGGTCGGTGACGAAATCAATTTCAGCGTCTTCCAGATAGGGCGCGCTGAGCTCATCGACATAGGCGGTCAGCTGTTCAAATTTCAGCGCCGTGTCGGTGTCTTCCACCGCATCCGGTGGGCAGTAAGATACGCCGCACTCAGCGTTTGGGGTGCCGGGATTAATCACAAATACGCGAATTTGCGTCCCTTCTTCCTGATTTGCCAGCAGTTTGGCAAAGTGCGCTTGTGCAGCATCGGAAATACGGATCATAGCGTTGGCCTAATAGTTGACTATTTTACTGGGTTATAATACGCCCATCAGCGGGGGTCTACAAGGTACGGCACAAACACCATACCTGAACCGTCGCGGCGCCGTTTCGCAAAAGCAGGCGGGATATCTCGGCGACGGTGCTGCCGGTCGTGACGACATCATCCACGATAGCGATATGGAGTCCCTCCACGGCAAATTCAAGCTGAAAGGCATTTTTCAGGTTCTGCCTGCGCTGGCGGGCATTGAGCGAATGTTGGACGGCGCCGGCTCGCTGGCGCGTCAGGCCTTCCCGATGCCAGACGCAACCTCGCCAGCGGGCTAACGGTCGGCACAGTTCGTCACACTGATTATAACCCCGGCGCCAGCGGCGGCGATGCCACAGCGGTACGCCGACCATACCGTCCACCGGCGGCAAATCGTCACACTGCAGAAGACGCAGCAGCAGCAGGCGCGCGAGGGCGGGCCCCAGCTCCGGACGATGGTGAAACTTCAACTGCTGGACCAGACCGCTCAGCGGCGGGCGATAGTCATTGACTGCCACCAGCCAATGCCAGGGAGGTGGTTTTTGCAGGCAGCGGCCGCAGGGGTGATGGGATGTCGCCGCCGGCAGGCCACACTGGGGGCAGAGCGGGGGGCAGGCGAGCAGGGCGCGGCTGCAGCGGGAGCAGATCCCCCAGCAGGCGACCGCCAGCGGCATTTGGCATAGCCAGCATAAGCTGTGTGCTGTTAGCATATTTGGCCTTCTGTCCAGTAAAAAGAGAACGGTAACGGATGAACGACATCTGGTGGCAAACAATCGGCGAAGGAGATTGTCATCTTGTGCTGCTGCACGGCTGGGGGCTGAACGCTCAGGTATGGGATTGCATCACGCCGCACCTGGCTTCGCATTTTACCCTCCACCTGGTGGATCTGCCTGGCTATGGCCGCAGCGGCGGGTATGGGGCGATGTCGCTCGAGGCGATGGCGCAGCGGGTGCTGGAGCTGGCTCCTCCTCAGGCGGTATGGCTGGGCTGGAGTCTGGGTGGGCTGGTGGCAAGCCAGGTGGCGATGATGCACCCGGAACGCGTGCAGGCGCTGGTGACGGTTGCCTCTTCCCCCTGTTTCGCGGCTCGTGACGACTGGCCCGGCATCAAGCCCGAGGTGCTGGCCGGGTTTCAGCAGCAGCTGAGCGACGATTTCCAGCGCACCGTCGAGCGATTCCTCGCCCTGCAAACCATGGGCACAGAGAGCGCGCGTCAGGATGCGCGGGCGTTAAAGCAGGCCGTGCTCTCGCTGCCGATGCCTTCCGCCGAGGCGCTGAACGGCGGACTGGAGATCCTCAGAACCGTCGATCTGCGCCAGGCGCTGGTTGGGTTGCCGATACCGTTTCTGCGGCTGTATGGCCGGCTGGACGGACTGGTGCCGCGCAAGATTGTCCCGCTGCTGGATGAGCTGTGGCCGGAAAGCGAGTCAATCCTCTTCGATAAGGCGGCGCATGCGCCGTTTGTTTCCCATCCCGCGGCCTTCTGCGAGCCGCTGCTGGCGTTGAAAACGCAGCTGGGGTAATTTTTTTTGCCACGCCATGGTAAATGGGCCATTCCTAGCAATACTTAGGTTGTTACGGTGGTTGATTATTTCATTCCGCCACCGTGACCTACAATAACAACCTTATGGAGAGTAGAGGCTATGAAACTTGTTACAGGAATGGTTGCATCTCTGGTGATTGGCACCCTGTCTTTTGGCGCATTTGCCGCGAAAGAGATCCAAAAAGAAGACGTGGCGAAGATGAATTTGACCAAGGTCGGCAGCATCACGACCTCCAGGACGACGTCACCGATGGACGCCCGACGCGATCTGTCGAAAAAAGCCGATGAGCTGGGTGGGAAATACTTTGTGGTGATTGCCGGGCAGAAAAACGAAAAAACCGTACACGCTTACGCTGACGTTTATAAATAATCCAGTCATAAAAAAACGGGCCTGCTGGCCCGTTTTTCACTGCTGTCTTACTCGTTTTACCCGCTGCGCGATCTGGCCTGACTCCTTTCATCGCAGCGCCCACCACTCCTGCTGGCACGCCGCTTTCCCTTCAGGACAGCTTTTACAGCTGCCTGAGAGACAGCCCTCGCTCGTTTCGCTGATCCGTACCACCTTACCCATGGCTTCCATCCGTTCCAGCATCGCGTCAATCAGCGGCTGAGGCGTCCGCAGGCGGGCGCTGAGCTGTTTCGCCTCCATGCGGCCCTGCAGGGCCAGCATATCGCGGACTTCCATTAACGACGCCACAGACCCTCCTTAGTGGCAATCGCCAGCCGGGCTGGAACAGCAGGAGGCCGGCGTTTTTCGGGTGGCCAGCAGCGAGACGTCCACCCGGCTGCGCGCCCGGCGCAGCAGGCCGAAGAGCACCACGTTGAACAACACTACCGCCAGGATACACACCAGGCTGTAGCGCGGATGGTCGCTAAAGCTGACGGTCTGGTAATAGAGCGTCGAGAGCGAATAGGCGATATTCAGCCCCCACAGGATGGAGAAGGTCATCCAGCCGCGGCTCGATTCGCGGGCGATGGCGCCCATCACCGAGATGCAGGGGATATAGAGCAGAACGAAGATCAGGTAGCTGTATGCCGCCGCCGCGCTGCCAAATTTACTGCCCATCACGCCCATGGCGCCGGTGGCCATCTCGCCATCGCCTTTGCTGGCTTCGATGGGGTTGGCCAGGACGCTGAGGCTGAAGGTGTCTTTCAGTCCCTGCCATGTTTCGTCGACGGCGGCGAGCAGTTCTTCGCCGAGGCTGAAGGTCTGCGGATTGAACTCCTCATTCTGGATATCTTCGGCGGTATAGAGGGTGTTCAGCGTACCGACCACCACCTCCTTCGCCATCGCGCCGGTAAACAGGCCGACGGTGGCCTGCCAGTTATCTTCATGCACGCCGATCGGTTTAAACACCGGCGTAATGACCCGGCTCACCGAGGCCAGCGCGGAGTCGTTGATGTTGTCGACGACCTTACCGCTCAGCGAGAAGCTGTTCAGCGCGCTGAGGAAGATGCTGACAATAACGATCACCTTCCCGGCGCGCAGCACAAAGCCTTTCAGGCGCTGCCAGGTCTGGATAATCAGGCTCTTGATGTGCGGGACGTGGTACACCGGCAGCTCCATCACGAACGGCGAGGCTTCGCCACGCATAATGGTGTGCTTCAGCATCAGGCCGGTGAGAATGGCCATCACAATGCCCAGCACGTAGAGCGAGAAGACCGCCAGCGCACCGTTCTGACCAAAGAACGCGGCTGCGAAGACGGCGAAGATCGCCAGCCGCGCGCCGCAGGACATAAACGGCGCCATCATAATGGTCATCAGACGCTCGCGCGGCGCGTCAAGGGTGCGGGCGCCCATCACCGACGGCACGTTGCAGCCGAAACCGACAATCAACGGGACAAAGGATTTCCCCGGCAGGCCGAGGGCTTGCATCAGGCGGTCCATGACAAAGGCGGCGCGCGCCATGTAGCCGGAGTCCTCAAGGAAGGAGAGGAACAGATACATCATGCCGATCTGCGGCACCAGCGGTAGCACGGTGTTGATACCGCCGCCGATCCCCTGGGCGAGGAACACGGTCAGCCAGTCCGGGAAGTGCAGGGTGTAGCCCAGCCATTGAATACCGTGAATAAAGACCGCGACCGAGCCGGCATCAAAAATCGGCTGCAGCGCGCCGCCGATGTTTATCGCCAGCAGGAACATCAGGTACATGACAAAGAGAAAAATCGGCAACCCGAGGAAGCGGTTGAGGATCACTTTGTCCATCGCCGCGGTGAAGCGGCTCGGCTCGGCGGTCAGGGTGTTGCTGACGGCGTCGCAAATGGCGGCGATGGTCTGATAGCGCGCGTCTGCGATATGCAACGCCGGGTCGTCGATCTCGTCGCTGAGATTCGCCAGAGCAATATCCAGTTTATCGGCGGCGTCGCCGGCATAGGCCCGGCTGTAGATATCGCCCTCCAGCATCTGCAGACCCAGCCAACGCCGCTGCCGGGTCGGGATCTGCGCTGACATCTGCTGCGCCAGCAGGTCAGCTTCGCGCAGAAGCGGCTGCGGATAGTGGACCAGCTCAATATCGCTGTTCGCCTGATGACGGTCGAGGGCAATCTTCAGCGCTTCGATCCCGCGTCCGCGGGTCGAGACCAGCGGAATGACCGGGCAGCCGAGACGGGCGGCGAGGGCGTCGATATCGATACGCACCTGCTGCTTTTCGGCGATATCCAGCATGTTCAGCGCGACGACGCAGGGGATCCCCAGCTCGAGCAGCTGCAGCGTCAGATAGAGGTTTCGCTCAAGGTTGGAGGCATCAACCACGTTAATCAGCATGTCGGCATCGCCGCTCAGGATGTAGTGGCAGGCAATCTGCTCGTCCAGCGAGGTCTGCGAAGAGATGGTGGTCAGGGAGTAGGTTCCCGGCAGGTCGACCAGCGTGACCTGATGGTCAGTGGTGGCGAAAACGCCCTCTTTACGCTCAACGGTGACCCCGGCCCAGTTGCCTACGCGCTGGCGGGCGCCGGTCAGCTGATTAAATAAGGTGGTCTTGCCAGAATTAGGATTACCAATTAAACCAACGGTTAATTTTTTCATATTTCAGACTCTTGTGCCGGGCCAGCCGTTATTGTGCAACCGCTTCCAGTTCGATTAAGGCGAGATCTTTTTTGCGTAATACCAGACTGACGCGTCGGGTTTCAATATGAACAGGATCGCCGAGCGGCGCTACGCGAACCACATGAAAAGAGGAACCGGGCAGCATGCCGAGGGAGAGTAATTTCTGACGGTATGCTGGGCTAATATCGCGGGAGAATCCGGTAATTTTCCACGCACTATCAGGTGTGAATTGCATAGGGCCTACTTGTCTATCGCTAACCGAAGAAGAATTTTCCGGACGCCTGGAGGCAGCTGCGCCGGGGACCGTAGCCAACGAAAAAGGAAAAAACGTTCTGAAAGTGATGATAATGAGAATGGTTTTTATCATCAATACATATGATGCGCTTCGCGCTATTTTTATAGCGAAAATCACCTTTTTATTGATATGCCGCAAAATCCAGTCGGTGATCAAATAGGCGCAAAATATTATTTCGGCGATCTAATGTTTAATTAAGGTTTCTTAAGTTAACGAAATGAAAATAATAATTTCGCGACCTTTCCTTAACGGAATTAATGCAGGTTATCAGAAATGACTGAACCCGTTTTGCGCGTAATGGCGGCCGTATCGCCAGGGGATGAAAAATGAAAACTGCCCCTGAAAAGGGGCAGGGAGAGATTAGCGTTTTTTACCCATCGCCGCAGCGAGGGCATCCATCATTGCGCTGTTACCGGCAGGCTGTGCCTCGCGACCGCGGGGTTTGGCGGCCTTCGCGGCCGGGCGGTTGCCCTGGGGGCGATCCTGACCGCCGCCGCGGCGGGCGTTGCTGTCGCCTGGCTGCTCGTCGAGACGCATGGTCAGAGCGATACGTTTACGCGGCAGATCGACTTCCATGACTTTGACCTTCACGATGTCGCCCGCTTTCACCACGGTGTGCGGATCTTCAACAAACCGGTCAGAAAGCGACGAAATGTGTACCAGTCCATCCTGATGGACGCCGATATCGACAAACGCGCCGAAATTGGTGACGTTGGTGACGGCGCCTTCCAGGATCATCCCCGGCAGCAGATCGTTCATGGTCTCTACGCCGTCGGCGAACTTCGCCGTCTTAAACTCCGGACGCGGATCGCGGCCCGGTTTTTCCAGCTCTTTGATAATGTCGGTGACGGTCGGAACGCCGAACTTCTCATCGGTGAAATCCACGGCCTTCAGATGACGCAGTTCGCTGCTGTTGCCCATCAGATCTTTCAGCGCCTGCTGGGTGGCGGCCAGAATGCGCTCGACCACCGGATAGGCTTCCGGGTGCACGGTGGAGGCATCCAGCGGGTTGTCGCCGTGGTTGATACGCAGGAAGCCGGCGCACTGTTCAAAGGCTTTCGGCCCCAGACGGCTGACCTTCAGCAACTGCTGGCGATTCTGGAACTGGCCGTTCTCGTCGCGCCAGGCAACGATGTTCTGCGCCATCATGCGGGTCAGGCCGGCGACGCGGGTCAGCAGCGGAACGGAGGCGGTGTTCAGGTCAACGCCGACGGCGTTCACGCAGTCTTCCACCACCGCGTCCAGCTTACGCGCCAGCTGGGTCTGGCTGACATCGTGCTGATACTGGCCGACGCCAATCGATTTCGGGTCGATTTTCACCAGCTCGGCCAGGGGATCCTGCAGACGGCGGGCGATGGAGACCGCGCCGCGCAGCGACACGTCGAGGTCCGGGAACTCCTGGGCCGCCAGCTCGGAGGCGGAGTAAACGGAAGCCCCGGCTTCGCTGACGATCACCTTCTGGGCGGTGACTTTCGGGAACTGCTTCTGCACGTCGAGGAAGAAACGCTCGGTTTCACGCGAGGCGGTACCATTGCCGATGGCCACCAGCTCAACATTGTACTTTTCACACAGCGCGGCGACGACGACGGCCGCTTTGGCGGCCTGGCCGGTATGGGGATAGATGGTATCGGTGGCGACCAGTTTACCGGTGGCGTCGACGACGGCCACTTTCACCCCGGTGCGCAGGCCCGGATCGAGTCCCATGGTGGCGCGCAGCCCGGCGGGCGCGGCCATCAGGAGGTCGTGCAGGTTACGGGCGAAGACGTTGATGGCTTCGTCCTCCGCGCGCTCGCGCACGGTGCCCATCAGCTCGGTTTCGAGGTGCATCAGTACTTTGATACGCCAGGTCCAGCTGACGACACCTTTACGCCAGCTGTCCGCCGGGGCGTTATTCAGGCGCAGGCCAAGGTGGTGGATAATAATTTGCTCGCCGTGGCTCTCTTTCGGCGGCTCGTCAAACTGCGGATCGGCGTTTAAAGAGAGCTGCAGCACGCCTTCGTTGCGACCGCGGAACATCGCCAGCGCGCGATGCGACGGCACGGTGGCGATCGGTTCATGGTGATCGAAGTAGTCGCGGAATTTGGCGCCTTCCTCTTCTTTGCCGCTGACGACGGTGGAGACCAGGTGGGCGTTTTTCCACAGATAGTCACGGACCTTCGCCAGCAGCGCGGCGTCTTCGGCAAACCGCTCCATCAGAATATAGCGCGCGCCATCCAGCGCCGCTTTGCTGTCGGCCAGGCCTTTATCGGCGTCAATATATTTTGCGGCTTCCGTTTCCGGATCGTGGGACGGTTCGTTCCACAGCAGGTCAGCCAGCGGCTCCAGCCCGGCTTCGATGGCGATCTGCCCGCGGGTACGGCGCTTCGGCTTGTACGGCAGGTAGAGGTCTTCCAGTTCGGTTTTGCTCAGCGTGGAGGTGATGGCTTTTTCCAGCGCGTCGGTCAGTTTGCCCTGTTCAGCGATGGATTTGAGGATCGCCTGACGACGGTCTTCCAGTTCGCGCAGATAGCCAAGGCGGGTTTCCAGATTACGCAGCTGCGTGTCATCCAGACCGCCGGTGACTTCTTTACGATAACGTGCAATAAACGGCACGGTGTTCCCTTCATCAAGCAGGCGAACGGCAGCTTCTACCTGTTCGGCTCTGGCCTGAAGTTCACCCGCAATAATGCGGCAGAGCGAATCATTCATCATGGCTTTTAATTCATCTTTAGGGTCAAAAATCAGGGACTAGTTATACGGACTGACGGCTGAAAATGCCAGTCGCGCTCGGTGTCTCTCGGAAAGTTCTTGTCTATTTTACGTATTCGATCTCGTTGACATACCAGCTGGCTTCGCCCGCCGGCGTGTTAACGATAGCCAGATCGCCGACCTCTTTTTTCAGCAAGGCCCGCGCCATCGGTGAGTCGATGGAGATGTAGTCTTTGCGGCCAAAAATCTCATCGTAGCCGACGATGCGAAAGCGTTTGGTATCGCCCTCGTCGTTTTCGATCTCTACCCAGGCGCCGAAGAAGACTTTGCCTTCCTGCTGCGGGGAATAATCGACGATCTTTAACTGTTCCAGACATTTGGTCAGATAGCGGACCCGGCGATCGATCTCCCGCAGGCGCTTTTTGTTGTACTGGTAGTCCGCGTTCTCGCTGCGGTCGCCAAGGCTGGCGGCCCAGGTGACCTTTTTGGTCACTTCCGGGCGCTCCTGGCGCCACAGGTAGTCCATTTCCTGCTTCAGTTTTTCATATCCCTCGCGGGTGATCAGCGGCGTTTTCATCGTGAGTTCAACCTTCTGACAGTCTGTCGTTGCGCACAATTTGTAGCGCGTAATAATACCGACAGGATAAATACTGTGTCTTATGATTAAATGTATACTTAACCTGCTGTTAAATATGCTTTGTAACAATTTAGCCTGGAATATATACCAGATTTAGCTGGTGAGCGCGCCGGGCTTTTTTGAGAATACGCACTGACTATTGCAGTGAACCTTTGGGAGTACAAACAATGCAAGAGAATTATAAGATTCTGGTTGTGGATGACGACATGCGCCTGCGTGCGCTGCTCGAACGTTATCTGACCGAGCAGGGCTTCCAGGTTCGTAGCGTGGCGAACGCCGAACAGATGGATCGTCTGTTAACCCGTGAATCCTTCCACCTGATGGTGCTGGATCTGATGCTGCCTGGGGAAGATGGTCTCTCGATTTGCCGTCGTCTGCGCAGTCAGAGCAACCCGATGCCGATCATTATGGTGACGGCGAAAGGTGAAGAGGTTGACCGGATCGTTGGCCTGGAAATCGGGGCTGACGACTACATTCCGAAGCCGTTTAACCCGCGTGAACTGCTGGCCCGTATTCGGGCGGTGCTGCGTCGTCAGGCGAATGAACTGCCGGGCGCGCCATCGCAGGAAGAGGCGGTTATCGCCTTTGGTAAATTCAAACTGAACCTGGGCACCCGCGAGATGTTCCGTGAAGACGAGCCGATGCCGTTGACCAGCGGCGAATTTGCGGTCCTGAAGGCGCTGGTGAGTCATCCTCGCGAACCGCTGTCGCGCGATAAGCTGATGAACCTCGCCCGCGGGCGCGAATATTCTGCGATGGAGCGCTCCATCGACGTTCAGATCTCCCGCCTGCGCCGCATGGTGGAAGAGGATCCGGCGCATCCGCGCTATATCCAGACCGTCTGGGGTCTGGGCTACGTCTTCGTCCCGGACGGCTCTAAGGCATGAAACGCGTGCGCTTTTCGCCGCGCAGCTCCTTTGCTCGCACGCTGCTCCTGATCGTCACCTTGCTGTTCGTCAGCCTGGTGACGACCTATCTGGTGGTACTGAATTTCGCGATCCTGCCGAGTCTCCAGCAGTTTAATAAAGTATTGGCCTACGAAGTCCGTATGCTGATGACCGACAAACTGCAACTGGAGGATGGCACCCAGCTGGTGGTGCCCCCGGCGTTTCGTCGTGAAATTTATCGTGAGCTGGGGATTTCGCTCTATTCCAATGAAGCGGCGGAAGACGCAGGGCTGCGCTGGGCGCAGCATTATGAATTCTTAAGCCAGCAGATGGCGCATCAGCTCGGCGGCCCCACTGAGGTGCGGGTGGAGGTCAATAAAAGCTCCCCCGTGGTGTGGCTGAAGACCTGGCTGTCGCCCAATATCTGGGTGCGGGTACCGCTGACCGAAATTCATCAGGGCGACTTCTCGCCGCTGTTCCGCTATACCCTGGCGATCATGCTGTTGGCGATAGGCGGCGCCTGGCTGTTTATCCGTATTCAGAACCGTCCGCTGGTAGATCTCGAACACGCGGCGCTGCAGGTCGGGCGCGGTATTATCCCGCCGCCGCTGCGAGAGTACGGCGCCTCTGAGGTGCGCTCGGTGACCCGCGCCTTTAACCATATGGCCGCGGGCGTGAAGCAGCTGGCTGACGACCGTACGTTGCTGATGGCCGGGGTCAGCCACGATTTACGTACTCCGCTGACGCGCATTCGTCTGGCCACCGAGATGATGGGCGAGCAGGACGGGTATCTCGCTGAGTCGATCAATAAAGATATCGAAGAGTGCAACGCCATCATCGAGCAGTTTATCGACTATCTGCGCACCGGGCAGGAGATGCCGATGGAGCTGGCGGACCTCAATGCTGTACTGGGCGAAGTGATCGCCGCAGAGAGCGGCTATGAACGTGAGATCGCCACCGCCCTGCAGGCCGGTGAAATCCCGGTACGCATGCACCCGCTTTCTATCAAGCGTGCGCTGGCGAATATGGTGGTGAATGCGGCTCGCTATGGCAATGGCTGGATCAAGGTCAGCAGCGGCAGCGAAGCGAGCCGGGCCTGGTTCCAGGTGGAAGATGACGGGCCGGGGATCAAACCTGAGCAGCGCGAACATCTGTTCCAGCCGTTTGTACGCGGCGATAGCGCCCGCAGTACCAGCGGCACCGGGCTGGGGCTGGCGATTGTTCAGCGTATTATCGACAATCACAACGGCCGGCTGGAGATTGGCTCCAGCGAACGCGGCGGATTACTGATCCGCGCCTGGCTGCCGGTGCACCGGATGCTGGCGCCGATGAAACCCACCAAAGAGAGCTGAGTGCGGCCGAGGTTGGCCAATCAGGACGTTGCACAACAAAAAGCCGGGCAAGCCCGGCTTTTTCACCTCTACGCCCGTTAGCGCTGCGGCCCTGCCGCCACCAGCGCGGCGCCCGCTGGCGTATCGGTATACTTCTCAAAGTTCTCGATAAACAGCTTCGCCAGCTGATCGGCTTTTTCCTGCCACTGCTCCGGGGAACCATAGGTGCTGCGCGGATCGAGGATCTGGGTATCCACACCCGGGAGCGCCGTTGGGATCTGCAGGTTAAACATCGGCAGGGTAAAGGTCTCCGCGTTGTCCAGCGAGCCATTGAGGATGGCGTCGATGATGGCGCGGGTATCTTTAATCGAGATACGCTTGCCGGTGCCGTTCCAGCCGGTATTGACCAGATAAGCCTGCGCGCCGGCCGCCTGCATACGTTTAACCAGCACTTCGGCGTACTGTGTCGGATGCAGCGACAGGAAGGCGGCGCCAAAGCAGGCGGAGAAGGTTGGCGTGGGCTCGGTCACGCCGCGTTCGGTGCCGGCCAGTTTGGCGGTAAACCCGGACAGGAAATGGTACTGGGTCTGATCGGCGGTCAGGCGGGAGACCGGCGGCAGGACGCCGAACGCATCGGCCGTCAGGAAGATCACTTTGGTGGCGTGACCCGCTTTGGAAACCGGTTTAACAATGTTGTCGATATGGTCGATGGGGTAGGAGACGCGGGTGTTTTCAGTCTTCGAACCGTCATCGAAATCGATCGTGCCATCGGCGCGCACCACCACGTTTTCCAGCAGAGCATTGCGGCGAATGGCGTGATAGATATCCGGCTCGGCCGCTTCAGAGAGCTTGATGGTCTTGGCGTAGCAGCCCCCTTCGAAGTTAAACACGCCGTCGTCATCCCAGCCATGTTCATCATCGCCAATCAGGCGGCGTTTTGGATCGGTGGAGAGGGTGGTTTTGCCGGTGCCTGAGAGGCCGAAGAAAATGGCGACATCGCCTTTCTCGCCGACGTTAGCAGAACAATGCATAGAGGCGATGCCCTTCAGGGGCAGCAGGTAGTTCATGATCGAGAACATCCCTTTCTTCATTTCGCCACCATACCAGGTGCCGCCGATCAGCTGGATGCGCTCGGTGAGGTTGAAGGCGATGAAGTTTTCTGAGTTCAGACCTTGCTCTTTCCACTGCGGATTGGTGCACTTCGCGCCGTTCATCACGATGAAGTCGGGCTCGAAGTCCGCCAGCTCTTCATCGCTCGGGCGGATGAACATGTTTTTAACGAAGTGCGCCTGCCAGGCCACTTCGGTAATAAAGCGCACGCTGAGACGGGTATCGGCGTTGGCGCCGCAGAAGGCGTCGACGATAAACAGCCGTTTACCGGACAACTGCTGGGTCACCAGCCCTTTCAGATGCTGCCAGGTTTCCTGTGAAAGCGGCTTGTTGTCGTTTTTACCTTTGCCTTTATCGGACCACCAGACGGTATCGCGGGTGGTGTCGTCGCGAACGAGATACTTATCTTTCGGAGAACGGCCGGTAAAAATGCCCGTGTCGACGGCGATAGCACCCAGACTGGTTAATACGCCACGTTCGTAACCTTCCAGGCTGGGGTCGAGCTCTTCCTGAAACAACATATCGTAGCTGGGGTTGTGGACGATATCCTGAACGTCATCGATACCATAAGCCTTGAGATCCTGCGGGGTTAAACCATGATTAACGCGCATGTCACTGCTCCTTAGCCAAGATGTACTGCTGTAAATTGTAGGGTTTCTTACCGGGTATTGACCGCGACCAGGCTCATAGATTTACGTATCTCGACATTCCTCAGAATGACGAAAAAAACGGTGACTCCTGTCACGAAGTGAAGTGGATTATCTCAGGAAATGGACGGATGTTGGGGTAGATGTTTATTAATGGTTAAAAAGTAATTAAAAAAACTACTGAATTGTGAATGTAATCGCTTTCCTGGAATAAAATTACGTAACTCTTTCAGGGAAAATCGATTCAACTCGTGAATAAATAAAAGTCAGGCACAAGGCGACGAACAACATCGCCACCCTGTACCTGTGGAAGACGCGGGGATTAATGGACCTGTGGGTCGGCCGGAGAGGCGTTATTACGGATCTCGGCAATATCCATAGCATTGAAGATATAGTGGTTACCGCAGTAGTCGCAGTGCATATCAATCTCGCCTTCATCGGCGAGGATGCTATCTATCTCTTCATCCGGCAGGGTCTTCAGCGCGCCAGCGCAGCGTTCACGAGAACACGTACATTTGAACTCGACGCTCTGCGGCTCGTAGACCGTGACCTCTTCCTCATGGTACAGGCGCCACAGCACATCGTTCGCCGGCAGGGTGAACAGCTCTTCCGCCTTGATGGTCTCGGTGAGCGTCGCCAGGTGCTCGAAGTCGGTCGTCTGGGTATCCTGCGCCGGCATCACCTGCAGCAGCATCCCACCGGCCATCGGCTGACCTTCATGTTCCCCGGTGCGAATGATGAGGCGCGTCGGCAGCTGCTCTGAACGCTGGAAGTAATCTTCCAGGCAGGCGGCCAGCGTATCGCCTTCCAGACCGACCACACCCTGATAACGTTCACCCTCTTTCGGGGAGATGGTAATGACCAGATAGCCGTTGCCGACCATCGTTTTCAGATCCGCATCGTCCGCAATATCGCCCTGCACGCGCGCGACGCCACGCAACTGCTGCTGGTTATTGCCGTTGATCACCGCCAGCTGTAAAGGGCCATCGCCCTGCAGCTGAACGGTAATATCACCAGCAAACTTCAGCGTCGCGGTCAGCAGGCTGGTGGCGACCAGCAGCTCCGCCAGCACCGTTTTCACCGGCTGTGGATAGGTGTGATTGGCCAGAATCTGTTCCAGGGTTTCCGACACCGTCACCAGCTCGCCGCGTACGGCATAGTTTTCAAACAGATAACGATGTAATTGATCGTGTTGAGTCATAATCATCTCTCTTTCTGGCGCGAGTTACTCACTCTCGCCGTGTTTAAATCTCATCAGGTCGCGGCGCTCTTTCTTGTCCGGACGTCTGTCAGGGTGCGGCATGGTCAGGGCGTTCATTTTGCGCGCCAGGGCCACTTTTTCACGCTTCTCGATACTTTCCGCCGTCTCTTCATACAGGGCGACGGCTTCACTTGCCGGGCGGCGCTGTTCGGTAATACCGACAATCCGTACCGTACGCTCGTCATTGCCCTGGCGCAGCGTCAGCATGGCGTCCAGCTCGACAATTTTCCCGGGTTTGCTGCGTTGTCCGTTGTAATGCACCTTGCCGCCTTCAATCATCTCCCGCGCCAGCGCGCGGGTCTTGTAAAAGCGGGCGGCCCAAAGCCATTTGTCCAGTCTGACGGTTTCGCTGGGCTTCTCTTTCATCGCCTCTCCTTCGGGGTAAGCGAAGGGATCAGTCGCCGGTAATCATTCAATCCTGGGTGGCGCAGATACTGCTTTTCCGCCAGCCCGGAGTCGGGATTGGTAATGCCCAGGCAGTAACGAATGCCAAATTCCCTCGCGGCATCCAGAATCGCCTCGCTGTCGTCGACAAACAGCGTTTTATGGGCCTCAAGGCCAGTCTCCTCCGCCACGGCGCGCCACAGGCGCTGATCCTCTTTCGGATAACCAAATGTGTGGGTGGAAAGTAATAAATCAAGGTGCGCATCCAGGCCGGTGTGTTTGAGCTTCACCGCCAGATTGTGGGGATGGGCATTGGTCAACAGAATGCGTCGCTTACCGCAGGCCTTGAGCGCATCAAGGAACGGCACCGTATCCTCGCGCAGCGTGGCGCGCGGACCCTGTTCGCTGGTCATCGCACAAATATCCAAACCCAGGCGCTCGCTCCAGTAATCCAGACAATACCAGTTTAGCGTATGCTGCACGGCGTGATACTCCTGGCGCATGGCGTCTTTCGCCTCCTGCAGATTGAGGCCGCGGGCGGCTCCCCAGGTTTCAGGCACCAGCGTTTGCCAGAAATAGTTGTCAAAAGCGAGGTCCAGGAGCGTGCCGTCCATATCCAGCAGAACGGTATCAACCTCCTGCCAGGCGATATCAAAATGCATGATGACTCTCCAGCGAGCAGAAAATGGGCGACAGGGTATCATACCCTGTCGCCGGGAAAATTAATCTTGCGGGTCAGACGCGGGGAGCAGTACCGGGTTCAGGCAGCTTTCGTAATATTTCTGAATCTCTTCCATACGCTGGCGATGGCGTTGATAACGACGCAGCGCCTGTACGCCGTGGTAAGCCATGCACCCCAGCATCGACAACAGCAGCAGCGTAATGCCCAGATAGCGCCACAGTCCGCTGCGGTCGGGGATGCGGTGCAGATTGACATGCTGGGTGCCGTTGGCGTCGGTAAACAGATTGGTGACGATCCCTTCGGCGTGGAAAGGGGTATGCATGAGCATACCGGCCAGCCGCCGCAGCTCGCTCCACTGCTCATGTGCCGGATAATCATACAGGCTCACCGCCGGCCACGGCTGATTGACCAGCACGCTGCCTTCATCGCTGGCGATCAAGAAACCGCCGGGCGCCGGGCTGTTTAGCGCCTGCGCGGCTCGCGAAGTTTCACGCATTACAAAGGGGGCGGTGGAAGTGGTCACCAGATTCTCCAGCGACTCCGCGCTGACAGGGCGCAGCAGCACGTTCACGCCGTCCAGTTTTCCGGCGGTGGCGCGCTTGGTTAATGCCTCCCAGTTACGGGTATTCCCGAGATTGACCAGCGCGTTTTTCAGGCGCAGGCAGTCATCCTTTGCCGAGCAGAGATCGTTGGTTTTCAGGACGATATCGCCGAAATCATCCAGCAGCACCATGCCTGATTTCTGAATCGCGGAGCGCAGCGCCGGGCTGACGCGGGAGTCATCGTCGGTTTCCGGGTGCAGCTGGCGCTGGACGGACTGCATCAGGGCGGTCGCTTTGCTGACAATATCAGACTCCGGCAGCGGCAGAGGAGGGGCGTCGTTCCATACAATCTGTGAACAATCGAAAGGCAGGAACGGCGAATCCTCTTTGGCCGACCAGCTACCCGGCGTACGGATATTACACATCCCGGTGCCTGTCAGGCGCAGCGTATCGCCAATGCGCACATGGGCTTTTGCCAGCTGGTCGACGGTTGTCGCTTCAATCGTCTGGGCGCCCTTCAACCACGACAGGGTGAACTTAAACGGCATATTTAGCGGTACGCTGACCCACAGCATGATCACCACTACCAGCGCGCCGGCGGCGATAATCGCGCTGCGCAGCCAGTACTGTAGCGGGAAGTTTTTCACTTCATCATGGAGCGACAGGTAGCGTCCCTGGCGGGCCACGTGACGGTTGAGATAGATATCAATATCGGTCTGCTGTCCCAGGTCCTGGGCGATCCATGGCTGCCAGTGGCGCGGATAGATGAGATCGATAATACCCAGCGAAATGTTATTGATATGTTCCTGATCGTTTTCGCCAAACAGACCCCAGCGTTTGGGAACGCCCCGCAGGCAGTGAATTTCGCGCAACGCGGCGCGGCGCGGCGGGGCATAGATCCCCCCCACGCCAGCGGCGAGAAGCAGTACCCCCGCGGCCACCAGCCAGGGGGTAAAAACGGCTGGCCCAATCAGGCTGAAATAAAAGAACAGGAAGGAGGCGACGATCAGGATCGCTTCGCGCAGCCCATCCGGCCGGTTGAGGGCGTGTTCTTCCCGACTTTCCCGACGGATCTGCCGTAGCTCTACCTGTTCGCTCTCTTCGCCGCGAATGGAGGCCTGGGTGGCCGATGCGCGTTCCAGGGCGTAGCTTTGCGCCTCCTGACGATAGTCGCTCAGGCTATGTCCGTTAAGGGTGATAACCAGCGGCAGGCTGTCGGTGGGGATCAGCTCAACGCTGTTTTCGTCGTTGATATGCTGTTCCCAGAACGGCGGCAGATGGACTTCCACCGAATCGAGAAAGTAGCGCCATTTATTCGGCGCGTCGGTAGTGATCCCGTAGCGAGTGATGGCTCGCGTCACCGCGTAGACCGTATCACTCTGTTCATTCAGCGCCAAAGCGACGGGTGCGGTCGTTGCGCCGGACGCCGGGACCTGCAGGGTGCGACTGAGCTCCGCAAGATACTTTTCGATAGCCTGACGCTCATCGGCAGGAAGCGGCCGCGTAGTGGCGTCGCTAAAGGCGTGCAGTAGAGGAAGGCGTCGGCGTCTGGCGTGAGCGCGGTACCACCATCCGATGAGCAATACGCAGATTAGCAGAGCTGTAAGGAAAATCAGAAAGGTGCCCATGCCCATCCCATCATAGTTATTTTTTCTTACGATATCGTCGGTGAACGTGAAGACTAACGTCAAGCTGCAGTGTTAGTGGCGCACCTGGTTACAGGGTAGTGAATATGTCATGCAGCAACGTATAAGCTTACCAAAAACGTTAATGCGCAGAAATCGGTAAATTCTCAAACAGAATTCAAGCTATTGACTTTTTTATCTTTATTACTTTCCCCTTTGCCGGTAAAAGGTTACAACTCTGTAAATAAGTAGCGATTTGGATTGCCGAAAGCGTGTTGCGTATCGCACAATGACTGCTTAATCACAGCATAGACCGATGACAATGAGCAAATCATTACAAAAACCCACCATTCTCAATGTTGAAACTGTCGCCCGTTCGCGCCTCTTTAATGTCGAAAGCGTCGATCTGGAATTCAGCAACGGTGTGCGTCGCGTTTATGAACGTATGCGGCCATCCACCCGTGAAGCGGTGATGATTGTGCCGATTGTTGATGATCACATTATTTTGATTCGCGAGTATGCCGTCGGCACGGAATCCTACGAGCTGGGTTTCTCCAAAGGGCTGATTGACCCGGGTGAAACCGTGGATGAAGCAGCGAATCGCGAGCTGAAAGAAGAGGTTGGCTTTGGCGCCAATAAGCTGACGTTTCTGAAGAAGCTCAGTATGGCCCCCTCTTACTTCTCCAGCAAAATGAATATCCTGGTGGCGGAAGACCTCTATCCTGAGTCACTGCCGGGCGATGAACCTGAGCCGCTGCCGCAGGTGCGCTGGCCGCTGGCGCAGCTGATGTCGCTGCTGGATGAAGAAGATTTTAACGAAGCCCGTAACGTCAGCGCGCTGTTTTTGGTGCGCGAGTGGCTGCTGGCTCAGGGCCGACTCTGAGAGAAAGCGCGCCGTTAGCAGCAATAAAAAAGCGCCCGCAGGCGCTTTTTTTGTCAGAACAGTTCGTGGGTTTCACCACCGCCGTCAGTCAGGGTGGTGCCCACCTCATGGACCGCCTGCTGCGTGGGCTGGGTTCCTTCAATGAAGTATTCCGCGCGGCTGTTGCCCCCGTTAGCCAACTGACCAGTGCTGCGGTCGATATTCACCGTGACGATCCCCGGCGGCGGGGTTAACGGCTCTTCCGGCACCCCCTCCAGCACGCTCTTCATAAAGCTGTCCCAGGCCGGCTGGGCACTTTTAGCACCCCCCTCATAGCCGGAGATCTGATCTTTAATCGCCCCGGAGGCGGTGGTGCGGCCAAGATCGCGACGATGATCGTCAAAGCCGATCCATACCGAAGTCACTACACCTGGGCCGTAGCCTGAGAACCAGGCATCCTTCGAGCTGTTGGTGGTCCCGGTTTTCCCGCCGATGTCATGCCGCTGCAGATCGCGTCCGGCACGCCAGCCGGTTCCCATCCAGCCCGGTTCGCCAAAGATGTTGCTGTTCAGTGCGCTTTTTATCAGGAACGACAGCGGCGTGTTAATCACATGCGGCGCGTATTCCTGGGCGCCGCTCTGTGCAACCAGCGACTGGTTGGCCTGCTCCAGCTGCGGCTGTGGCGGCACGTTGCCGTTCTGCGGTTCCGTCGAGGTGGCGACATCTTCCACATCTTTATTTTCCAGCACGTTGGATTTTGGCGTATCACCGTAAATGACCGGTAAATCACACTGCGGGCAGGCGATTTTCGGACGTTCTTCGAAGAGAACGCCGCCCTGATCATTCTCAATCTTACTGATAAAGAACGGGTTGACCAGGAAGCCGCCGTTGGCCATCACCGAATATCCGCGGGCAACCTGCAGGGGCGTAAAGGAGGCGGAGCCCAGGGCCAGCGATTCTGTGTGGACAATGTTTTGCGCCGGGAAGCCAAAGCGCTGCAGATACTCGGCGGCATAGTCAACGCCCATGGCGCGCATAGCGCGCACCATCACCACGTTTTTCGACTGTCCAAGCCCCTGGCGTAAACGAATCGGACCGGCATACTGCGGCGGCGAGTTCTTCGGCCGCCAGTCGGATCCTGCGCCTGCGTCCCAGCGCGAGATCGGCACATCGTTGAGCATACTGGCCAGCGTTAAGCCTTTATCCATCGCGGCGGTATAGAGGAACGGCTTAATGTTGGAGCCGACCTGACGCAGCGCCTGAGTGGCGCGGTTGAACTTGCTCTGGTTAAAGTCAAACCCGCCGACGAGAGCAATAATCGCGCCGTTTTGCGGATTAATGGAGACCAGCGCTGAGTTGACGTCCGGGACCTGTGACAGCCACCAGCCGTCAGCCACTTTACGAACCCAGATCTGCTGCCCGGCCTGCAGGACGTCGTTGACTTTACGCGGGGTCGCCCCCTGCTGCGTATCCGAGATAAAGCGCCGGGCCCAGCGCACGCCGTCCATCGTCAGAGAAACCGAGTCGCCGTTAGCCAACAGCGCGACGGCCTCCTGGGCATTCGCGGAAGTGACCACCGCCGGGAAAAGCGGGCCGTAGCCAGACTGACGCTTCAGCGAGTCGATGATTTTTTTCGTCTCCCACGGCGTTTCACCGACTTTCCACAGCACGCTGGCCGGGCCGCGGTAGCCGTGACGCATATCGTAATCCAGCACGTTATTGCGTACCGCCTGCTGGGCTGCCTGCTGATTCTTGCGAGTAATGGTGGTGTAAACCCGGTAGCCATCTTCATAGGCCTGCTCGCCGTAGCGATTCACCATCTCCTGGCGCACCATTTCGCTCAGGTAAGGGGCGGAGAAAGCGATTTTCGGCGCGTGATAGCTGGCGTCGATCGCTTCGCTGCGCGCCTCATCATATTGCGCCTGGGTGATGTACCCCTCGCTCAACATACGCGACAGCACCACGTTGCGACGGGCGGTCGCGCGATCCATGGAATAGAGTGGGTTAAAGGTAGAAGGCGCTTTCGGCAGACCGGCAATCACCGCCATCTCACTCAGGGTCAACTGGTCGATAGGTTTGCCAAAATAGACCTGCGCCGCGGCGCCGACGCCATAGGCGCGGTAGCCGAGGTAGATCTTGTTCAGATACAGCTCAAGGATTTCATCTTTGTTCAGCAACTGCTCGATGCGGATAGCCAGAAAGGCCTCTTTAATCTTACGCATCAACGTCTTCTCGGGGCTGAGGAAGAAGTTACGTGCTAACTGCTGGGTGATGGTGCTGGCGCCCTGGGAGGCGTGGCCTGAAAACATCGCCACGCTGGCGGCGCGGAAAATACCCACCGGATCGACGCCGTGGTGCTCATAGAAACGGCTGTCTTCAGTGGCGATAAACGCTTTCACCAGCTCGGGGGGAATTTGCTGCAGCGTCACAGGGATACGGCGTTTTTCGCCATATTGCGCAATAAGCTCACCGTCGGCGCTATAGACCTGCATCGGGATCTGCAAACGCACATCCTTCAGGGTTGCGACGTCGGGGAGTTGCGGCTCTATGTATTTGTAGAGGCCAAAAATCGAGCCTGCTCCCAGCAGTACGCAACAGACTGCAAGGATCAATAGATACTTTACGAACTTCACCGGTGTTTTCCCATTTAGTTTTATTTGGGCAGTTTATAAACAAACGCGCGGTAGTATAAAGGCAAGCCAGGTGCATTGATATAGCCGGACAGTTTTGCCGGATAAGGAGATCGTAAGCATGGCTTTCAGAAACTGGCGGATCGGGATGCATATCCAGCAGGATAGCATCGCCATTGTCGCGCTATTGCATGAACGCTCACACTGGGCGCTGCGCCGCTGGTGGCGTATTCCGCTGCCGCCAGGCCTGGTACGGCAGGGGATGGTGGTGGACGTCAGCGCCCTTGGCGCACAGCTTAGCGCCTGGCGGCGGGAGCTACCGGTGCAGCATCAGGTCAGTATCGCTTTCCCCGCCGTTCGCACGCTGCAAAAGCGCCTGCCTTATCCCCAGTTCGCCCTGCGGGATCGTGAACAGGCGACGTGGATAGCCAGCGCGATGACCCAGCAACTGGCGATGCCCGCCGCCTCCTTAAGCATTGATTATGCTCCCACCTCGCGGGATGACGGTTGGCAGGTCACGGCGGCGCAGCGGCTGGACATCAATGTCCTGCGGGCGCTGGCAGGACGGCTACGACTGCGGGTAGCGGCCATCGTGCCGGATGCCAGCGCGCTCGGCGCGTTTGTCCCCTTGCTGAACCCGCAGTCGCAGGGCCTCGCGTGGCGGGATGAAAATCACTGGCTATGGGCGACGCAGGAGGCCTGGGGTTGTGTCACCTGCGATGAGGTGAAGTCGTTAAGCCAGCTGGCGGAGCAGCTTCAGGTTCCTTTGCGTCTGTGCGCTGACGCTGGCGACGAGGCCAGCAACTTAGATGTCTGGCAGGTCATTCACCGCCGGCAGCCTCCTCTGCCGGTCGATGGCGATCGCTACGCTATCGCCCTTGGGCTGGCGCTGGGGAGTGAACACCATGACGCATGCCGTTAATCTTCTCCCCTGGCGCGACCTGCGGCGGCGCCAGCGCCTGCGCTTCATCCTGCTGATTGCTACCGGAATTATGCTGCTGGGATTGATGATCCTGCAGGTATGTCGCACGGTCCGTCTGCAGCATCTCGCCCTGGCGACACTCCACGCGACGGCCGACGCGCAGTTGCTCGCCTCGCTTAAACAGCGCGAGCTTCCAATGCGCGAGGCGTGGCAGCAGCACCAGCGTCATCGTCAACAGCAACGGCGTAGAGCGGCGATCGCCGCCTGGCAACCCAGGCTGCTGGCGCTGGCGGCAGATCTGCCCGCGCAGGCGTGGCTGACGCGGCTGGATTACCAGGGCGCGGTTCTGACCGTGAACGGCCTGGCTCTCAACCTTCAGGCGCTGGCCGGACTGGAGCGCATTCTGACCAATGTGGCGGGATTCGCGCCGGCAAAAGCGGGCGGAACGCAGCGCGACGCCGAGGGACGCTGGCAGTTCAGTTTTACCCTTGCAGAAGAGCGTGCCGATGTGGATTAGCAGCCGGCGCAGCCAGGCGGTGCTGCTGACCCTGTTCGCGATGGGGGGGCTGGGCTTCGGCGTTACGCTCTGGTGCGCTGACGGGCCGCCGCTGGCGGCAGTGTCCCGCGACCCCGTCCTGCAGATGCAATGGCGTCGGGTGATGGCATTGCGCATACCCGCCGGTGAAATCCCAGTGGAGGGCATCGACAAGCAGCCGTTTTCGCCGATAGCCATTCCGCTTGCCGGGGTGAAGCTTATCGCCTGGCGACCTCAGGGTAGCGGGGGCGAGATGGAGCTGACCCTGCCCTGGCAGACGCTGCCCGCGTTTTTTTCCTGGCTGGCGCGCTGCGGGATGAACCCGCGATCGTTCTCGCTGGAGCGTGAGGCGCAGGTGCTCCGCCTGCGTTTGCAACTGGAGGCGGAAGATGGGACGTAAACGCTGGGCTTTACTGTGGCTGCCGCTGTCGCTGCTGGCGGCCGAGCGCGATCCTTTTCAGCCGGTAGAGGATCCCTGCCGCACGGTGCAGTTATCACAATGGCGCTATGGCGGCGCGGCCGGGGATGGCGCAGGCTGGACGGGGTTTCTGCAGGACGGGAGCGGCAAATGGCGGCGGGTGCGCATGGATGATCAATTGCCCACGGGCTGGCGGGTGAGCCGGCTGACGACCGGTGAGCTGGAGATCGCCACGCCTGCGGGGTGTGAACCGCCAGCGTGGCGCTGGCAACGTGAAGGGAAACAATATGATGCGATGGATAAGCCTTCTGCTACTGCTGCTGCCGCTGGCGGCGGGCGCCGCCCGAAATGAAAAGACAATTTCGCTGGTGGTCGATGACGCGCCTGTGGCTCATGTGCTGCAAGCGCTGGCCGAAATGAACCACAAGAACCTTGTTGTGGCGCCGGACGTTAGCGGCACGCTCTCCCTGCGTCTGCAAACGGTCCCCTGGACCCAGGCGCTGCGGGCGGTGGCGGATAGCGCAGGCCTCTCTTTGCAACAGCAGGGGACGGTCATCTACGCGCATACCCAGGCCTGGCAAAAGGCGAATCAGGCGCAGCGTGAAGCGGAACAGGAGAAACGCCTGCAGAACCTGCCCCTGCAGGCCGAGAACGTGACCCTGCACTATGCCGATGCCGAGGAGCTGGCTAAAACGGGCGGTAAGTTGCTGAGCGCCAGGGGGCACCTGATGGCGGACAAACGGACCAACCGTCTGCTGATCCGCGATGATGCCCGGCATCTGCCGGCGTTGAAAGCCTGGGCGCAGGAGATGGATTTGCCCGTCGGACAGGTGGAGCTGGCCGCTCATATCGTGTCGATGAGCGAAACCAGCCTTCGCGAGCTGGGGGTGAAGTGGCGGCTGGCGGAGGCCGGAGGCTCACCGGGATCAGGACAAATCACCACCCTGAGCAGCGATATGTCGGTGAACGATGCCAGCACCCGTGCGGGGTTTAACATCGGCAAGATTAACGGTCGCTTACTCGAACTGGAACTTTCCGCGCTGGAGCGCAAGCAGCAGGTCGATATTATCGCCAGCCCTCGTTTGCTGGCCTCGCATATGCAGCCCGCCAGCATCAAGCAGGGGAGCGAGATCCCCTATCAGGTTTCCAGCGGTGAAAGCGGCGCCACGTCGGTGGAGTTTAAAGAGGCCGTGCTGGGCATGGAGGTGACGCCGACGGTGCTGCAGCAGGGGAGAGTGCGGCTGAAGCTGAGGATCAGCGAAAATACGCCGGGTCAGGTGCTGAAGCAGGATAATGGCGAGGCGCTGGCCATCGATAAACAAGAGATAGAGACCCTGGTGGAAGTTCGCAGCGGCGAGACGTTAGCGTTGGGCGGCATCTTTTCGCAGAAAAACAAAACCGCCCGTGACAGCGTCCCGCTGCTTGGCGATATCCCGGTGCTGGGGCGTCTGTTTCGTCGCGACGGGAAAGATAATGAACGCCGTGAACTGGTTGTCTTTATTACGCCACGGATTCTGGCGGTACGTTAAGCAGGTTTTTCATGCTAAACACGTTTCAGGTGTTTGACGTGAGGACGGATTTAGCATACAAGGGGTACCGATTTGAGAGTCGGGTACGACATCAATCCTCCCTTTATTGTCCGGCGATTTTATTCAGTTGCCAAACCAGCCGGAGTATTGAGATAATTTTTAGTCTGACTCTCGCTCTATTGCATATGAGGTTTCAGTTCATGCCCTGCGGCGCTGGGTGTCTGCGAAGCGGGTTTATCATTAACGAATAGTCTTAGTAGTACCGAAAAAATGGCAGAGAAACGCAATATCTTTCTGGTTGGGCCTATGGGTGCCGGCAAAAGCACTATTGGGCGTCAGTTAGCCCAACAGCTCAACATGGAATTTTACGATTCCGATCAAGAAATTGAGAAACGCACTGGCGCTGATGTGGGCTGGGTCTTCGATGTTGAAGGCGAAGAAGGCTTCCGCGACCGTGAAGAAAAAATTATCAATGAGTTGACGGAAAAACAGGGGATTGTGCTGGCGACTGGCGGCGGCTCTGTAAAATCCCGTGAAACGCGTAACCGTCTCTCCGCCCGCGGCGTGGTGGTCTACCTGGAAACGACAATCGAGAAGCAGTTGGCCCGTACGCAGCGCGATAAAAAGCGTCCTTTGCTACAAGTCGATGCGCCGCCTCGTGAAGTGCTGGAAGCGCTGGCTGACGAGCGTAACCCGCTGTATGAAGAGATCGCCGATGTGACTATCCGCACAGACGATCAGAGTGCGAAAGTCGTCGCGAACCAGATTATTCATATGCTGGAAAGCAATTGATTCTGGCTTAATAAAAGTGCGTCAGAGTAAAAGTCACTGAGGTGGACGTCGCGTTATGGAGAGGCTTACTGTTACCCTCGGGGAACGTAGTTACCCGATTACCATCGCGGCTGGTTTGTTTAACGATCCAGCTTCCTTCCTGCCACTCAAGTCGGGCGACCAGGCTATGCTGGTCACCAACGAAACGCTGGCGCCGCTTTATCTGGATACCGTCCGCTCTGTGCTGGAGCAGGCAGGGGTCAACGTTGACAGCGTGATCCTGCCCGATGGCGAGCAGTATAAAAGCCTGGCGGTGATGGATACTGTTTTTACCGCGCTGTTGCAAAAACCGCATGGCCGCGACACCACGCTGGTGGCGCTTGGCGGTGGCGTAATTGGTGATTTAACCGGTTTCGCCGCGGCAAGCTATCAGCGCGGGGTGCGTTTTATCCAGGTCCCTACCACTCTGCTGTCACAGGTCGATTCGTCGGTCGGCGGCAAAACCGCAGTGAACCATCCTCTCGGCAAAAATATGATTGGCGCCTTCTGGCAGCCGGTTTCGGTGGTGGTTGATCTTAACTGTCTGAAGACCCTCCCGGCGCGTGAACTCGCTTCCGGACTGGCTGAGGTCATCAAGTACGGTGTGATCCTCGACGGCGAATTCTTCAGCTGGCTGGAAAACAACATTGATGCGCTGCTGGCGCTGGATGAAAAAGCGATGGCGTACTGTATTCGCCGTTGCTGTGAGCTGAAAGCGGAAGTTGTGGCTGCCGACGAGCGTGAAACCGGGTTACGTGCTTTACTCAATCTTGGACATACCTTCGGCCATGCTATCGAGGCGGAAATGGGCTACGGTAACTGGCTGCACGGCGAAGCGGTGGCGGCAGGTATGGTGATGGCGGCGCATACGTCCGAACGGCTGGGGCAGTTCCGCGCGCAGGATACACAGCGCATTATCGATCTGCTCAAGCGTGCAGGCTTACCGGTACGCGGCCCGCAGGAGATGAGTGCGCAGGCGTATTTGCCCCATATGATGCGCGATAAAAAAGTACTGGCGGGCGACATGCGGCTGGTGCTCCCGCTCGCAATAGGAAGCAGCGAGCTGCGCGGCGGAGTGCCGCATGATGTGGTTCTTGGCGCGATTGCTGATACTCAGCAGGCGCAACAATAAGAAGGTCTGGCCGCGTTCGCGCGGCGTTATCATTTCGGGTGATGTGCAATAATCGTGAGCATAAGCCTTTTAGTGGGGTGTTAAATGGATGATTTCAAACCAGAAGACGATATGAAAGCCGATCGCAACGATCGTCGTGCTGGTCGTTCCCGTCAGTCTTCCGAGCGTGATGCCGATCCGCAGATCAATTTTGACGACGTCGATCTTGATGCCGATGAAGGCCGTCCGACGCGCGCCGGTAAGGCCCGTCGCGAGCGTGAAGAGGAAGAGTTCGAAGAAGAACTGGATGCGGAAGACGAGGAACTGCTCGAAGAGCAGCCTGTAGAGCGTCGTCCGCGCAAGCGTAAAAAAGCGCCGGCCAAACCTGCCTCCCGTCAGTACATCATGATGGGCGTGGGGATTCTGGTGCTGCTGCTGTTAATCGTGGGTATTGGTTCTGCGCTGAAATCGCCATCCTCGTCCAGCCAGCAGACCGCTTCCGGCGAGAAGAGCATTAATTTGTCTGACGATCAGTCCACCAGCACGCCTGCTACCGGTCAGGATCAGACTGCTGCGGCCAACACCACCCCACAGCAGGACGTAACGGTTCCGCCTATTGCCGCGAACCCGACGCAGGGCCAGGCAGTATCAGAGCCGCAGGGCCAGCAGCGTATTGAAGTTCAGGGCGATCTGAACAATGCGCTGACCCAGCAGCAGGGCCAGCTGGACGGCGCCGTGGCTAACTCGACGCTGCCAACTGAACCGGCAACCGTCGCGCCGATCCGTAATGGCGCCAATAGCACTGCGGCGCCGCGCCAGGCGACCGAGCGTCAGACGGCTGCAACGCCGCGTCCGGCAGAGCGTAAGCACACCGTTATCGAAGCGAAGCCGCAGACGAAGCCTCAGGCCGTGGCAAAAGCGCCGGTAGAAACGAAGCCGGTTCAGCCGAAGCATGTTGAAAGCGCGGCGACTACCGTCCCGGCGAAAACCACCGTAACCGAAAGCAAACCGGTGGCAACAGCGCAGAGCAAACCGGTAGCAACAGCGTCCACCACCACTGCCGCGCCAGCCGCAACGGCAGCGCCAGCCGCGAAGAGCGGTAAAACGGCAGGTGACGTGAGCTCAATGAAATCTGCGCCGTCGGGTAACTATACCCTGCAGCTCAGCAGCTCCTCTAACTACGACAACCTGAACAACTGGGCGAAGAAAGAGAAGCTGGATAGATATGTTGTCTATGAAACGTCGCGTAACGGCCAACCGTGGTACGTGCTGGTGAGCGGTATCTATGCTTCGAAAGAAGAAGCGAAACGCGCTGTCACCTCGCTGCCGGCGGACGTGCAGGCGAAAAATCCATGGGCAAAACCACTGCATCAGGTACAGGCTGACCTGAAATAATGCCGTGGGGTAGTCTTAAGCGCAGGATGCTGTCGGAGCTTTCTCCACAGCCGGAGAACGTGTAATTAGTTAGGCAGCATGAAAAAGAATCGCGCTTTTCTGAAGTGGGCAGGGGGGAAGTACCCCCTGCTTGACGATATTAAAAAGCATTTGCCGGAAGGCGAGTGCTTAATCGAGCCCTTTGTGGGCGCCGGGTCGGTATTTCTCAATACCGACTTTTCTCGTTATATCCTCGCGGATATCAACAGTGACTTAATTGGCCTGTACAACATCGTTAAATTGCGTACCGACGAATACGTCGCCGCTGCGCGTGAGATGTTTGTCCCGGAAAACAACGTCGCTGAGCGCTACTACCAGTATCGTGATGAATTCAACCAAAGCCAGGATCCGCTGCGTCGCGCGGTGCTGTTCCTGTATCTGAATCGCCACGGCTACAACGGCCTGTGTCGCTACAATCTGCGCGGCGAGTTTAATGTGCCGTTTGGCCGCTATAAAAAGCCCTATTTCCCCGAGGCAGAGCTCTATCATTTCGCCGAGAAAGCGCAAAACGCCGAGTTTTACTGCGAATCGTATGAAGAGTGCATGCAACGTGCAGATAGCCGCGCGGTGGTATATTGCGATCCACCCTATGCGCCGCTGACGGCGACGGCGAACTTTACCGCCTACCACACCAACAGCTTCAATCTGGAACAACAGGTACTGCTGGCGCAAAAGGCGGAATCGCTGATGAAAAAGCGGATCCCGGTGCTGATTTCCAACCACCGCACACCGTTGACGCAGGAATGGTATAAAAACGCGGCAGAAACACATATTGTGAAGGTTCGGCGCAGCATCAGCAGCAACGGTGGTACGCGTAAAAAGGTGGATGAGCTGTTAGCGCTCTACCGTCCGCCTAAGACCAAATAAATTTCAAGGAGATGCGGATGAAGCAGTATTTGATTGCCCCTTCGATTCTGTCAGCTGATTTTGCCCGTCTGGGTGAGGATACCGCGAAGGCGCTGGCGGCGGGTGCGGATGTCGTGCACTTCGACGTCATGGACAACCACTACGTGCCGAATCTGACGATTGGCCCGATGGTGCTGAAGTCGCTGCGCAATTACGGTATTACCGCGCCAATCGACGTCCACCTGATGGTAAAGCCGGTCGACCGCATCATTCCTGATTTTGCCGAAGCCGGCGCCAGCATCATCACCTTCCATCCTGAAGCCTCCGAACACGTCGATCGCAGCCTGCAGCTGATTAAAGAGCACGGCTGTAAAGCGGGCCTGGTGTTTAACCCGGCGACGTCCCTGAGCTACCTCGATTACGTGATGGATAAGCTGGACGTGATCCTGCTGATGTCGGTTAACCCGGGCTTTGGCGGCCAGTCCTTTATTCCCCAGACGCTGGATAAACTGCGTGAAGTACGCCAGCGCATCGATGCTTCTGGCTACGATATTCGCCTGGAAGTGGATGGCGGCGTGAAAGCCAGCAATATTGGCGAAATCGCCGCGGCGGGTGCGGATATGTTTGTTGCCGGTTCGGCGATCTTCGGTCAGCCGGACTACAAGAAAGTGATTGATCAAATGCGTAGTGAATTAGCGAAGGTGAGTCATGGATAAATTACAGGCGATCCGCGGCATCGCGTTTGATCTCGACGGCACGCTGGTGGACAGTGCGCCGGGTCTAACCTCGGCGGTTGATAACGCCCTCTACGCCCTGGAGTTGCCGGTGGCGGGAGAAGAACGCGTTGTCACCTGGATCGGCAACGGCGCCGATGTCCTGATGGAGCGGGCGCTGACCTGGGCTCGTCAGGAGCGTGCGACGTTACGGGCGGCGATGGGTAAGCCTTCCGTCGACGATCATGATATTCCGCAAGACGAACAGCTGCGCATTTTGCGTAAACTGTTTGACCGCTATTACGCCGAAACGGCGGAAGAGGGTAGCTTCCTGTTCCCGGCGGTGGCCGATACGCTCGGCGCGCTGCATGCCAAAGGCCTGCCGCTGGCACTGGTCACCAATAAGCCGACGCCGTTTGTCGCCCCGCTGCTGGACGCGCTCGATATCGCGAAATATTTTACCGTGGTGATTGGCGGCGATGACGTGCAGAATAAAAAGCCGCATCCGGAACCGCTGCTGCTGGTGGCGGAAAAGCTCTCTCTGGCTCCTGCCGAGCTGCTGTTCGTCGGCGATTCGCGCAATGATATTCAGGCGGCCAAAGCGGCAGGCTGCTGCTCTGTCGGCCTGACCTACGGTTATAACTATGGCGAACCGCTTGCGCTGAGCGAGCCGGACTATCTCTTCGACCAGTTTAATGAACTCTTACCCGCTCTCGGGTTACCGCACAGTGAAACTCAGGAATTGAAACATGACTAAGCCCATCGTTTTTAGTGGCGCACAGCCCTCAGGTGAACTGACCATTGGCAACTACATGGGTGCGCTGCGTCAGTGGGTAAACATGCAGGACGATTACCACTGCATCTATTGCATCGTGGACCAACACGCCATTACCGTGCGCCAGGATCCGCAGCAGCTGCGCAAGGCGACCCTGGATACCCTGGCGCTGTATCTGGCCTGCGGCATCGATCCGCAAAAAAGCACCATCTTCGTTCAGTCGCACGTGCCGGAACACGCCCAGTTAGGCTGGGCGCTGAACTGCTACACCTATTTCGGCGAACTGAGCCGCATGACCCAGTTTAAAGACAAGTCCGCACGCTACGCGGAAAACATCAACGCCGGTCTGTTTGATTACCCGGTACTGATGGCCGCTGACATTCTGCTGTATCAGACCAACCAGGTTCCGGTAGGGGAAGATCAGAAACAGCACCTGGAACTGAGCCGCGATATCGCCCAGCGTTTTAACGCCATCTATGGCGATGTCTTTAAAGTGCCTGAGCCGTTTATTCCGAAGTCCGGCGCACGCGTGATGTCGCTGCTGGAGCCGACCAGGAAGATGTCCAAGTCCGACGACAACCGCAACAACGTCATCGGCCTGCTGGAAGATCCGAAATCGGTGGTCAAGAAGATCAAACGCGCGGTGACCGACTCCGACGAGCCGCCGGTGGTACGCTACGACCTGAAAGAAAAAGCGGGTGTCTCCAACCTGCTGGATATCCTCTCCGCGGTCACCGGGAAAACCATTCCTGAGCTGGAGCAGCATTTTGAAGGCAAAATGTATGGCCACCTGAAAGGCGAAGTCGCTGAAGCGGTGTCGGGCATGCTGACTGAGCTGCAGGAGCGCTATCACCGTTTCCGTAACGACGAAGCGTTTCTCAACCAGGTAATGAAAGACGGCGCAGAGAAAGCCAGCGCGCGCGCTTCTCAGACCCTGAAAGCGGTATACGAAGCGATTGGTTTTGTCGCCAGGCCGTAAGCGACGCAACAGCTAAAAAGGCGGGATATTATCCCGCCTTTTTTATGTCTGTCGTCCACGCGGGGGAGGCGAAGATTAGTGGTTCGAGAACCAGTTCAGTTTATCCCGCAGGCCGACCACGCGGCCGACGATGATCAGCGCCGGACTAGCCATCTGCTGCGCCAGGATATCCAGTTGCCCTAAGGTGCCGCTGACCACTTTTTGCGACACGGCGGTGCCGTTCTCGACGATGGCGGCGGGCATATCTTCCGCCATGCCGTGAGCAATGAGCTTCTCGCGGATCGCCGGCGCCTGGTTCAGGCCCATGTAGAACACCAGGGTTTGCTTCTCCACTGCCAGGTTTGCCCAGTCCAGCTCGCCGCCGGTTTTCAGATGGCCGGTGACCAGGCGGACGCCCTGGGCGAAATCGCGGTGTGTTAACGGGATCCCCGAGTAGGCGGAGCAGCCGGAGGCGGCGGTGATGCCTGGAACAACGGAGAAGGGGATGCCCGCCTCACAGAGGGTTTCCAGCTCTTCCCCTCCGCGGCCAAAGATAAAGGGATCGCCGCCTTTCAGCCGGACCACGCGTTTTCCTTTTTGCGCTTCACGCAGCAGGATCTGGTTGATCTCCTCCTGCGGGACGCAGTGGTAGCCAGAACGTTTGCCGACGAACACCCGGTCGGCATCGCGACGCACCAGATTCATGATGTCGTCGGAAACCAGCCGGTCATAAACCACCACGTCGGCCTGCTGGATCTGCTGCAGGCCTTTGAGCGTGAGCAGCCCGGCGTCGCCGGGGCCGGCGCCAACCAGGACGACCTCGCCGCGATGCTCCAACGGCTCCGTCAGCAGCTGCTCGGTGGTATCCGCCACCGCCTGCCGATCGTCATTGGCCAGCGACTGCGCCAGCCGGTCGTTCACAAACAGCTTCTCCCAAAAGCGGCGGCGTTCGCCCACGCTGGCAAACTGCTGCTTAACGCGCGCGCGCAGATGGCCGGCATAGCGGGCCAGCTGGCCGAGATGCAGGGGTAAGACTGACTCCAGCTTCTCGCGCAGCAGGCGCGCCAGCACCGGCGATGTCCCGCCCGAAGAGACGGCGACCATCAGCGGCGAGCGGTCGATGATGGACGGCATAATAAAGCTGGCCTGGCGCGGGGCATCCACCACGTTACAGAAGATACGCCGCGCTTCGGCTGCATCGCTGACCTGCTGGTTCACCGTCTCATTATCGGTAGCGGCAATGGCCAGCCAGCAGGTGTCCAGCAGCGAGGGGATAAACTCCCCCTGCACCAGGGTTAGCATCTGTGAATCGGCCCACACCTGAAACTGCGGGGTGAAGTCGAGCGCATTGACCGTGACGTTTGCGCCAGCATCCAGTAGCAGACGGGCCTTGCGTTCGGCGACATCCCCGCCGCCAACCAGTAAACAATCCCGCTGGCGCAACTGGCAGAATATGGGTAAGTGATCCACAGAATAACCTCATGAAAATAAGGGGTAGAAAATGCGTGGTCGTAGAATAGCAGCAAAGGTAATACAAAACATGCGACTTATCCCGCACTCATGCGTTGTCGGTCAGAAGTGTTGCTTATGTCTCCCCCCGTAGCCGGGGGGAGGAAGAGGACTTACGCTTTAAGCTGCACCTGGCCGTCTTTCACCCGGGCGTCGAAGCGGGCGATGGAGTGGCTGGCATCTTCCATGCACAGGCCGTCGCTCAGGCGGAAGCGCTGCTTTTTCAGCGGGCTGGCAACCCATAGCGCGCCGTCATGTTCGGCGATAATCCCGCGAGACAGCACGCTGGCGTTGAAGAACGGGTCAATGTTGCTGATGGCGAATACCCTGTCGTCCTGGTAGGGACGGAAGACTGCCACCTGCTGCTGGCCGAGCAGCGCGCAGACGCCGGTGGCCGGCAGGATGTCGTCAATTTTGCAGATGTTTACCCACTGGCTCATACGTTTTCCTCCACCAGCGTGACCGGGATGCGCTCATAGGGCGTGGCCGGGCGGTGCTGGTCACGTTCCGGCACCACCTGTACGTTCGGGTCGCGCTGGTCGCTGTTGATAAAGTGTTTGAAGCGGGTCTGCGCCGCCGGGTTGTTGACGGTTTCGGTCCACTCGCAGGCGAAGGCGGCGCGCAGGCGAGCCAGCTCCTCTTCCAGATGGTCGTTCAGGCCCAGCTTGTCATCGATGATGACGCTGCGCAGATAGTCGATGCCGCCTTCCATGTTGTCCAGCCACGGCGCGGTGCGGGTCAGCTTATCGGCGGTGCGGATGTAGAACATCATAAAGCGGTCGAGATACTTAATCAGCGTCTCGCGATCAAGGTCCGCGGCCAGCAGATCGGCGTGGCGCGGCTTCATCCCGCCATTACCGCACACGTACAGGTTCCAGCCTTTCTCGGTGGCGATGATCCCCACGTCTTTGCCCTGGGCCTCCGCACATTCGCGGGTGCAGCCGGAGACGCCGAACTTCATTTTGTGCGGGGTGCGGATGCCTTTGTAGCGGTTTTCCAGTTCCACGCCGAAGCCGACGCTGTCGCCGACCCCGTAGCGGCACCAGGTGCTACCGACGCAGGTTTTCGCCATCCGCAGCGCTTTGGCGTAGGCGTGGCCGGTTTCGAAGCCCGCTTCAATCAGCTGACGCCAGATCTCCGGCAGGTCGTCTTTCTGCGCGCCAAACAGGCCGATGCGCTGGGAGCCGGTGATTTTGGTGTACAGATTGAATTCACGCGCGATACGGCCCACGGCGACCAGCCCTTCCGGCGTGATTTCGCCGCCAGCGGAGCGCGGGATCACCGAGTAGGTGCCATCTTTCTGAATGTTGGCAAGGAAGTTGTCGTTGGTGTCCTGCAGCGGCGTGTGCTGCGGTTTGAGGATGTACTCATTCCAGCAGGAGGCCAGCAGAGAGCCGACGGTCGGCTTACAGATCTCGCAGCCATAACCCTGACCGTGTTTTTCCAGCAGTTCGTCGAAGGTTTTAATGCCTTCCACGCGGATCAGGTGGAACAGCTCCTGGCGGGAGTAAGCGAAGTGTTCGCACAGGTTGTTGTTGACCTCGATGCCCTGTTTCGCCAGTTCGGCATTGAGCACCTGCGTCACCAGAGGGATACAACCCCCGCAGCCGGTTCCGGCTTTGGTTTCCGCTTTCAGCGCCGCGACGGTGTGGCAGCCTTTGTTGATGGCGGCGATCAGGTCGCCTTTACTGACGTCAAAGCAGGAGCAGATCTGCGCGCTGTCCGGCAGTTTATCGACGCCGATCGACGGCTTGCCGCTGCCGGCGTGGGCCGGAAGGATCAGCGAATCCGGATTTTCCGGCAGCTCGATAGCGTTGAGCACCAGTTGCAGCAGATTGCCATAGTCGCTGGTGTCACCGACCAGCACCGCGCCGAGCAGCGTTTTATTGTCGGCGCTGACGATCAGGCGCTTATAAACTTCTTTGCTTTCGTCGAGATAGACGTAGCTGCGGGCGCCCGGCGTACGGCCGTGGGCATCGCCGATCCCGCCCACGTCCACACCCAGCAGCTTCAGCTTGGCGCTGAGGTCGGCGCCGGTGAAGCTGTTTTCACTGCCGAGGAGATGGTCGACGGCCACCTGGGCCATTTTATAACCCGGGGCGACGAGGCCATACACGCGGTTGTTCCAGCTGGCGCATTCCCCGATGGCGTAGATGTCCGGGTCGGAGGTCTGGCAGCTATCGTTGACCATGATGCCGCCGCGCTGGGCGACCGCCAGCCCGCACTGGGTGGCCAGCTTATCGCGCGGGCGGATCCCGGTTGAGAAGACGATGAAATCGACCTGCAGCTCGCTACCGTCGGCGAAGTGCATGGTTTTACGCGCCTCGGTGCCCTGCTGGACGATCTCTTTGGTATTTTTACTGGTGTGAACTTTCACGCCCATGCTTTCAATTTTGCGCCGCAGCTGCTCGCCGCCCATCTGGTCGAGCTGCTCGGCCATCAGCATCGGCGCGAACTCGATCACGTGGGTTTCCACGCCGAGGTTTTTCAGGGCGCCTGCGGCTTCCAGGCCTAGCAGGCCACCGCCGACCACCGCGCCGCGTTTGCTGCGACGGGCGCAGGATTCAATCGCGTTAAGATCTTCGATGGTGCGATAAACGAAGCAATCCTGAGTTTCCGCGCCTTTAATCGGCGGGATCCAGGGGTATGAGCCGGTCGCCATAATCAGCTTGTCGTAGAACACGGTGCGCCCGGCGCTGGAGTGGATCACCTTCTCCTGGCGGTTGATGGTGATCGCCCGTTCGCCGACCAGCACCTTGACGCCGTGTTTCTCATAGAAACCTTCGCGCACCAGCGACAGCTCTTCTGCGGTATGGTGGGAGAAATAAGACGACAGGTGGACACGGTCGTAGGCGATACGCGGTTCTTCACAGAACACGGTAATGTCGAACTGTCCGGCAGGCGCCTTATCGAGAAGCTCTTCGATAAAGCGATGGCCAACCATGCCGTTACCGATGATAGCGATTCTGACTTTGCTCATTTTTGCCTCGATTTCTTTTCTATTACCGCCTACCTTAACGATTCAGCCATCAGGCTTATTGATGCAAATCAATGACAACTTCACCTACCACTTAATGGGTATATAATTGATTTGTCTGTATTTTTCTAAGTTATGGAAAACGCTGGCTTTTCCTTTTTGCTGATTTTGTGTACAAGAATTGGATGGGCCGCGATTGGGGTTGGGCAGAAAACTAGCCATATTGAATGGAGAAGGTGATATGACAGCAGCGCCGCTTTGGTTAATTCAGAACGTACGCCTGGCAGACCGCGACGGCCTGTGGCAAATAGCGATTGATAAGGGCCGCTTTGGCGAGATCACGCCGATGGGCGAGGCGCGCGACGAAAGCTACGAGGTGTTGAACGCTCGCGGCGGGCTAGCGATCCCGCCTTTTATTGAGCCGCATATCCACCTGGATACCACCCAGACGGCCGGCGAGCCGCACTGGAACCAGTCCGGCACCCTGTTCGAGGGGATTGAGCGCTGGGCGGAGCGAAAAGCGCTGCTCAGCCATGAGGACGTCAAAGCCCGGGCGTGGAAAACCCTGAAGTGGCAGATCGCCAATGGCGTGCAGTTTGTCCGCACTCATGTCGACGTCTCCGATCCCACATTAACGGCGCTGAAGGCGATGCTGGAGGTCAAACGGGAGGTCGCGCCATGGGTCGAGTTGCAGATAGTTGCTTTTCCACAGGAGGGGATCCTCTCTTACCCCAATGGCGAAGCGCTGCTGGAGGAGGCCCTCAAGCTGGGGGCGGATGTTGTTGGGGCCATCCCGCATTTTGAGTTCACCCGTGAATATGGTGTGGAGTCGCTGCATATCGCCTTCCGGCTGGCGCAAAAATATGATCGCCCGCTGGATATTCACTGCGATGAAATTGACGATGAACAGTCGCGCTTTGTTGAAACCGTTGCCGCGCTGGCGTTAAAGGCGGGGATAGGGGCGCGGGTGACGGCCAGCCATACCACCGCCATGCACTCCTATAATGGCGCTTATACCTCGCGCCTGTTCCGCCTGCTTAAGCTCTCCGGTATCAACTTTGTCGCCAATCCGCTGGTGAATATTCATCTGCAGGGCCGGTTTGATGACTATCCGAAGCGACGGGGGATTACCCGAGTGAAGGAGCTGATGGCGGCGGGGATCAATGTGTGCTTTGGTCATGATGACGTCTTTGACCCGTGGTATCCGCTGGGGACCGGCAATATGCTGCAGGTCCTGCATATGGGGCTGCACGTCTGCCAGCTGATGGGCTACCAGCAGATCAACGACGGCCTGAAGCTTATCACCGACAACAGCGCCCGCACATTTGGCCTGGAGGATTACGGCATAGTCAGCGGCAACCCGGCTAACCTGATCATTCTCCCGGCGGAGAATGGCTTTGAGGCCGTCCGCTGCCAGGTGCCTGTGCGCTGGTCAATTCGCCAGGGAAGGGTGATCGCGACCACCCAGCTGGCGCAAACCTGGATCCAGACCGACCGCGGTGGCGAGGAGCTCTCTTTTATGAGGAACAGCCCCCTTGCGGACGCAAAGGGGCCGAAGGCTTAGTGAGACGCCGCCTGAGCGTTGTTCTGGCGGTGACGGGAGACGAAGCCGAGGATAAAGCACATCACGAATACCACGGCATAGAGGCCGTTAGCGGTGTGCAGCGCTGCCAGTGGACCGCTGGCAGCCACAATCGGGCCGGTGACCACGAAAGTGAGCATGGTGCCGATGGTGCCGCAGGTGAGGATAAAGTTCACCAGCTTCGGCGAAGCGACCCGCGTCTGCTGCGAGCCGAGCGTAATGATCGAGGTGTAGATGGCGCTGGAGAAGAAGCCCAGGGTCAGAATAAACCACGGCATATGCTCCGGGGAACCATTGATAAACAGGTACATCAGCACCGTCGCGAGCCCGGCGAGGACGGTTAAGATACGCTGCAGGTCGAAGAAGCGCAGGATGAAGCTGAATGACCACATGCCGATCATGTAGGACATCCAGAAATCGCTCACCAGTTTACCGGCATCCCCGAGGCTCATGCCCAGGCTCTTCGCATATTCCGGTACCCAGGAGATAAAGCCCAGCTGACCGAGGATGTAGCACAGCGCCGCAACGGAGAGGAACAGCACGCCGATGCCCCACTTCTCTTTCACTACCGGCTGGCTGTTTTCGCTCTGCGCTTTTTTGCCCAACACCGGAAAATCACAGCCGAAAGTCAGGACGAAAATGGCGACATACACCAGACCAATACAGGCGTAGACCCAGTACCACTCGATGCTGCGCGCCAGCAGGACGGCGGCGACCATCGGGAAAATCATTCCCGCCATGCTAAAGAAGGAGTCGGTAAACAGCAGACGCGCTCCGCGCTGACGGCCTTCATACATATGGGTGATCAGGAAGGTCCCGATCGACATGGTGATCCCGCTCACCAGCCCGAGAACGAACATCGACGCGGAAAACAGCGCCAGGCTGTGGCTGAGCATCAGGCCGGCCACCGCCAGCACCATCAGAATAAAGCCAAAGCGCAGCTGAGTTTTCAGCGGCACGATTTCCATCAGCCAGGCATTGAGGAAGATAGAGATCAGAATACCGGCGTTCAGAAAGGTAAAGGTGTTGCTCATACTGGAAACGGGCAGATGGAAATAATCCGCAATGTTACCCATCACCATCCCGGTGACGATCACCAACGCGCCGGTCAGGGCGTAGGAGAAGAAGCTGATCCATGTGAGCTTAATACGGTTGCTGTTAGTCATGACTGGCCTGTGAATAGAAAGGTAAAGCGCGTTGACGCTGCGCCGGGCGGACAGATTTTATTCGTTCAGGTGATGTAATCAAATGTTTATTGTGAAAGTGGTTATCTTTTGCATGGTTTAATGTGACATGTATCACACTTTATTCGCCGCACAGGAGAACGTTTGCGCGGTTACAATTATTACAGCTAAGTAAAATTTGGTAAAAGGCTGGCCCAGGATGCAAAGGCTCTTTAGAATCAAGGCACTCGCTTTTATTCTGCTCCGTTAAGGAATTTCCATGCTCAAATCAACACTGGCGGCGATGGCTGCCGTTTTCGCCATTTCAGCGTTCTCCCCGGCCATGGCGGCAAAGGGCGATCCGCATGTGCTGCTGACCACCTCGGCAGGGAACATTGAGCTTGAGTTAAACAGTCAGAAAGCCCCGATTTCCGTGGATAACTTCCTGAAGTACGTCAACAGCGGCTTCTACAACAACACCACCTTCCACCGCGTGATCCCGGGTTTCATGGTGCAGGGCGGCGGCTTTAACGAGCAGATGCAGCAGAAACAGCCTAACCCGCCGATCAAGAATGAAGCAGACAACGGCCTGCGCAACACCCGCGGGACCATCGCGATGGCGCGTACCGCCGACCAGGATAGCGCCACCAGCCAGTTCTTCATCAACGTGGCGGATAACGCCTTCCTTGACCATGGTCAGCGCGACTTTGGCTATGCGGTGTTTGGCAAGGTAGTGAAAGGTATGGACGTCGCGGATAAGATCTCCCAGGTCCAGACCCATAACGTCGGCCCATACCAGAATGTGCCGACCAAACCGGTCGTTATCCTCTCTGCGAAAGTGCTGCCCTAATCCTTCCACGGCGCGGTGTGCTATCGCCGCGCCCGGTTGCCTCCCGGCATAACCTGAAATTGCTGCTTATACTTGTGGCACACAGGGGACGATAAGGGGGGCGACGATGCGTCCACTCACCGAAAAGCAAAAATCCCGACTCTGGGAACAGACACGCAATACCAATTTTCAGGCCAGTCGTCGCCTTGAAGGCGTGACGGTGCCGCTGGTTACGTTGACTGCCGAAGAGGCGCTGGCGCGTCTGGCGACGCTGCGGAGGGAGTATGAGCGATAAATTCGGCGATGAACGCGATCCTTACCTCTACCCGGCGCTGAATGTCCTGCGCAACCGCCTCGGCATCCGGCAGGCTAAAAATCTGCAACAGGCCGCCTTTGAGATGACGGCGTTGCGGGCGGCAACCTTGCCGCTGGGGCCGCGGGTGCGCGGCTTACCCTATCTGTGCGCGATTCATCATCAGCTGTATCAGGATCTGTTTGACTGGGCCGGCCGGTTACGTGAAGTGAACCTCTACCTGGGCGATACGCCGTTCTGCCACTTTGCCCGGATCGAGGAGGAGGGGAACGCCCTGATGCAGGCCCTTGAGCAGGAGGATTATCTCAATGGCCTGCCGCGCGAGACCTTTATTGAACGCCTGAGCTGGTTCTATGGCGAAATTAATGTGCTGCATCCTTTTCGTCTTGGCAATGGCCTGACCCAGCGCATTTTCTTTGAACAGCTGGCGATACATGCCGGCTACCTGCTTGACTGGCGTGACGTCGACCCCGCCGGCTGGAGCGCGGCCTGCCAGCAGAGCGCGATGGGCGATCCGGCTCCGCTGGTGGCGATCTTTCGCAAAGTGGTAAGCGAAGCGCGGGAATCTGAGTAGAATAGCCCGGTTTTGATTGTTCCGGAGCCGCTATGATCCTGCTTATCGATAACTATGACTCTTTCACCTGGAATCTGTATCAGTACTTCTGCGAACTGGGTGCGGAAGTACTGGTCAGGCGCAATGATGCGTTGACGCTGGAGGAGATAGCGGCGCTGGCGCCGGAGAAAATCGTGATCTCGCCAGGCCCCTGCACGCCGAATGAGGCGGGGATTTCCCTCGCGGTTATCCGCCACTATGCGGGGAAAACGCCGCTACTGGGCGTCTGTCTCGGGCACCAGGCGATAGCCCAGGCGTTTGGCGCGACCATCGTACGGGCGGCACAGGTGATGCATGGTAAAACCTCGCTTATTGAGCATAACGGCGAAGGGGTGTTTCAGGGGCTGAATAATCCCCTGACGGTGACCCGTTATCACTCGCTGGTGATTGACCCGCCGACGCTCCCGCCCGAGTTTATCGTCACCGCCCGCAGCGCCAGCGCTGAGATTATGGGGATCCGCCACCGCGACTGGGATCTTGAGGGCGTGCAGTTTCATCCGGAAAGCATCCTCAGCGAGCAGGGCCATCAATTGCTGGAAAACTTTCTGAAGCGGTGATTTTCAGTTGCCATTGACTGATTTTTTATGCATATTTTGTGATTATATTTTCATGATTACATCTGCATAACGAAGAGGGATGGGCAAGACATGGCAACTGAACAACCGGCAATCACCCGCGCCACATTCGATGAAGTTATTTTGCCGATTTATGCACCAGCAGAATTCATCCCGGTGAAAGGGAAAGGCAGCCGCGTCTGGGATCAGCAGGGCAAAGAGTATGTTGATTTTGCCGGCGGTATCGCGGTGACGGCGCTCGGCCATTGCCATCCGGCGCTGGTGGCGGCGCTCCACGAGCAGGGCGAAACGCTGTGGCACACCAGCAACGTCTTTACCAATGAGCCAGCGCTGCGTCTGGGACGTAAACTTGTCGAGGCCACCTTCGCCGAGCGCGTGGTGTTTATGAACTCCGGTACGGAAGCCAATGAAACGGCCTTTAAGCTGGCGCGTCACTATGCGGTGACCCGCCATAGCCCGTATAAAACCAAAATCATTGCCTTCCATAATGCCTTCCATGGCCGCTCCCTGTTTACCGTTTCCGTCGGTGGGCAGCCGAAGTACTCCGATGGTTTCGGCCCGAAACCGGCGGATATTGTCCATGTTCCCTTCAACGACCTGCAGGCGGTAAAAGCGGTGATGGATGATCACACTTGCGCAGTGGTGGTGGAGCCGATTCAGGGCGAAGGCGGCGTGACGGCAGCGACGCCGGCCTTCCTGCAGGGGCTGCGTGAGCTGTGCGATCAGCACCAGTCGCTGTTAGTCTTTGATGAAGTGCAGTGCGGTATGGGGCGTACCGGATCGCTGTTCGCCTATATGCATTACGGTGTGACGCCGGATATTCTGACCAGCGCCAAAGCGCTCGGCGGCGGCTTCCCGGTCAGCGCCATGCTGACCACCCATGAGATCGCCAGCGCCTTCCATGCGGGTTCCCATGGCTCAACCTACGGCGGCAACCCGCTGGCCTGCGCGGTCGCCAACGCCGCCTTCGATCTAATCAATACCCCGGCGGTGCTGGATGGCGTGAGCGCGAAGCGCGAACTGTTCGTCAAACACCTGCAGCAGTTGGATGCTGAATTTGATCTGTTCAGTGATATTCGCGGGATGGGCCTGCTGATTGGCGCCGAACTCAAGCCGCAGCACAAGGGCCGCGCGCGTGATTTCCTCTATGCCGCTGCGCAAGCCGGCGTCATGGTGCTCAACGCCGGGCCGGACGTGATGCGTTTTGTTCCCTCGCTGATCATCGACGAGCAGGATATCGCCGAGGGGATGGCGCGTTTTGCCCAGGCAGTGGCAAAGGTGATTAACGGCTGATTTTCCGCAGCCAGATGCCATGATGCGGCCGCTGACGCCATGCTACTGACGATATGGTATGCATGGTGTTCAGATGGCCCAGAATGCGTTGCAGGTGCTGCTCCAGGGTACTTAACGGACCGTTCGGCACCTCTGTTTCCGGCGACTCCAGAATATTGGCATCCCCTGCGCTGCCGGGACCATCGCTGTCCAGGCGCTGCTGGCAGCGTTGCAAGGCAATCTCACAAGATTCGAGATAGCGCTGGGCAAGATCCGGGGTGAGCATCGTATGCTCCCGGGCCAGGGTGGTCATAGCGTTGATGTGTTCGACGATAAACTGACTGTGCGTCACCCACAGCTTCATATCTTCCAGGTAGTGGGTATTAAAACCGGGCTCCTGCATCGCCTGATTCAGGGAGTTGTAGAGCGCGTTATGCGCCTGGTTGACGCGCATGCGTTGATAGGCCAGCGCGGGGGCTTTTGGATCGGCGCTGAGGATCAGGCGAATCGCCTGCTGGTCGGCCTCCAGCGCATCGTGGGCGTTTTTTTTCAGCAGGCCGCTCTGCCACTGCGGCCACAGCCAGACCATCCCGCCGAAGGCGATCAGGCAGCCGATAAGCGTGTCGATAAGCCGGGCGACAATAAACTGTTCGCCGTTGAGCGTCAGCAGTTGCAGGGTATACACCGCCGTCACCGTAAAGCCTACCATCGCCCAGCCATAGTGTTTACGGATGATCAGATAGCTGAGCAGGGTAATCAGCAGCATCCCGCTCAGGGTATAGCTCTCCGGAACGTGAAAGTGCAAGGTTAGCCCGGCGATGACCAGGCCGGCGAGCGTTCCCGCCGCCCGGTGAACAATTCGCACCCGCGTGGCGCCATAGCCATTTTGCGTGACGAAGAGCACCGTCATCAGGATCCAGTAGGGCTTCGGCAAATGCAGGGCGTTGCCCATCAGGCTGGCGACGCTCAGCATGACGCTGATGCGCGCGGCATTGCGCAGTGCGGGTGATTTCAGCGACAGATAGTTCTTTAGCGCGGGAAACAGCGGTAAACGACGCTCTTTGTCGGCCATCAGATCCCGGGCATACAGGGGGCGCTGGGTATGCAGCACCCGGGCGATACGGCTAAAGTGCCAGGCGCAGAACTGACCGACCGGGTTGTCCGGATGCTGGCGGGCGATCTTTTCCAGAGCCTCAATCTGTTTATCCATCTGAAAACGCTGCGGAAAGCGATGATAGAGAATATCATCCGCCAGCACGCGCAGGCGGGCAGCGACGGTTTGCGCATTCCAGCGGATCACCGCTTCGGCATGGCTGCGTTCCACCAGCTTTTGTACCTCTTCTGGCTGATGCAGGCTAACCGAAATATGTTCCTGTAGATCCAGCCCAACCTGGAACGCCCGCAGCAGACGCTTGTGGTCGTTGCGTTGGTTGGCGGCCAGCATATGCATCTGCTGATAGCACTGGGTAATCAGGTCGACTACCTTCTGCTGGCGGGTGAGCAGCGGCGGCAGGGCGGTCGACGGATCGGTATGCTGGGTCAACAGACTGTATTTGGCTTCACAATAGTCAGCCAGTTCCCGGTAAAGCAGGCTGAGCGACTCCCGCAGCGGCTGTTCGCGCCACAGCCAGAACCAGAGCCAGTTAAACACGCCGTACCACAGCGTACCGAAAGCGTAGATCAGCAGTGGTTCCCAGATGGGCATATTGCCCGCCAGGCTCAGGGTAAAGATAGCGGCGATCAGCGACGCGGGCAGCAGGCGCGCGTGCAGCGAACTGATCTCCGCGGTGACGCCGAGCAATAGCGCCAGGCCGCTGAGAATAAGCGGCAGGGGAATGGCCTGAGCGAGCAGCAACTGCACCACCAGACTGCATCCGGCAAACAGACAGCCGCCGATAATCAGACGTTTGAAAAAGCGCTTATGTGGGGTATCAAGACCGGCAATGTTGCAGCAGGCGGGCACTAAGGAAAACAACAGCCCCTGCTGGAGATGGCCGAGCAGAAGACCGATGGCCACAGGCAGACATAGCACCAGCGTTTGCCGCAGTGCATAGTTGACTTCCGGGTGGTAAATCAGCCTGCGCCACATGAGGGAAAAACAAAAACGGCGTACTGCAGGAGCAATACGCCGCTTAGCAACTTAACGGGTGCCGTAGACGACGATAGTTTTACCGTGTGCGGAAATCAGGTTCTGATCTTCCAGCATTTTCAAAATACGGCCAACCGTTTCACGAGAGCAGCCGACGATCTGACCAATTTCCTGACGGGTAATTTTAATTTGCATACCGTCCGGGTGGGTCATGGCATCAGGTTGCTTCGCCAGGTTCAGCAGCGTCTGGGCGATACGGCCCGTCACGTCGAGGAAGGCGAGGTTGCCCACTTTCTCAGACGTGACCTGCAGACGGCGAGCCATTTGCGAAGAGAGGCGCATCAGAATGTCCGGGTTAACCTGGATCAACTGACGGAATTTCTTATAAGAGATTTCGGCCACTTCACATGCGGTTTTCGCCCGTACCCAAGCGCTACGCTCCTGACCCTCTTCAAACAGGCCTAATTCACCGATGAAATCGCCCTGGTTGAGGTAGGAGAGGATCATCTCTTTACCTTCTTCATCCTTGATGAGTACAGCCACGGAGCCTTTAACGATGTAGTACAGCGTTTCTGCTTTTTCACCCTGGTGGATCAGCGTGCTCTTTGATGGGTACTTATGAATGTGGCAATGAGACAAGAACCATTCAAGGGTAGGGTCTGTTTGCGGTTTGCCAAGCACCATGCGCGGTTATCCTCTGTTATAAGCTATCTCCGGGCGCCGACACTACACGGCGTCCGGGCATGCAATCGTATTGTTTCCCTATACCTGGGAAGCTGGCTGATGATTTTTCGACAGCCCGTAATGTGAACTCCTCTGCATACATGCAGTACATCAATGTAATACTGTAGCATCCAGACTGTTTTAGCATAGCTTTCGCCGCATGTCTCCTGGTGTCTCGCTTCAGCATGACGCAGGTCGCCTTCCGTTGCGAGAATTGTTATGTGCGCGTAATCTGACAGGAAAATTGCGATACTGGAGTTAAATTTTATGCAAGCGCGTGTGAAATGGGTTGAAGGGTTAACCTTTATCGGGGAGTCCGCGTCAGGACACCAGATTCTGATGGATGGCAACTCCGGGGATAAGGCACCCAGCCCGATGGAGATGGTGCTGATGGCGGCGGGCGGTTGCAGTGCGATCGATGTGGTTTCTATTCTGCAAAAAGGTCGCCATGAGGTGACCAACTGCGAAGTGAAGCTGACGTCGGAGCGCCGCGAAGAGGCGCCGCGTCTGTTTACGCATATTAATCTGCACTTTATCGTCACCGGTAAGGCGCTGAAAGATGCCGCGGTCTCCCGGGCGGTGGATCTGTCGGCAGAGAAATACTGCTCGGTGGCGCTGATGCTGGAAAAAGCAGTGAAGATCACCCACTCCTATGAAGTGATCGAGGCGTAGTCTTCGCCTGCCGTTGTGAAGCATCTCAACCCCGGCCTGGCCGGGGTTTTTTCTGTTAGCCGATCTTGCGGCCTTCCATCAGGCGCTCGACCAGCGGCGTCATGATAAGCTCCATCGCCAGCCCCATTTTACCGCCCGGCACCACCAGCGTGTTCATGTGCGAGATAAACGACCCCTGCAGCATCGCCAGCAGCCAGGGGAAGTCGATATTCTGCAGGTTACGGAAATGGATCACCACAAAGCTCTCGTCCAGCGAGGGAATAGTTTTCGCGGCAAACGGGTTGGAAGTGTCTACCGTCGGCACGCGCTGAAAGTTGATATGGGTGCGGGAAAATTGCGGGGTAATGAAGTTGATGTAGTCTTCCATCGAGCGGACGACTGAGTCCATCACCGCCTCCCGGGAGTGGCCGCGCTCGCTGGTGTCGCGAATAAGCTTTTGGATCCACTCGAGGTTAACGATAGGCACTACGCCGACCAGCAGGTCGACATGGCTGGCGACATCATGATGCGGCGTGACAACCCCGCCGTGCAGCCCCTCATAGAACAGTACGTCTGTCGGCTCCGGCAGCGGCTGCCAGGGGGTGAAAGTCCCTGGCACCTGATTCCACGGTACGGCTTCGTCATAGGTATGCAGGTATTTCCGCGACTGGCCTTTTCCGTGGCGGCCATAGTCGACAAAGGTCTGCTCCAGCAGGCCAAAGTCGTTCGCCTCCGGGCCAAAGTAGCTGATATGTTTGCCCTGATCCCGCGCCTTGCGGATCGCCATGTCCATTTCCGGGCGGGTGTAGCGATGAAAGCTATCGCCTTCCACCTCCGCGGCGTGCAGGTTTAGCTGCGCGAAGATTTTGCGAAAGGCAAGGCTGGTGGTGGTAGTGCCCGCGCCGCTGGAGCCCGTGACGGCGATCACCGGATGTTTGGCAGACATAACAACTCCCTGGTTAAACGATGTAGTGGCGTCGCCTTAGCCGTTAAACAGCGCGCGCGGCATAATATTGACCGTCTCATGCAGTTCCGACCACACAAGAACCGCCTCTCCGCGTTTCAACTGCTGTTTTACATCGGCGACTTTATCGGCAAGTGAACGTTCATGTTCACCATAATCGGTGCCTTCACGTAACACAAAGCTTTCAATCAGGTTATCCAGCGTTTCGGGATCCAGATCCTGCCAGGGAATAATCATACGGGGGCCTCCAGCCAACGGTTTAACCAGTCCGGGATGCGTCTTTCCAGCCACATCTCCGGCTTACGCAGGGTGCCGCCGACGAAACCAACGTGGCCGCCTTGCTCAGTTAATTGATACTCAACGTTCGCCGGCAGTTGCTCCTGCGGTGGTATGGAGTGGTGATCCATAAATGGATCGTCTTTCGCGTGAATGATGAGCGTTGGCTTAGTGATATCGCTGAGCCGCGGCATGGCGCTGCATTGCCGGTAATAATCCAGCGCATCGGCGAAACCATGGATTTTGGCGGTGATCATATCGTCAAATTCCCGGATGCGGCGCATCCCTTTAAGCTGGCGTAAATCGACAGGCAGTGAGCCAGGATACGCTTTCAGCTTGCGTGAGGCATTGGCTTTTAACAGATTGAGCAGATAGCGCTGATAAACCCGCGAGAAGCCCTTATCCATATGATAGCTGCAGGCTTCGAGCATGAAAGGCGCGGAGACGATCACCGCCGCATCCAGCGGGCAGCGGTCGCCTTCTTCTGCCAGCAGGCAGCCCAGCATATTGCCGCCCAGTGAATAGCCGACGGCTGCGGTCGGCACGGGGCCAAACTCGCGCTGTAGCCAATGCAGAAACCAGGTGCCATCTTCTGTTTCGCCGGAGTGATAGATGCGGTTATTGCGGTTAGGTTCGCCGCTGCAGCCGCGGAAATGCATAACCACGCCCAGCCAGCCGCGCTGCATCGCCGCGTGGATCAGACCATGGGCGTACGGGCTGTGCAGGCTTCCTTCGAGACCATGAAAGACGACGAGGCGCGGCTTATGGCGCGCCTGATGCGGGTCTTCGCTCCAGGCCAGATCGACAAAATCGCCGTCCGGCAGCTCAAGGCGCTGCCAGTGCGGGGTAAAGCGCAATTTACGGCGGATCAGCCGCGGCAGCATGGTTTGCAGATGACGATTGCCCACGCCGCGCATCGGATGGAACTCACGCGAATCGTTTTCGGGGGGCGTCATGTCTGTGGGGATGATTTCAACCATAGCACCAGAACAATTAATAAACGTGATGATGACTATACCGCGCAGGGCGCACAGGGGTTAGCCAATATGTGGTCTTGTGGCCAGCGACGCCAGGTTACAGCAAAAACAAATCATTGATGTCACTGATGGCAGGCCATGGAGAGGGCAGAAACCCACCCTGCCAGCGGCATCGTACGCGCAGGCAGGATGAGGAAGTCAATATTAGCCTTCCTGAAGCATCTGCTCCAGCTGCTCCTGGGCCTCCAGCCAGGCCATTTCACACTCCTCCAGCCCGGACTTCGCGCTGGCCTGCTGCTGCAGGCATTCGGTTAGTTCGGCTTTACGTGAGGCGTCATAAAGCTCACTGTCGCCAAGTTTTTCTTCCGCACTGGCCAACTGCGCGTTGAGCTTGTCCATCTCTTTTTCCAGACGGGCGATCTCTTTGCGCAGCGGTTGGGTCTGGCTGCGCAGTTCCGCTTCCCGACGCTTCTGGTCCTTGCGCGCCTGCGCGCTGTTGCCGCTCTCTTTTGGCGCGTCGCTGCTCTGTGATTCCTGTTTTTGCGAGTCGCTGAGCCACTGCTGATAATCTTCCAGATCGCCGTCGAACGGCTCGACTTTACCGTCATGGACGAGGTACAGATCGTCGGTGGTGGAGCGGATCAGGTGACGATCGTGCGACACGACAACCAGCGCCCCTTCAAAGTCGATCAGCGCTTCGGTTAAGGCCTGACGCATATCGAGGTCAAGGTGGTTGGTCGGTTCATCGAGCAGCAGCAGGTTAGGGCGCTGCCAGACGATCAGGGCCAGTACCAGGCGCGCTTTTTCTCCACCAGAGAAGCGGCGGGTCTCTTCGCTGACCTTATCGCCCTGGAAACCAAAGCCGCCCAGATAATCACGCAGCTTTTGTTCCAGCTCCTGCGGCGCCAGGCGAGCCAGATGCTGTATCGGTGATTCATCGGCACGCAGGAACTCAAGCTGATGCTGGGCGAAGTAGCCGAGCTTGATACCTTTTGCGAGACCGATCTCGCCGCTCACCGGCTGGAGTTCACCCGCCAGCAGCTTAATCAGCGTCGACTTCCCGGCGCCGTTGCGGCCCAGCAGGCCGATGCGCGAGCCCGGCACCAGATTGAGCTTGATGGAGTCGAGGATAATACGCTCGCCGTAGCCGGCGCTGACTTTCTCCATCTTCAGCAGCGGGTTAGGCAGACTCTCTGGCTGGCGGAAACTGAAGTGGAATGGGTTATCTACGTGCGCCGGGGCGATAAGCTCCATCCGCTCCAGCATTTTGATACGGCTTTGCGCCTGCTTGGCCTTGGTGGCCTTCGCGCGGAAGCGGTCGATATAGCTTTGTAGATGCGCAACGCGCTGCTGCTGGCTTTCGTACATCGCCTGCTGCTGAGAGAGACGGGTAGCGCGCTGCACTTCGAACGAGCTGTAGTTACCGGTGTACTCAAACATCGTCTGCTGTTCGATATGGATAATTTTGTCGACGATAGGATCGAGAAAATCGCGATCGTGGGAGATCAGGATCAGCGTACCTGTGTAACCCTTAAGCCATTTTTCGAGCCAGATGACGGCATCGAGGTCGAGGTGGTTAGTCGGTTCATCGAGCAGCAGCAGATCGGAGCGGCAAATCAGCGCCTGGGCGAGGTTAAGGCGCATACGCCAGCCGCCGGAAAAATCGCTGACTGGCCGCTCCAGCTGTTCGTTGCTGAATCCCAGACCGTGCAGCAGGCTGGCAGCGCGCGAACGGATGGTCCAGGCGTCGATGGCGTCCAGCTTGCCGTGGACCGTGGCGATGGCATGGCCGTCGTTGCGCTCATTTGCCTGCTGGAGCGCGGCTTCCAGCTGGCGGTATTCACGATCGCCATCAATAACATAATCGATAGCCGGCTGAGGCAGCGCCGGGGTTTCCTGATTCACCCATGCCAGCTGCCAGCTGCCTGGAAAGGTCATACTGCCGCCGTCAGCGCTTATCTCGTTTTTCAAAAGCGATAGCAGCGTCGATTTCCCGCAGCCGTTTTTGCCCACCAGACCGACCTTTTGGCCAGGGTTGATGGTAGCGGTGGCGTTGTCCAGCAGGACGCGTACGCCGCGACGAATTTGTAACGAGGAGAAAACAATCATAAGGCGCCGTATGTTCAGACTATGTTAATTTGTCATTATGATAATGTAGTGTGGAAGCGAATCGCTTCACCGGGCCGCCATGGTAGCCCAAAACGAAGACGATACACAAAGTCATTCTGGCGGTGTCAGAACACCGGGGCTGCGCAGGCCGCCAGAAGACCTACGGGAGGGGAATGATGTCTCAGACAGCGAAAGTGTTGCTGCTGTATGCCCACCCAGAATCTCATGATTCCGTGGCCAACCGGGTTTTATTAGAGCCGGCCTTACAGTTGCCGAACGTCACCGTGCACGATCTTTACGCGCACTATCCGGATTTTTTTATCGATATCGCTTATGAACAGGACCTGCTGCGCCAGCATGAGGTGATTGTTTTCCAGCATCCTTTATATACCTGGAGCTGTCCGGCGCTGCTCAAGGAGTGGCTGGATCGTGTGTTAAGCCGCGGCTTCGCCAGCGGTGCCGGAGGAAACGAACTGGCGGGAAAGTACTGGCGTAGTGTGATCACCACCGGCGAACCTGAGAGCGCCTACCGTCGCGATGCCAATCGCTATCCGATGAACGATATTTTACGTCCTTTTGAACTGACCGCCGGCATGTGCCGTATGCACTGGATGAGCCCCATTATTGTCTACTGGGCCCGGCGGCAACAGCCAGAGGAATTGCGTAGCCGCGCTCGGGCCTACCGGGACTGGCTGGCCAATCCCCTTACCGCCGGAGGTATACATGGCGGGATCTGATTTGCTGCTGGCGGGCGTTCTTTTTTTGTTCGCCGCCGTTATTGCCGTACCTCTGGCCTCAAGATTGGGTATTGGCGCGGTGCTGGGCTATCTGCTGGCCGGGATTGCGATTGGCCCGTGGGGACTTGGGTTTATCAGCGATGTGGATGAAATTCTCCATTTCTCTGAGCTCGGTGTAGTGTTTCTGATGTTTATCATTGGCCTGGAGCTTAATCCGGCCAAGCTATGGCGGCTGCGAAGCTCCATTTTCGGCGTCGGCGCGGCGCAGGTGATGCTCAGCGCGGCGATCCTCGGTGGATTGCTGATGACGACCGGGTTTTCATGGCAGGCGGCGGTGGTCGGCGGGATCGGCCTGGCGATGTCTTCCACCGCCATGGCGCTGCAGCTGATGCGTGAGAAGGGAATGAGCCGCAGCGAATCGGGGCAGTTAGGCTTTTCGGTCCTGCTGTTTCAGGATCTGGCGGTGATCCCGGCGCTGGCGCTGGTTCCCCTGCTGGCCGGTTCCGCGGATGAGCATGTTAACTGGCTGACGGTCGGTATGAAGGTCCTGGCCTTTGCCGGGATGCTGATTGGCGGACGCTATCTGCTGCGGCCGGTGTTCCGCTTTATCGCCAGCTCGGGGGTCAGGGAAGTGTTTACTGCCGCCACGCTACTGCTGGTCCTTGGGTCGGCGCTGTTTATGGAGGCGCTGGGGTTGTCGATGGCGCTGGGTACCTTTATCGCCGGCGTGCTGCTGGCGGAAAGCGAGTATCGCCACGAACTGGAAATCGCTATCGATCCGTTCAAGGGGCTGCTGCTCGGGCTGTTCTTTATCTCCGTCGGCATGGCGCTGAACCTTGGCGTGCTGTATACCCATCTGCTGTGGGTGGCGGTGAGCGTGGCGGTGCTGGTGGCGGTAAAAATGCTGGTGCTCTATCTCCTGGCCCGCTTCTATGGCCTGCGAAGTTCAGAGCGGATGCAGTTTGCGGGCGTATTAAGCCAGGGCGGTGAGTTCGCGTTTGTCCTCTTTTCGCTGCCCGCCTCTCAGCGGTTGTTCCAGCATGACCAGATGGCGCTGCTGCTGGTGGCGGTGACGTTGTCGATGATGACGACGCCGCTGCTGATGAAGGGGATAGATAAGCTATTGTCGCGACGGCTGAATCCGGCAGATGATACCGATGAGGCGCCGTGGGTGGAGGATGACAAGCCGCAGGTGATTATTGTCGGGTTTGGTCGCTTTGGTCAGGTTATCGGTCGCCTGCTGATGGCCAATAAGATGCGTATTACGGTGCTGGAGCGGGACATCAGCGCGGTGAATCTGATGCGTAACTATGGCTATAAAGTCTATTTTGGCGATGCCACCCAGCTGGAGCTGCTGCGCTCGGCGGGAGCGGAAGAGGCGCAGTCGATCGTCATCACCTGTAATGAGCCAGAAGACACCATGCGGCTGGTGGAAATGTGTCAACAACACTTTCCACATCTGCATATTCTGGCCCGCGCTCGCGGTCGCGTTGAGGCGCATGAGCTGCTGCAGGCCGGTGTGACGCAGTTTTCTCGTGAAACCTTTTCCAGTGCACTGGAACTGGGGCGCAAAGCGCTCATCACCCTGGGGATGCATCCTCACCAGGCCCAGCGCGCGCAACTGCACTTCCGACGGCTCGATATGCGAATGCTGCGCGAGTTAATGCCAGTGCATACTGATACGGTACAGGTATCTCGCGTGCGGGAAGCCCGACGCGAACTGGAAGAGATTTTTCAGCGTGAAATGCAGAAAGAAAGCCGGCAGCTGGACGGCTGGGACGAGTTTGAATAAAGGTAAATCATATGGCAGTGCGTAAACGTTTTATTGCCGGGGCGAAATGTCCGGCGTGCCAGGCGCAGGATTCGCTGGCGATGTGGCGTGAGAATAATGTCGATGTCGTTGAATGCGTTAAGTGCGGTCATCAGATGCGTGAGGCGGATAAAGAGGCCCGTGAGCATGTACGCAAAGAGGAGCAGGTGATTGGCATTTTTCATCCCGACTAGCGTTATCCGTCGGCTTTTTTTAAGCTAGAGGGTACACGGCTGCAGAATTCCGCTACAATCTGCGCCACTATTCTTCCCATCTCAGGAGATATCATGAAAGTAGCAAAAGACCTGGTGGTCAGCCTGGCCTATCAGGTACGTACAGAAGACGGTGTGTTGGTTGATGAGTCTCCGGTAAGCGCGCCGCTGGATTACCTGCACGGTCACGGCTCCCTGATTTCCGGCCTGGAAAACGCGCTGGATGGCCACGAAGTGGGCGACAAATTTGACGTAGCTGTCGGCGCTAACGACGCTTACGGCCAGTATGACGAAAACCTGGTGCAGCGTGTACCGAAAGACGTCTTTATGGGCGTTGATGAACTGCAGGTTGGCATGCGCTTCCTGGCGGAAACCGATCAGGGTCCAGTACCGGTAGAAATCACTGAAGTTGAAGACGACCACGTTGTGGTTGATGGCAACCACATGCTGGCTGGCCAGAACCTGAAGTTCAATGTGGAAGTTGTCGCTATTCGTGAAGCAACGGCTGAAGAGCTGGAGCATGGTCACGTGCATGGCGCGCATGGCCACGATCACGATCATGACCATGGTCATGACGGTTGCTGCGGCGGCCACGGCCACGATCATGGTCACGACCATGAACACGGCAAAGGTGGTTGCGGTAACGGCGGTTGCGGTTGCCACTAATGGCGTCGCGTTCGCGCGGATAGCCAAAAAAAGCGGGGAAACCCGCTTTTTTTACGTCTCAATAATGGGGGGGCGGCGTCTCTTCTGCCTGAGAGGCGATATGGGACGGTTGGGTCGCCTTCAGTTTCTCGATCATCAGACGCATATGCTCCCGCATCTTCGCCATCTCTATCTCGTGGGCGGTCACGGTTTTATTGAGGTCTTCGATGGTGATTTCCTGAAACGCCAGCCGGCTTTCCAGCTCTGCAAGGCGCGTTTCTAATGTGCTATCGTGCATGGGTAACCTCTTTAGTCTGATCCTGCGAGCGGATTCTACTTAAGTTTCTCTTTTCGCGCAGCATCGCTGCGTCTGACAGGAAACTTATTCATACAAAAATAGTCCTAAAAGAGGCGATATTCAGGAACGTCCGTATGTAGATTTTAACGGCAACGTTCTATAGTACGTTTTTTGCTTTTTACGATAACCCTGGGGTGAGAGGCCCCGGCCCTGGAGAAATGGATGAAATCACTGTTTAAAGTAACGCTGCTGGCGACCACAATGGCCGTCGCCCTGAATGCACCGCTGACCTTTGCTGCAGATGCGGCGGCGAAGGCAGCCCCAGCGGCTGAGAGTAAATCGGCATTTAAAAATGACGATCAGAAATCCGCCTATGCACTGGGCGCGTCTCTCGGGCGTTACATGGAAAACTCCCTGAAAGAACAAGAAAAGCTGGGCATTAAGCTGGACAAAGCCCAGCTGATCGCCGGCGTACAGGACGCGTTTGCCGATAAGAGCAAGCTGTCCGACCAGGAGATCGAACAGACTCTGCAGGCCTTTGAAACGCGCGTGAAGACCGCGGCTCAGCAGAAAATGGAAAAAGACGCGACTGAGAACGAAGCCAAAGGCAAAACCTTCCGCGATAGCTTTGCTAAAGAGAAGGGCGTGAAAACCTCGAAAACTGGCCTGCTGTATAAAGTCGAGAAAGAAGGCACTGGTGATGCGCCGAAAGACAGCGACACCGTGGTGGTTAACTACAAAGGCACCCTGATCGACGGTAAAGAGTTTGATAACTCTTATACCCGCGGTGAGCCGCTCTCTTTCCGCCTGGACGGCGTGATCCCGGGCTGGACGGAAGGCCTGAAGAACATCAAGAAAGGCGGTAAAATCAAGCTGGTCATTCCACCGGATCTGGCTTACGGCAAAACCGGCGTTCCGGGGATCCCGGCCAACTCTACGCTGGTCTTTGACGTAGAACTGCTGGATATCAAACCGGCGCCGAAGGCGGATGCACAGCCGGAAGCCGCTGGCGACGCGAAAGCCGCAGACGCGAACGCTGACGCTAAGAAGTAATCGGGTTCAGGCCGCCGTCTCGTCAGAGGCGGCGGCTTTTTTATTGAGCGCAGATATAATTAAAACTGGAAAGATCCTCAGGCGCTGTATTACTTTAGATAGCTTAATAATGATGATGAGCCTGCCCTGACAATAACGACAGGCTCCTGAAAAGGAGTGCTTTTTTTCATGTCCAGGTCGCTTTTAACCAACGAAACCAGCGAGCTTGACCTGCTGGATCAACGTCCCTTTGACCAGACCGATTTCGATATTCTTAAATCTTATGAAGCGGTGGTGGACGGGTTGGCGATGCTCATCGGTTCGCACTGTGAAATCGTGCTGCATTCTTTGCAGGATCTTAAATGCTCTGCCATCCGTATCGCCAATGGTGAACATACCGGCCGCCAAATCGGTTCACCGATTACCGATCTTGCGCTGCGCATGCTGCACGATATGACGGGCGCCGATAGCAGCGTTTCCAAATGCTACTTCACCCGTGCCAAAAGCGGCGTACTGATGAAGTCGGTGACGATAGCCATTCGCAATCGCGATCATCGGGTGATCGGTCTGCTGTGCATCAACATGAATCTGGATGTGCCTTTTTCCCAGATCATGAGCACCTTTATTCCGCCAGAAACGCCGGAGGTCAACTCACCGGTGAACTTTGCTTCCTCGGTTGACGATCTGGTCGCGCAGACGCTGGAATTCACCATTGAAGAGGTGAACGCCGATCGCAGCGTGTCTAATAATGCGAAAAACCGCCAAATCGTGCTGAATCTCTACGAAAAAGGGATCTTCGATATCAAAGACGCCATTAACCAGGTGGCCGATCGTCTGAATATCTCCAAGCATACCGTCTACCTCTATATCCGCCAGTTCAAGAGCGGCGATTTCCAGGGGCTGGATAAGTAATGCGTTTTGCCCTCACGGTGACTGGCCCTGCCTATGGGACCCAGCAGGCGAGCAGCGCCTGGCAGTTTGCCCAGGCCGTATTGCAGGAAGGTCATGAACTGGCATGCGTTTTTTTCTATCGCGAAGGCGTACTCAACGCTAATCAGCTGACGGCGCCCGCCAGCGATGAGTTCGATCTGGTGCGCGCATGGCAGTCACTGCACGATGAACAAGGTGTGGCACTACACATCTGCGTGGCGGCAGCCTTACGTCGAGGCGTAACGGACGAACGTGAAGCGCAACAGCTCGCGCTGGCCAGCCACAATTTGCAACCCGGCTTCACGTTGAGCGGGCTCGGCGCGCTGGCGGAAGCCGCGCTCACTTGCGATCGGATGGTGCAGTTCTGATGAAACGTGTGGCTTTTATTTTTTCCTCCGCGCCGCACGGCAGCGCCGCCGGCAGGGAAGGGCTCGATGCCTTATTAGCAACCTCCGCGCTCACCGACGAGATTGGCGTGTTCTTTGTAGGCGACGGCGTTTTTCAACTGCTGCCCGATCAACGGCCGGGTGCAGTGCTGGCTCGCGACTACATAGCCACCTTTAAACTGCTGTCACTGTATGACATCGATCAGTGCTGGCTGTGTGCCGACTCCGCGCGGGAGCGCGGTCTGGACCCCGCTACTCCGTGGGCGGTGGATGTCGAATGCCTGGCGCCGGATGCCCTGCGCGCCCGTCTGCATGAATTTGATGTGATTTTGCGTTTCTGAGGTCCCCATGCTCCATACGCTCAGTGTTTCTCCCTGGCATGCCGATATCGCAGCAATGCTTCGCGTGATGGATCACGGCGACGATCTGTTATTGCTGTCTGATGGCGTCACGGCGGCCATCGCCGGCGGTCGCTTCCTTGAGATCCTGCAATCCGCCCCCATAACCCTCTATGTGCTGCAAGACGACGTTGACGCCCGCGGGCTGGCTGGTCAAATTGCGGACAGTGTCGGTAGGGTTAGCTATACTGATTTCGTCAGACTCACGGTAAAACATGCCGGTCAGCTGGCCTGGTGATGGCGGGATCGTTGTATATTTCTTGACACCTTTTCGGCACCGCCCTAAAATTCTGCGTCCTCATATTATATGAGGCGATTTATTACGTGTTTACGAAGCAAAAGCTAAAACCAGGAGCTATTTAATGGCAACAATTAACCAGCTGGTACGCAAACCACGCGCACGCAAAGTTGCAAAGAGCAACGTGCCTGCGCTGGAAGCCTGCCCGCAGAAACGTGGCGTATGTACTCGCGTATATACCACCACTCCTAAGAAACCGAACTCCGCACTGCGTAAAGTTTGCCGTGTGCGTCTGACTAACGGTTTCGAAGTCACCTCCTACATCGGTGGTGAAGGTCACAACCTGCAGGAGCACTCCGTGATCCTGATCCGTGGCGGTCGTGTTAAAGACCTTCCGGGTGTTCGTTACCACACCGTTCGTGGTGCGCTTGACTGCTCCGGCGTTAAAGACCGTAAGCAGGCTCGCTCCAAGTACGGCGTGAAGCGTCCTAAGGCTTAATGGTTCTCCGTTAAGTAAGGCCAAACTGATTTACCTTAATGTCATACTAAACTCTTAGAGTTTTGGACAATCCTGAATTAACAACGGAGTATTTCCATGCCACGTCGTCGCGTCATTGGTCAGCGTAAAATTCTGCCGGATCCGAAGTTCGGATCAGAACTGCTGGCTAAATTTGTCAATATCCTGATGGTAGATGGTAAAAAATCTACTGCAGAAGCAATCGTATACAGCGCGCTGGAGACCCTGGCTCAGCGCTCTGGTAAAAATGAACTGGAAGCTTTCGAAGTCGCTCTCGACAACGTGCGCCCGACTGTAGAAGTTAAGTCTCGCCGCGTTGGTGGTTCTACTTATCAGGTTCCAGTTGAAGTTCGTCCGGTTCGTCGTAATGCTCTGGCAATGCGTTGGATCGTTGAAGCTGCTCGTAAACGCGGTGATAAATCCATGGCTCTGCGCCTGGCGAACGAACTCACTGATGCTGCAGACAACAAAGGTACTGCAGTTAAGAAACGTGAAGACGTTCACCGTATGGCCGAAGCCAACAAGGCGTTCGCACACTACCGTTGGTAATCCCTTCGGAGTCATAGTCACCAGGCGGGCGCTTCAGATGAGTCGCCCGCTCTGGATAACTTAACTGAACGCCTAAAGAAATAAACGAGGAATCAAATGGCTCGTACAACACCCATCGCACGCTACCGTAACATCGGTATCAGTGCGCACATCGACGCCGGTAAAACCACTACTACCGAACGTATTCTGTTCTACACCGGTGTAAACCACAAAATCGGTGAAGTTCATGACGGCGCCGCTACCATGGACTGGATGGAGCAGGAGCAGGAACGTGGTATCACCATCACTTCCGCTGCGACTACTGCATTCTGGTCTGGTATGGCTAAGCAGTATGAACCGCACCGTGTAAACATCATCGACACCCCGGGGCACGTTGACTTCACTATCGAAGTAGAACGTTCCATGCGTGTTCTTGATGGTGCGGTAATGGTTTACTGCGCAGTTGGTGGTGTTCAGCCACAGTCTGAAACCGTATGGCGTCAGGCAAACAAATATAAAGTTCCGCGCATTGCGTTCGTTAACAAAATGGACCGCATGGGTGCGAACTTCCTGAAAGTTGTTGGTCAGATCAAAACCCGTCTGGGCGCGAACCCGGTTCCGCTGCAGCTGGCGATTGGTGCTGAAGAAGGTTTCACCGGTGTTGTTGACCTGGTGAAAATGAAAGCCATCAACTGGAACGATGCAGACCAGGGCGTTACCTTCGAATACGAAGATATCCCGGCTGACATGCAGGACCTGGCTGACGAATGGCACCAGAACCTGATCGAGTCCGCTGCGGAAGCTTCCGAAGAGCTGATGGAGAAATACCTGGGTGGTGAAGAACTGACTGAAGAAGAGATCAAAAAAGCTCTGCGTCAGCGTGTTCTGAACAACGAAATCATCCTGGTAACCTGCGGTTCTGCGTTCAAGAACAAAGGTGTTCAGGCGATGCTGGATGCGGTAATTGATTACCTGCCATCCCCGGTTGATGTTCCGGCAATCAACGGTATTCTGGACGACGGTAAAGATACCCCGGCTGAGCGTCACGCAAGCGACGAAGAGCCGTTCTCTGCACTGGCGTTCAAAATCGCTACCGACCCGTTTGTTGGTAACCTGACCTTCTTCCGTGTGTACTCCGGTGTGGTTAACTCTGGTGATACCGTACTGAACTCCGTGAAAGCTGCACGTGAGCGTTTCGGTCGTATCGTACAGATGCACGCTAACAAACGTGAAGAGATCAAAGAAGTTCGCGCGGGCGACATCGCTGCTGCTATCGGTCTGAAAGACGTAACCACTGGTGACACCCTGTGTGACCCGGATGCGCCGATCATTCTGGAGCGTATGGAATTCCCTGAGCCGGTAATCTCCATCGCCGTTGAGCCGAAAACCAAAGCTGACCAGGAAAAAATGGGTCTGGCTTTGGGTCGTCTGGCTAAAGAAGACCCGTCATTCCGCGTATGGACTGACGAAGAGTCTAACCAGACCATCATCGCCGGTATGGGTGAGCTGCACCTCGACATCATCGTTGACCGTATGAAGCGTGAATTCAACGTTGAAGCGAACGTCGGTAAACCTCAGGTTGCTTACCGTGAAGCGATTCGCGCGAAAGTTACCGATATCGAAGGTAAACACGCCAAGCAGTCTGGTGGTCGTGGTCAGTACGGTCACGTTGTGATCGACATGTACCCGCTGGAGCCGGGCTCTAACCCGAAAGGTTACGAGTTCATCAACGACATCAAAGGTGGTGTAATTCCTGGCGAATACATCCCGGCCGTTGATAAAGGCATCCAGGAACAGCTGAAAGCTGGTCCGCTGGCAGGTTACCCGGTAGTTGATATGGGTATCCGTCTGCACTTCGGTTCTTACCACGACGTTGACTCCTCTGAGCTGGCGTTTAAACTGGCTGCGTCTATTGCCTTTAAAGAAGGCTTTAAGAAAGCAAAACCAGTTCTGCTTGAGCCGATCATGAAGGTTGAAGTAGAAACTCCGGAAGAGAACACGGGTGATGTTATCGGTGACTTGAGCCGTCGTCGCGGTATGCTGCGCGGTCAGGAATCCGAAGTAACCGGCGTTAAGATCCACGCTGAAGTACCGCTGTCCGAAATGTTCGGTTATGCAACTCAGCTGCGTTCTCTGACCAAAGGTCGTGCATCATACACCATGGAATTCCTGAAGTATGATGATGCGCCGAACAACGTTGCTCAGGCCGTTATTGAAGCCCGTGGTAAATAATCCACAGGATTAAAACCTAAGTCCCGTGCTCTCTCCGAAGGGGAGAGCACTATAGTAAGGAATATAGCCGTGTCTAAAGAAAAATTTGAACGTACAAAACCGCACGTCAACGTTGGTACTATCGGCCACGTTGACCATGGTAAAACTACCCTGACTGCTGCCATCACTACCGTTCTGGCTAAAACCTACGGTGGTTCTGCTCGTGCATTCG
>NZ_JANCOB010000039.1:0-1640 GCF_024296565.1 Klebsiella sp. SWET4 | reverse complement strand
GAGCACATCCGGATGATGGGCGACAAGATCACCGCCAAGCAGGCCGTGAAGGACGCCGGCATCCCGGTCGTTCCGGGCTCGGACGGCGGCGTCTCGACCGAAGAAGAGGCCTTCGAGGCCGCCGACCGCATCGGCTTCCCGGTGCTGATCAAGGCCGCCGCCGGCGGCGGCGGGCGGGGCATGAAGGTCGCCCAGACCCGCGAGGACCTGGCCGAGGCGGTCTCGACCGCCCGCGCCGAGGCCCGCGCCGCTTTCGGCGACGACACGGTCTACATGGAGCGCTACCTCCAGAAGCCGCGCCACATCGAGCTGCAGGTCATCGCCGACAGCCACGGCAACGTGGTGCACCTGGGCGAACGCGACTGCTCCCTGCAGCGCCGCCACCAGAAGGTGCTGGAAGAAGCCCCCGCCCCGCTGATCGACGAGAAGGCCCGCGCCGAAGTGCTCAAGCGCTGCGTCGATGCCTGCGTGGAGATCGGCTACCGTGGCGCCGGCACCTTCGAGTTCCTCTATGAAGACGGTCGCTTCTACTTCATCGAGATGAACACCCGCCTGCAGGTCGAGCACCCGGTCACCGAACTGATCACCGGCCTTGATCTGGTCGAACAGATGATCCGCTCGGCCTGGGGCGAGGCGCTCGCCTTCAAGCAGGAGGACCTGAATATCAACGGCTGGGCCATCGAGAGCCGCATCTACGCCGAAGACCCGTATCGCAAGTTCCTGCCCAGCATCGGCCGACTGGTCCGCTACGACCCGCCGGCCGAGGGCGATCACGGCGCCTATGCGATCCGCAACGACGCGGGCGTGCGCGAGGGCGACGAGATCTCGATGTACTACGATCCGATGATCTCCAAGCTGTGTTCCTGGGCCCCGACCCGGCTGGCGGCGATCGACGGCATGGGCCGGGCCCTGGAGGACTTCCATATCGAGGGTCTTGGCCAGAACATCCCGTTCCTGGCGGCGGTGATGGACCAGGAGCGCTTCCGCTCGGGCAAGATCTCGACCAACTACATCAAGGACGAGTTCGCGGACGGCTTCCAGGGCACGGAGCCGACGGCCGACCAGATCGACATCCTGACCGCCGTCGGCGCGGCGATGCAGCGGGTCTACGCCACGCGAGCCCGCTCCTACGCCTCGGGCCTGATCGGCGCGCCGCGCGAGACCTGGACCGTGGCCATCGGCCCGCATCGCCGCCGGGTGAAGGTCTCTGGCGACGAGGCCCTCGCCATCGCCCTGCTGGACGAGAACCGGACCCTGACCCTGAGCGACATCGACTGGCGGCCCGGCAAGCCGGTGTTCAAGGCCCGTCTCGACGGGCAGGCCTTCACCGTCCAGGTCGCACCGGCCGCCGAGGGTTTCGACATCCGCCACCGCGCCACCAAGGCCCGGGTGCTGGTCCTGACGCCGCGCTCGGCCGAACTGCACAACAAGCTGCCCGAGAAGCAGGCCGCGGACACCTCCAAGCTGGTGCTCTCGCCTATGCCCGGCCTCGTCGTCTCCATGGACGTCGCCCCCGGACAGCTGGTCCGCGAGGGCGAGGTCGTCTGCGTCCTCGAGGCCATGAAGATGCAGAACATCATCCGCGCCGAGCGCGACGGAACCGTCAAGGCCGTCAACGCAAAAGCCGGCGATCCCGTCGC
>NZ_JANCOB010000038.1:0-1833 GCF_024296565.1 Klebsiella sp. SWET4 | reverse complement strand
GGCGACGACCCGCTGATGCTGGTCCTCGCCGCCGACCATATCATCAATAACCAGCCGGTCTTCCACGACGCCATCCGCGTCGCCGAGCAGTATGCCGATGAAGGCCATCTGGTCACCTTCGGTATCGTGCCGAACGCCCCGGAAACCGGCTACGGTTACATCCAGCGCGGCGTGGCCCTCACCGACAGCGCCCACACCCCGTACCAGGTGGCCCGCTTCGTGGAGAAGCCGGACCGCGAGCGCGCTGAGGCCTACCTCGCCTCCGGGGAGTACTACTGGAACAGCGGCATGTTTATGTTCCGCGCCAAAAAATACCTCTCCGAGCTGGCCAAATTCCGCCCGGATATCCTCGAAGCCTGCCAGGCCGCGGTCAATGCCGCCGACAACGGCAGCGACTTCATCAGCATTCCGCATGACATTTTCTGCGAGTGCCCGGACGAGTCCGTGGACTACGCGGTGATGGAGAAAACCGCCGACGCGGTGGTGGTCGGTCTCGATGCCGACTGGAGCGACGTTGGCTCCTGGTCCGCCCTGTGGGAGGTCAGCCCGAAAGACGAGCAGGGTAACGTCCTCAGCGGTGACGCCTGGGTGCACAACAGCGAAAACTGCTACATCAACAGCGACGAGAAGCTGGTGGCGGCCATCGGCGTGGAGAACCTGGTGATTGTCAGCACCAAGGACGCCGTGCTGGTGATGAACCGCGAGCGTTCCCAGGACGTGAAGAAGGCGGTCGAGTTCCTCAAGCAGAACCAGCGCAGTGAGTACAAGCGCCACCGCGAGATTTACCGTCCCTGGGGCCGCTGCGACGTGGTGGTCCAGACCCCGCGCTTCAACGTCAACCGCATCACCGTGAAACCGGGCGGCGCCTTCTCGATGCAGATGCACCACCACCGTGCCGAGCACTGGGTCATTCTCGCCGGCACCGGCCAGGTGACGGTGAACGGCAAGCAGTTCCTGCTGACCGAGAACCAGTCCACCTTTATTCCGATTGGCGCCGAGCACAGCCTGGAAAACCCGGGCCGTATTCCGCTGGAAGTGCTGGAGATCCAGTCGGGGTCGTACCTCGGCGAGGACGACATTATTCGTATTAAAGACCAGTATGGTCGTTGCTAATTTTTTCGGGACAAAACGCAGAATGACACAGTTAACATGCTTTAAGGCTTATGACATCCGTGGTGAACTGGGCGAGGAGCTGAACGAGGACATCGCCTACCGTATCGGCCGCGCCTACGGCGAATTTCTGAAACCCGGGAAGATAGTGGTGGGGGGCGATGTGCGCCTCACCAGCGAGTCGCTGAAGCTGGCGCTGGCCCGCGGGCTGATGGACGCCGGCACCGACGTGCTGGATATCGGCCTGAGCGGCACGGAAGAGATTTACTTCGCCACCTTCCACCTCGGGGTGGACGGCGGCATCGAGGTGACGGCGAGCCATAACCCGATGAACTACAACGGCATGAAGCTGGTGCGCGAGAACGCGAAGCCCATCAGCGGCGACACCGGCCTGCGGGATATCCAGCGCCTGGCGGAGGAGAACCAGTTCCCGCCGGTGGACCCGGCGCGTCGCGGGACCCTGCGCCAGATTTCGGTGCTGAAGGAGTACGTTGACCACCTGATGGGCTACGTGGACCTGGCGAACTTCACCCGTCCGCTGAAGCTGGTGGTGAACTCCGGCAACGGGGCGGCGGGGCATGTGATTGATGAGGTGGAGAAACGCTTCGCGGCGGCCGGGGCGCCGGTGACCTTTATCAAGGTGCATCACCAGCCGGACGGCCATTTCCCGAACGGTATCCCGAACCCGCTGCTGCCGGAGTGCCGCCAGGACACCGCCGACGC
>NZ_JANCOB010000037.1:0-1928 GCF_024296565.1 Klebsiella sp. SWET4 | reverse complement strand
GCGCTCGCTTCACCTTGGCACCGGCCCGGGGCTTGGCCCATTCGACGATGATGCGATGCTCGTCGAGCGGATGCGCCACTTGGCAATCGCGCGTTATCAGCCGCAGCGCATCCGGATTGCCCGCCGTCTGGATCGAAAGCGCGATGAAGAACGCCGCGACCGTCTCGCCGGTCAGGTGCATGTAGCCGGCAAGATGACGAAGCCCGCCATGGCGGTTGGCCGCCGATATGTTGATACTGCTGCGGATCGCTTCCGTGCGCGACGGCAGGACACCGTCACCCACGGCTGCAAACGCCCGGATCAGTTCGCAAAGCTCGGGATCGACGCCATCAACCGGCCCGCGCGCCCCAATGATCTTCCGCCCAGCCTCGAAGCGATCCCATGCCTCGTCGATCTCCTCATAGCACGCGCGCAGGATCGCTTTGAGGTCCCCTCCGCCAAGGCGCGGCCGGGTATCGGCAATGCGGTTCGGCCAGACCCGCCAGGGGAAGTCGATCCGCGACAGCAGCCGGGAGGGATGCCGCCGCTTGGTCCAGTCGATCATCTGGCGAAGCTGCATGAGCACATTCGCCCGCGAACCCTTCGACCAGGGCTGGTTGGTCTGTCCTGCGACCTGGCGATCCAGCCATGCGATGTAGCGCCCAACCATCGCACTGGTCAGATCGTTGACCGACAGAACAAGACCGTCCTCCGCCACGAAGCGCGCAAAGGCGCGCAGCGCCATCCAGCAATGACGCTGCGTGTCCCGGCTCGAGGCGGCATGATGATGACGGAAGGCATCGGCCAGAAGAATCGCGATGCCCAACGGCAAACCGAGGCTGCCGAGATCGTAGCGTTTCACAACCTCGCCCCAGCCGTCGCGGAAGACGACGATGGTATCGGCTGGCTGATCCAGAACGATCGGCGCCGCAGCCGACAGCCTCCGGTCGATGCGCTCGCGTCTAACGGCCATCGGGGACCAACTCGCCATAGAGATAGTCGATGCCGTCGGCGAGGTCCCGCCCATTCAGCTCAACGCAGCGCAGGTAGATCGACGTGCTCTGGATCGAACTGTGACCCAGCAGGACCTGCACGATCTTCAGCGGATTGAGGTCGGGCGTGGTCGCTGCCTGCCTCTGCAATCGCACCAGCATCGTCATCGCAAATGTATGCCTCAGGTAATGTAATGTTCCGGTCACGCCAGCCGCGCGGAACGCCTCGGCAAACACCGCCGTCAATCGCGCCTTGCTGACCACATTTCCCTGGGTGTTGAGGAACAGAGCCGAAGGCGGCCGATAGTCGGGCCTCCCTCGACGCAACGCCCGGACCTGCGGCGTGCGAACCTCGTCGATGTAGCGCTGCGTGCGGTCGACCAGGCGAATCGGCGGGTAGATCGTGCGCGGCTTGTCACCCTTGGTGATCGTCAGCGGCACGCCGATCAAAGGATGATCCTCGTCGTCAAGATGCGCCGTCTCCGGAACCTGGAAGACCGCGAGGCCGCAAAGCTCCTTGCGCCGCAGTCCCGTCGCCAGCGCCCATTCCGCCATCAGGCGGTAGGGCATATCCAGATGCGCAAAGACGCGACGCAATTGATCGACACGCAACGGTCTCGGCAAACGCTCGTGCTCCGCTACCGTCAGGATGTTTGCCGCCATGACGCCTGGACGCGCATCGACATGCGCCAGGAACGATTGTCGCCGGCCGGAGCCCACCCGCACATCGACAAAGTGGAACGGCAGGCTCTCGATCCAGCCACGGCCTTGCGCCCACGCATAGAACCGGCAGACCGTGCGGACCCGATCGTTCACCGTCGAGCGCGCGTAGGGTCGTTTCGTATGCAGGCTCGGCTGTGACAGCATGCGATTGCGCCAGGCCGCAATCTCGGCCTCGCTCACGCTGTGCCAGTCGAGCTCAGACTGCTCCAGGCTGTCGAACCAGTCGTGAAGATG
>NZ_JANCOB010000036.1:0-1948 GCF_024296565.1 Klebsiella sp. SWET4 | reverse complement strand
AGACAGCCGGGCTGCGGATTTAGTGGAGGGTTGGCCTCGTCTGGGTTTGATATCTAGGCGGCGATTTTGCGGTGCTGCAAGCGCCGATGTTCAAGGGTCTGTCGCTTGACGCTGGCGCGGCGGCGCAGGATGTCGGCGGCTCGGCCGAAGTAGGCGTCGGCCGGCGTTACATTCTCCAGGCTCTCGTGATAGCGGGCGTGGTTGTAGTGCTCGATGAAGGCGCCGATCTGGGCCTCCAGGTCGCCGGGCAGGAAGTAGTTCTCCAGCAGGATGCGGTTCTTCAGGGTCTGATGCCAGCGCTCGATCTTGCCCTGGGTCTGGGGATGGTAGGGTGCGCCCCGGACGTGTTTCATCTCCTGCTTCCCCAGCCAGTCGGCCAGTTCGCCCGAGATGTAACTGGAGCCATTGTCCGACAGCAGACGCGGCTTGTGCCGGACGCTGACCTGATCGCAGCCCGACGCGCTGAGCGCCAGTTCCAGCGTATCGGTGACGTCCCCCGCCTTCATGGTCGTGCACAGCTTCCAGGCGATGACGTAGCGCGAGAAGTCGTCCAGGATCGTCGACAGATAGACCCAGCCCCATCCGATGATCTTGAAGTAGGTAAAATCAGTCTGCCACATCTGGTTGGGCGCCGTGGTCTTGTCGGTGAACGCCTTGGCGGCCTTCATGACGATGAAGGCCGGGCTGGTGATCAGGTCATGGCTCTTAAAAAGCCTGTAAACACTGGCTTCCGAGACGAAGTAGCCCTGACTGTCGGTGAAGCGCACCGCCAGCTCCCGCGGGCTCAACTCCGAGTGCTCCAGGGCCATCTCCAGGATCGCGGCGCGAACATCCTCGGGGATGCGGTTCCACACCCGGCTTGGGCGCGCCGGGCGGTCTTCCAGCGCCTCCGGACCGCCGGTCTGATAAAGATCATACCAGCGATAGAAGGTGGCGCGGGGCACGCCGATCTGGGCCAGCGTCCTGCGCACGGGCAGGGTCGATTGCTCGACCAGGCGGATGATCTCGATCTTTTCGCAAGCGGGATATCTCATTCCCCGTCGCCCCCATCGGCGATCATGCTTTTTTTGAGCAGGCGGATTTCAAGCGCCTGTTCGGCCACCACCTCTTTGAGGGCCGTCGATTCTCGGCGCAGGTCCTTGACCTCGTCCGTCGTCGCGGCTCGGGCCGTATCGCCCGCCAGGCGGCGCTTGCCCGCCTCCATGAACTCCTTAGACCACACGTAATACAGGCTCTGCGCGATGCCCTCCTTGCGGCAAAGCTCAGCAATGCTGTCCTCCCCGCGCAGCCCGTCCAGTATGATCCGGATCTTGTCTTCCGCCGAGAAATGCCGGCGCGTCGCCCGCCGGATATCCTTCACCACCCGCTCACCGGGCGTCGCCTTCGCGGCCAAGGGTTTTGGTCTCATCTTCGTTCCTTCGTCACTTCGATGAGACCAAAACCCTCCTCTAAACGGAACCCTCAATCTGTCTCATTGGCGCTGACGGCGGACACTTCTTGCCGGTGAACTTCACCTTGTCGGCGTTGATGACGACGACGAAGTCGCCGCAATCGACATGCGGGGTGACGTGACCCCCTGAAACTCCTCCAGGAATAATTAGAGTCCGCCCACCAAAAGGACGGACGAATGAAGCGATCACGGTTCACGGAAGAGCAGATTATCGGGATCCTGCGCGAGCAGGAGGCGGGCGTGCCGGTGGCGGACCTGTGCAGGAAGCACGGTCTCAGTTCACCGACCTTCTACAAGTGGAAGGCCAAGTACTGCGGGCTGGACGTGTCGGAGGCGCGACGTCTGAAGGCGCTGGAGGACGAGAACGCCAAGCTCAAGCGGATGCTGGCCGACGCGATGCTCGACAACGTCGCGCTGAAAGACCTGCTGGGAAAAAAGTGGTGACGCCCGCCGCGCGTCGGGAGGCCGCGGCGTACCTGCGCCAGGCCTACGAGATGA
>NZ_JANCOB010000035.1:0-1991 GCF_024296565.1 Klebsiella sp. SWET4 | reverse complement strand
CGGATGACGACGCGGATGCCCTCGCCCTATACCCGGGCTCACGCCGAGGACTTCGTGGCCCGCTGCGGAACCCAGGACCGGGCGCGCGACAACACCTTCGCCATCGAACTGGCCGACGAGGGCCTGATCGGCGTCGTCGGGCTGTTCACCCACGCCGAGGGCCAGGTGGAGATGGGCTACTGGATCGGCCGGCCCTACACCCGCCAGGGCTATATGGCCGACGCCGTCCAGACCCTGATCCGGTTCGCGTTCAAGGGCTTGGGACTCCATCGGCTCGAGGCGGCCTGCCAGCCGCACAACCACGCCTCGGCGGCGCTGCTCACCAAATGCGGCTTTTCCGAGTGTCTACGCCGGTTAGAGAAGACACTTTTTCTCACCATTAGAGATGACACAGACTAGGAGCGTTAGGGTTGGCCGAAGGGCGGGCGCGCAGCTTTCAACATGCGCAGCGCACGACCGCCCGGCCAGCGCACCACAGGTCCGCAGCTGTTCCGTGCGAGCCTTCCGAACTAGATCGTTGTGAACATGTGCCCGATCTGTGCTGACCGCGCCGGCGCCTTGCGGCTCCTAACCTTCGGCGGCAGCTCGGCCTGCATTTTTCGACACAGTTCCAGAGCTTCGCTGAGCCGCTTGTTCTCAACGATGGCGCCCTGATCGACGCGGGTGATCCTATCGAATGTACGATAGGGCAGGGCCAAACCCTGATGGCGAACCTCAATCCGACCGTCTGGGAAGTCGTAGATCGTGACTTTCTTGCGGGGCAGGGCGCGTGTGATCTCATTCGGCTCAAGAATGAACATCACGCGATCGTACTGGACCGTCAGAGAGTGCGTGACTGTGCGCTCAACGCGCCAGGCGAAGCTTCCGTCCAGATCGTCCTGCGGCGCGAGCGGCCGATGCAGATCCTTGTCGAGCCGCGCAGGCTTTGCGAAGCGGCGGTTGTAGTCAGCCATAAATCCCGGGAGCAGGGCGTTGCCAGCCTCGATTCCGTCCGCGCCGGCCAGGCGCAGCTCCTTCACCAAGCGGTCCTGCAGCGTTTTGTGAGCGCGCTCGACGCGTCCCTTGGCCTGAGGCGCGTTGGCGCAAAGAATATCGATGTTGAGCTCGTGCAGGGCCCGACCAAACTGGGTCATGTCGCCGCCGTTGGCAGCGTCGGTGCGGTTGATCCGGAAAACCGAGTGCTTGTCGCTGTAGAGTGCGATCGGCTTGCCGTGATCCTCCAAGTAAGCCCGCATGGCCTGGAAGTAGGCAAAAGCGCTCTCGCTGGCGACGAAGCTCAGGTGCATCAGCCGACTGGTGGCGTCATCGACAAAGACCAGCAACGTGCATTGCGGACCGCGATCCTCAAACCACCAGTGCTCGCAGCCGTCGACTTGGACCAGTTCGCCCAGGCAATCGCGCCGATGGCGGGGCTGATGGACGCGCTTGACCCGGTCGCGCCGGCGCACCCAGATTCCATCTTCGATCATCCACTGGCGCAGCGTCTCGATACCGATCGGCAGGCCGTGCACCTCGGCCAGCTTCTCGGCCGCTAGAGTCGGTCCGAAATCCTCGTAGCGCTCGCGGACGATGGCCAAACAGGTCTGGCGAAAGGTCGCGCCGTGAGCACGATTGCTCGGCTTGCCACGGCGCTTAGAAATCAGAGCATCTGGGCCGTGGGCGCGGAAGGCGTCGAGCAGGCGGTACACCTGGCGGCGCTGCAACCCCATTAGCGCTGCGGCGTCTTCAACGCGCGTCCGACCGTCCGCCAGATCGATCATGACACGCAGCCGGCTGAGCTCTGTGCGGCTCATCGTGATCACCGTCATCCGCCGTCACCTTCAACGCCAAGGCCGAAAGAAGCGACTGTGTCATCTCTAACGGTGAGGCGGGTGACATCTCTATCGGTGAATTACAGACCAATTGCGTCCGGCATGGCTTTCCGGAAGGGCGCGGCGGCCGGATCCTGATTAGCGTGCGCCGCCAGAACGGCGACTTTCGGATCGAAATCG
>NZ_JANCOB010000034.1:0-2006 GCF_024296565.1 Klebsiella sp. SWET4 | reverse complement strand
GCTGCCCGGGACTGGTCATACCGATCAATGTGGAGCACATGGCGCGCATCCTTCAGGCGATCGGCGAACTGGAGCGGGCGCGTGAACGCATTGATCCGCGTCGCTTCGAGCTCCTGTATGCGCCGAGCCTGCGCATCTTGGTCGACGACATCCTGCCGGACTTCCCGCAAACACTGCGAGGTGATGCCGATCAACGAATGCTGGCCCTCGCACCGCTTCCGCCGCTGGAGTGAGCGATGACGGCTTCCACGGCATTCCCTCTTCCCGCCGAAGCACGTGCGCCGCTTCGGATCTCGACACGCTCGGTGTGGTTGGATCAGGTCTGGCATCTCGACGGGCGTCGCCCTGGCAGCAACCGAGCTGACTTCTCGCTCGACTGGAGTTTTGTTCTTGCTGACGACAGCCGGTTCAGTGATCCGCGATGGGCTGACTGGCGAGAGGCGGCGAAGCTGTTCCTGTGGAGCCTGAAGCTCGACCCGCCTCCTGGGTACCGCAACGCTCATGAAATGACGATCGTCTCCGTCTTCAATAGGTTGCGGATGCTGATCCGCTGGATGGCGGCGCAGGGATATCGGTGCTTTGCCGATCTCGACCGCGACGCCTGCGACCGGTTTATGACGGCGATGGCGCAGCGTCCGGGCCGCAAGCCGGGTAAGCCGCTGAAGAGCACCACGCTGCAAAACCACGCCAATCTGCTGACGCGCCTTTATCTGCAGGGAGCAAAGTTCCCGGAAGTGGCGATCGCCGATCCATTCCCGGGGATCGCGCCGCCGTTCGTTCGCCGCGACCGGGGGTGGCTGCCTTATACGCCGGACGCGATCGCCGTGCCCCTGGTCTCGGCGGCGCTGCGGCTGATCGGGACGCCGGCCGACGACGTCATCGCTCTGCAGGCCCAGGCGCAGTCCGTCTATGACCATGCGCTCGCTAACGGGATCAGCCAGACGAAGGCCGGCTTCATCGTGACCGACGCAATCGCGCCGTTCACCTTCGCGACACTGCCTGGGGAGGAAGCTGCCTGGCACGAGGCGCCGGTCACCAGCACCAAGCAGCTGCGCTATGTCGCCGATCGCATTTACGACGCCTGCTTTGTGGTGGTCAGCTATCTGGTCGGCGCCCGGATCTCGGAGATCCTCGGCCTTCAGGTCGGCTGCATCGAGCAGCATCCTGCCGACGACGGCAGCGAGAGCTTCGCCTATCTCGTCGGGCGGATTTACAAGACGGCGCGTGGCATCGATGGCGAAGCCCATCGCTGGGTTGCGCCGGCACCCGTCGAGCGGGCTGTCGTGGTCATGGAGCGGCTGACCGCCCGCCTCCGGGCCCAAAGCGGACGAGACGATCTCTTCCTGGTGATGGCCAGCAACGGGTTGGTCGGTCCTGCCGCCCGCATTGACCTCCCCGTCGGCTCCACGATCATAAGGCGGCTGAATGATCTGTTTGCGCCGTTCATCGGCCTGCCGGACCACGAGGGCGAGCCCTGGCATCTGAACACGCATCAGGGCCGCAAGACGTTTGCCCGCTTCGTCGGCAAACGCGACCGCACAGGCCTGCATGCGCTTCAGGCGCACTTCGGTCATGTGACCCGGGCCATGACCGATCGTGGCTATGTCGGAACCGACTTCGCGCTCGACGATCTGATCGACCGGCATACTCAGGAAGAAACCCGCGCCGCCCTGGAAGAGGTGCTGACGGCGACGGCACTCGCCGGCAAGGGTGGACGCATGATCGCCGCTCGCTCGCAGTTCCGCGGACGCACACGCGACGGCGATGTCCAGGCTTATGTCCGCTTCCTGATGGAAGAGACCGACCTCCGCCTTGGGGTCTGCGACTGGGGCTATTGCGTCTATCGCGTCGAAACGGCTGCCTGCTTTGGCGACGAGCGTGGCCCGAATCCTGTGCTGAGAACCGAAAGCACGTGTCTCACCTGCGCCAACTTCGCCGTCACCGCCAGACACAGGCCTGTCTGGCAGGCCCGCCGCGATCGCAATGCCGATCTTCTCGGCCATCCT
>NZ_JANCOB010000033.1:1698-2384 GCF_024296565.1 Klebsiella sp. SWET4 | reverse complement strand
TCGGCATAAGACTGATACAAACCATCTACAACAAATCCATAAAATGAACCAATGGGCTGACCAGGAATAGTTCTTGCCTCGCCGCTTCCATTGTTATAAAATGTACGGCTTAAGTAGTTTCCTAAACCTTTTAAATCATCGGCCAAACTCACTACTTTATTTTTCATGAAAGTGATATTACCGGCAAGAGAAACCGACCAGTCTTTATCGATTTTCTGGTTCCATGTTGCAGCAATTTCTTCCCCCCAGTTTTTAATGCTACCGCCATTGATTAACTCGTTAGGCAACCCAATCGGATCTCTGTAAACATAAGTCATCAAATTATTGGTAAGCTTATTATAATAGTTGGCCTCTACATGCAAACGGTTTTGGAATGCATTGAATTCAATTCCAACTTCTGTTGCATTAATTGTTTCCCATTTCAAATCAGGATTAGCCACATAAGCCGGCCTGTATGCTCCGTATCTGTAAATTCCGAAATTGGCATAGGTATTTGAAATAAGGTTAGGATAACCCGGATAATCTAACTGTGTACCGTCTAAGTAAGATGCAGACTGGTTACCCAATACACCGGTAGAAGCTTTGATTTTTAAGAAGTCGAAGAAATGCTGGCTCTTCATGAAATCTTCTTTACTAATTTCCCATGCGCCGCCTAAAGCCCAGAACTGTTGATGTTTGTTATTGGG
>NZ_JANCOB010000033.1:0-1688 GCF_024296565.1 Klebsiella sp. SWET4 | reverse complement strand
TACCCTGCCCAACGCAGAAACAGTGGTGTATTCACTTTGAGATGAATTGGTATTACCCGGATCAGCCACACCCCATGGGCCGGAGCTTACATACCAGAATCTTGAATCGTTTGGAATAGGCAAATCGGAAGCACTGGAACCTTGTTTAACCAATACCTGCCTGTTGAAATTCCCAAAATAATAAGTGGTGAACCCTGCGGTAGCAGTTAAGCTGTGGTCGCCCAGTTGTCTTTTGAAAGTAAGGATATAATCCTGTTGAAATTTCTTCCAGTCATTATTGTTTTGTTGTAGGCTCGTTAGATTATGAACAAAATTCGGAGCTTTAGTTGTCGGATCATAAGTTAATCCGGTTAAAGGATTATAAAAATAATACAAAGGTGTGTAAACTCTTGTATCGCTGTTGCTCATATCCGCATACCAGGTAGCCCTGAAATTAAAGTACTTTAACAGGTTAATATCGGTATAAGCGCTACCCACATATCTGTTTTCAAGGCTAATAGTTTTATCCCATTCATTTTCAAGAATCAATAATGGGTTAACAACCCCAGAGTTTTGCAAACCAGCATGTAATCCTGAATAAACTGGAATGGTTAAACTATCAGTACCATAAGGATTTTGAACCTTGATAGATTTTGGTAAGGCAGAAACCTGCGGCATTACTTTACGTGCAGCATCTAATACCCATGAAGCGCCATAAGGATTATTAGTTCTGGATGTATTAAAGGTAAATCCGAGTTTAATGTTTTTAGTAACTTTAAATTCATCACTTAAAGAGATTGTGATCTTTTTAAGTTGTTCGTGCTTAATTATACCTTCATCGGAAAGATATCCTAATCCAAAACTGAATTTATTTTTTTCGGAACTTCCCGAAATACTCAAATTGCTATTGCTGAAATTACCTGTTCTGGTTACAGCGTCTGTCCAATCGGTATTGGCAGTTAATGCAGAATAATCAGGAGTACTAACACTGTTATTCGCATTTTCTTCGGCAAATAAAGTATTGAACTGAGAAGCATCGGCCATTTGAATTTTATCAACCAGTTTTTTATACCCGTAAGAAGTATTGAAGTTGATAACAGTTTGCCCTGCTTTAGCTTTTTTAGTGGTAATAGCAATTACACCGGTAGCGCCTTTAATACCAAAGATGGCCAAGGAAGAAGGATCTTTTAATACTTCGATAGATTCAATATCGCTGGGGTTTAAGTAATCGATATTATCATTAAAGATACCATCTACCACATACAAAGGATGCACCTGCCCAATGCTTACTGTACCGCGGATACGGATATCAGGCGCAGCGCCGGGTGTACCACTATTAACAACATATAATCCGGCTACTTTACCCTGCAGGGAAGCAACAGGATTGGTGTTTGGTTTATCGGCTACCTCTTTACCAGCTATTTTTACAATGCTACCTGTTAAGTCTCTTTTGTTGGCAGTACCATAACCAATTACAACCACATCCGTTAAAGCCGTGCTGGTTTGGTTAAGCTTAACTGCAATTTCGCCGGCACCAATAGCTACTTCCTGGTTACCGTAACCCACTGAAGTAATGACTAAAGTTGTTGCTGAAGCAGGCACTTTAATTTTAAAAATACCCGATGCATTGGTTTGAGTAATAACAGTAGTGCCTTTTACCGTAACGGTTACATTTGGCAAAGCACTTCCGTCTTTAGAATCTGTTACCT
>NZ_JANCOB010000032.1:0-2403 GCF_024296565.1 Klebsiella sp. SWET4 | reverse complement strand
GGACTATAAAGATACCAGGCGTTTCCCCCTGGAAGCTCCCTCGTGCGCTCTCCTGTTCCGACCCTGCCGCTTACCGGATACCTGTCCGCCTTTCTCCCTTCGGGAAGCGTGGCGCTTTCTCATAGCTCACGCTGTAGGTATCTCAGTTCGGTGTAGGTCGTTCGCTCCAAGCTGGGCTGTGTGCACGAACCCCCCGTTCAGCCCGACCGCTGCGCCTTATCCGGTAACTATCGTCTTGAGTCCAACCCGGTAAGACACGACTTATCGCCACTGGCAGCAGCCACTGGTAACAGGATTAGCAGAGCGAGGTATGTAGGCGGTGCTACAGAGTTCTTGAAGTGGTGGCCTAACTACGGCTACACTAGAAGAACAGTATTTGGTATCTGCGCTCTGCTGAAGCCAGTTACCTTCGGAAAAAGAGTTGGTAGCTCTTGATCCGGCAAACAAACCACCGCTGGTAGCGGTGGTTTTTTTGTTTGCAAGCAGCAGATTACGCGCAGAAAAAAAGGATCTCAAGAAGATCCTTTGATCTTTTCTACGGGGTCTGACGCTCAGTGGAACGAAAACTCACGTTAAGGGATTTTGGTCATGAGATTATCAAAAAGGATCTTCACCTAGATCCTTTTAAATTAAAAATGAAGTTTTAAATCAATCTAAAGTATATATGAGTAACCTGAGGCTATGGCAGGGCCTGCCGCCCCGACGTTGGCTGCGAGCCCTGGGCCTTCACCCGAACTTGGGGGGTGGGGTGGGGAAAAGGAAGAAACGCGGGCGTATTGGCCCCAATGGGGTCTCGGTGGGGTATCGACAGAGTGCCAGCCCTGGGACCGAACCCCGCGTTTATGAACAAACGACCCAACACCGTGCGTTTTATTCTGTCTTTTTATTGCCGTCATAGCGCGGGTTCCTTCCGGTATTGTCTCCTTCCGTGTTTCAGTTAGCCTCCCCCTAGGGTGGGCGAAGAACTCCAGCATGAGATCCCCGCGCTGGAGGATCATCCAGCCGGCGTCCCGGAAAACGATTCCGAAGCCCAACCTTTCATAGAAGGCGGCGGTGGAATCGAAATCTCGTGATGGCAGGTTGGGCGTCGCTTGGTCGGTCATTTCGAACCCCAGAGTCCCGCTCAGAAGAACTCGTCAAGAAGGCGATAGAAGGCGATGCGCTGCGAATCGGGAGCGGCGATACCGTAAAGCACGAGGAAGCGGTCAGCCCATTCGCCGCCAAGCTCTTCAGCAATATCACGGGTAGCCAACGCTATGTCCTGATAGCGGTCCGCCACACCCAGCCGGCCACAGTCGATGAATCCAGAAAAGCGGCCATTTTCCACCATGATATTCGGCAAGCAGGCATCGCCATGGGTCACGACGAGATCCTCGCCGTCGGGCATGCTCGCCTTGAGCCTGGCGAACAGTTCGGCTGGCGCGAGCCCCTGATGCTCTTCGTCCAGATCATCCTGATCGACAAGACCGGCTTCCATCCGAGTACGTGCTCGCTCGATGCGATGTTTCGCTTGGTGGTCGAATGGGCAGGTAGCCGGATCAAGCGTATGCAGCCGCCGCATTGCATCAGCCATGATGGATACTTTCTCGGCAGGAGCAAGGTGAGATGACAGGAGATCCTGCCCCGGCACTTCGCCCAATAGCAGCCAGTCCCTTCCCGCTTCAGTGACAACGTCGAGCACAGCTGCGCAAGGAACGCCCGTCGTGGCCAGCCACGATAGCCGCGCTGCCTCGTCTTGCAGTTCATTCAGGGCACCGGACAGGTCGGTCTTGACAAAAAGAACCGGGCGCCCCTGCGCTGACAGCCGGAACACGGCGGCATCAGAGCAGCCGATTGTCTGTTGTGCCCAGTCATAGCCGAATAGCCTCTCCACCCAAGCGGCCGGAGAACCTGCGTGCAATCCATCTTGTTCAATCATGCGAAACGATCCTCATCCTGTCTCTTGATCGATCTTTGCAAAAGCCTAGGCCTCCAAAAAAGCCTCCACACTACTTCTGGAATAGCTCAGAGGCCGAGGCGGCCTCGGCCTCTGCATAAATAAAAAAAATTAGTCAGCCATGGGGCGGAGAATGGGCGGAACTGGGCGGAGTTAGGGGCGGGACTATGGTTGCTGACTAATTGAGATGCATGCTTTGCATACTTCTGCCTGCTGGGGAGCCTGGGGACTTTCCACACCCTAACTGACACACATTCCACAGCTGGTTCTTTCCGCCTCAGGACTCTTCCTTTTTCAATATTATTGAAGCATTTATCAGGGTTATTGTCTCATGAGCGGATACATATTTGAATGTATTTAGAAAAATAAACAAATAGGGGTTCCGCGCACATTTCCCCGAAAAGTGCCACCTGACGCGCCCTGTAGCGGCGCATTAAGCGCGGCGGGTGTGGTGGTTACGCGCAGCG
>NZ_JANCOB010000031.1:0-1751 GCF_024296565.1 Klebsiella sp. SWET4 | reverse complement strand
TCCGCAGGGACTTCACCTACACACCAGCGTGCCTTCTCCCGAAGTTACGGCACCATTTTGCCTAGTTCCTTCACCCGAGTTCTCTCAAGCGCCTTGGTATTCTCTACCTGACCACCTGTGTCGGTTTGGGGTACGATTTAATGTTACCTGATGCTTAGAGGCTTTTCCTGGAAGCAGGGCATTTGTTACTTCAGCACCGTAGTGCCTCGTCATCACACCTCAGCGTTAAAAGGTACCGGATTTACCTGGAACCTCCGCCTACATGCTTAAACCGGGACAACCGTCGCCCGGCTAACATAGCCTTCTCCGTCCCCCCTTCGCAGTAACACCAAGTACAGGAATATTAACCTGTTTCCCATCGACTACGCCTTTCGGCCTCGCCTTAGGGGTCGACTCACCCTGCCCCGATTAACGTTGGACAGGAACCCTTGGTCTTCCGGCGAGCGGGCTTTTCACCCGCTTTATCGTTACTTATGTCAGCATTCGCACTTCTGATACCTCCAGCAGCCCTCACAGGCCACCTTCGCAGGCTTACAGAACGCTCCCCTACCCAACAACACATAGTGTCGCTGCCGCAGCTTCGGTGCATGGTTTAGCCCCGTTACATCTTCCGCGCAGGCCGACTCGACCAGTGAGCTATTACGCTTTCTTTAAATGATGGCTGCTTCTAAGCCAACATCCTGGCTGTCTGTGCCTTCCCACATCGTTTCCCACTTAACCATGACTTTGGGACCTTAGCTGGCGGTCTGGGTTGTTTCCCTCTTCACGACGGACGTTAGCACCCGCCGTGTGTCTCCCGTGATAACATTCTTCGGTATTCGTAGTTTGCATCGGGTTGGTAAGTCGGGATGACCCCCTAGCCGAAACAGTGCTCTACCCCCGAAGATGAATTCACGAGGCGCTACCTAAATAGCTTTCGGGGAGAACCAGCTATCTCCCGGTTTGATTGGCCTTTCACCCCCAGCCACAAGTCATCCGCTAATTTTTCAACATTAGTCGGTTCGGTCCTCCAGTTAGTGTTACCCAACCTTCAACCTGCCCATGGCTAGATCACCGGGTTTCGGGTCTATACCCTGCAACTTAACGCCCAGTTAAGACTCGGTTTCCCTGCGGCTCCCCTATACGGTTAACCTTGCTACAGAATATAAGTCGCTGACCCATTATACAAAAGGTACGCAGTCACACCATAAAGGTGCTCCCACTGCTTGTACGTACACGGTTTCAGGTTCTTTTTCACTCCCCTCGCCGGGGTTCTTTTCGCCTTTCCCTCACGGTACTGGTTCACTATCGGTCAGTCAGGAGTATTTAGCCTTGGAGGATGGTCCCCCCATATTCAGACAGGATACCACGTGTCCCGCCCTACTCTTCGAGTTCACAACCTGTGCATTTTGGTGTACGGGACTATCACCCTGTACCGTCGGACTTTCCAGACCGTTCCACTAACACACAAGCTGATTCAGACTCTGGGCTGCTCCCCGTTCGCTCGCCGCTACTGGGGGAATCTCGGTTGATTTCTTTTCCTCGGGGTACTTAGATGTTTCAGTTCCCCCGGTTCGCCTCGTTAACCTATGTATTCAGTTAACGATAGTGCAACGAATTGCACTGGGTTTCCCCATTCGGACATCGCCGGTTATAACGGTTCATATCACCTTACCGACGCTTTTCGCAGATTAGCACGTCCTTCATCGCCTCTGACTGCCAGGGCATCCACCGTGTACGCTTAGTCGCTTAACCTCACAACCCGAAGATGT
>NZ_JANCOB010000030.1:0-3286 GCF_024296565.1 Klebsiella sp. SWET4 | reverse complement strand
AGCGCAACGCAATTAATGTGGCGCAACAGTTGCGCAGCCTGGTGAGCGCAACGCAATTAATGTGAGTTAGCTCACTCATTAGGCACCCCAGGCTTTACACTTTATGCTTCCGGCTCGTATGTTGTGTGGAATTGTGAGCGGATAACAATTTCACACAGGAAACAGCTATGACCATGATTACGCCAAGCTCGAAATTAACCCTCACTAAAGGGAACAAAAGCTGGAGCTCCACCGCGGTGGCGGCCGCTCTAGAACTAGTGGATCCCCCGGGCTGCAGGAATTCGATGCGGGAATTCTTAGCGTGTGGGCTTCCGTGGTGACCGCAGCAGCTTCTGACTTTTGTTGCTAACGGGGGACAGAGAGTATGGGGACACGTCATTGCCATCATCTGGACTCGAGCGCTTGCTGCTGAGGGAATACGTAAAGAGCCCCTTGTGCTCTGGTGTGGACGGCTGCAGCCGCCGGTCCTCCGTCTGTGGGTCCTGAACCTTCTCGATGCCGGCACCCAGCAGCTCATTCTTCAGCAGTGCGGAGTAGGCCAGGCCGTCTTTGCCATTGTCCGAGGTGGCGTCCTTGGCTTTGCGGTTCTGGCTGGGGGACTTCTCATTTTCATTGATCCTGTGGAAGTTCACGCTCCAGTTGGCCCCGGCCCGCGAGGGGATGAAGCGGTCACCATGCTTGCTGGGTGAAGACACTGGGGAGTTGGCTGGTGTCAGGGTTCTCCGCATCTCTGAAACACAGGGCACTGTGTTCTCATTCTGGATGATGATCTGCCGCAGGAGCCTTCGCTCATAGTCCTGGTCCATGGCAAAGAATTCCGGGAATCAAGCTTATCGATACCGTCGACCTCGAGGGGGGGCCCGGTACCCAATTCGCCCTATAGTGAGTCGTATTACAATTCACTGGCCGTCGTTTTACAACGTCGTGACTGGGAAAACCCTGGCGTTACCCAACTTAATCGCCTTGCAGCACATCCCCCTTTCGCCAGCTGGCGTAATAGCGAAGAGGCCCGCACCGATCGCCCTTCCCAACAGTTGCGCAGCCTGAATGGCGAATGGGACGCGCCCTGTAGCGGCGCATTAAGCGCGGCGGGTGTGGTGGTTACGCGCAGCGTGACCGCTACACTTGCCAGCGCCCTAGCGCCCGCTCCTTTCGCTTTCTTCCCTTCCTTTCTCGCCACGTTCGCCGGCTTTCCCCGTCAAGCTCTAAATCGGGGGCTCCCTTTAGGGTTCCGATTTAGTGCTTTACGGCACCTCGACCCCAAAAAACTTGATTAGGGTGATGGTTCACGTAGTGGGCCATCGCCCTGATAGACGGTTTTTCGCCCTTTGACGTTGGAGTCCACGTTCTTTAATAGTGGACTCTTGTTCCAAACTGGAACAACACTCAACCCTATCTCGGTCTATTCTTTTGATTTATAAGGGATTTTGCCGATTTCGGCCTATTGGTTAAAAAATGAGCTGATTTAACAAAAATTTAACGCGAATTTTAACAAAATATTAACGCTTACAATTTACGCCTTAAGATACATTGATGAGTTTGGACAAACCACAACTAGAATGCAGTGAAAAAAATGCTTTATTTGTGAAATTTGTGATGCTATTGCTTTATTTGTAACCATTATAAGCTGCAATAAACAAGTTAACAACAACAATTGCATTCATTTTATGTTTCAGGTTCAGGGGGAGGTGTGGGAGGTTTTTTAAAGCAAGTAAAACCTCTACAAATGTGGTATGGCTGATTATGATCTAGAGTCGCGGCCGCTCTACTGGGAGCCGGAGTGGCGGGCCTCGGCGTGCTCGTACTGCTCCACCACGGTGTAGTCCTCGTTGTGGTTGGTGATGTCCAGCTTGGAGTCCACGTAGTGGTTGCCGGGCAGCTGCACGGGCTTCTTGGCCTTGTACACGGTCTTGAAGTCGCAGGTGTAGTGGCCGCCGTCCTTCAGCTTCAGGGCGTGGGAGATCTCGCCCTTCAGCACGCCGTCCTGGGGGTACAGCTTCTCGGTGGAGGGCTCCCAGCCGGCAGTCTTCTTCTGCATTACGGGGCCGTCGGCGGGGAAGTTCACGCCCTTGAACTTCACCTTGTAGATGAAGGTGCCGTCCTGCAGGGAGGAGTCCTGCTGCACCTCCACCACGCCGCCGTCCTCGAAGTTCATGGAGCGCTCCCAGGTGAAGCCCTCGGGGAAGGACAGCTTCATGTAGTCGGGGATGTCGGCGGGGTGCTTCACGTAGGCCTTGGAGCCGTACTGGAACTGGGGGGACAGGATGTCCCAGGCGAAGGGCAGGGGGCCGCCCTTGGTCACCTGCAGCTTGGCGGTCTGGGTGCCCTCGTAGGGCTTGCCCTCGCCCTCGCCCTCGATCTCGAAGTAGTGGCCGTTCACGGAGCCCTCCATGCGCACCTTGAACTGCATGAACTCCTTGATGACGTCCTCGGTGTTGTCCATGGTGGCGACCGGTGGATCCCGGGCCCGCGGTACCGTCGACTGCAGAATTCGAAGCTTGAGCTCGAGATCTGAGTCCGGTAGCGCTAGCGGATCTGACGGTTCACTAAACCAGCTCTGCTTATATAGACCTCCCACCGTACACGCCTACCGCCCATTTGCGTCAATGGGGCGGAGTTGTTACGACATTTTGGAAAGTCCCGTTGATTTTGGTGCCAAAACAAACTCCCATTGACGTCAATGGGGTGGAGACTTGGAAATCCCCGTGAGTCAAACCGCTATCCACGCCCATTGATGTACTGCCAAAACCGCATCACCATGGTAATAGCGATGACTAATACGTAGATGTACTGCCAAGTAGGAAAGTCCCATAAGGTCATGTACTGGGCATAATGCCAGGCGGGCCATTTACCGTCATTGACGTCAATAGGGGGCGTACTTGGCATATGATACACTTGATGTACTGCCAAGTGGGCAGTTTACCGTAAATACTCCACCCATTGACGTCAATGGAAAGTCCCTATTGGCGTTACTATGGGAACATACGTCATTATTGACGTCAATGGGCGGGGGTCGTTGGGCGGTCAGCCAGGCGGGCCATTTACCGTAAGTTATGTAACGCGGAACTCCATATATGGGCTATGAACTAATGACCCCGTAATTGATTACTATTAATAACTAATGCATGGCGGTAATACGGTTATCCACAGAATCAGGGGATAACGCAGGAAAGAACATGTGAGCAAAAGGCCAGCAAAAGGCCAGGAACCGTAAAAAGGCCGCGTTGCTGGCGTTTTTCCATAGGCTCCGCCCCCCTGACGAGCATCACAAAAATCGACGCTCAAG